>JBLGAR010000006.1:0-73090 GCA_047612385.1 Cryomorphaceae bacterium | reverse complement strand
CGCGGTGGCCAGGTGTTTTATCTGCACAACGAAGTCAAAACTATTGAAGAGACAGCGCGCAAGCTTCGGGAGTTATTGCCGCAGCTAAGCATAGGGGTAGCCCACGGCCAAATGCGTGAGGCGGAGATGGAGCAGGTCATGACAACCTTCTATCATCAGAAGCATCATATATTACTGTGCACCACAATTATCGAAACCGGCATCGATATTCCCAACGCCAATACCATCATCATTGAACGAGCGGATAAGTTTGGCTTGGCGCAATTGCATCAGTTGCGCGGCCGAGTCGGACGATCCCACCATCAGGCGTATGCCTATTTACTCTGCCCTCCTCGTTCAGCCATGACTCGGGATGCCGAGAAGCGCTTGGAGGCCATACAAGCTGCAGGAGACCTGGGAGCGGGCTATTTGCTGGCGACCCATGATCTGGAAATTCGAGGTGCGGGTGAACTCCTGGGAGACGAACAAAGCGGACAAATTCACAGCGTCGGGTTTGCCCTGTATATGGAGATGTTGGAGCGAGCCGTTGCGGCATTGAGGCGCGGCGAAATCCCCAATGTCGATTCTCCTATTGATCCGGGTACGGAGGTGAACTTACATATACCGGCATTGATACCCGATGATTACCTGCCAGACATCAATACCCGACTGGTCCTGTATAAACGCATTGCCGCGGCCGCTACCGATGATGACCTGCGCGAAATTCAGGTAGAGATGATTGATCGCTTTGGGCTGTTGCCCGTGCAGGCAAAAAACTTGTTTGTTACAGGCTCACTTAGAATAAAAGCCGATAGCTTAGGCATAGCTGGCATTGAGGTGGGACCCCGTGGTGGTAATATTGATTTCAAAGACTCTACGCGAGTGAATCCGCTTAGCCTGGTACAGTTGGTTCAGTCCGAACCACAGGCTTACAAGCTCGCCGGAGCTACCCGCCTGCGCTTCGAGTCAGATTTGTCCGAGCCGACAGACAGAGAACCCTTTGTCGAGAATCTATTGAAAAAACTTGCAAGTGATATAACGGAAGTGACCGCCTGATGAAATCCTTTACACATCGCGTTGCCTTGCCGGCTTTGGCTGCCATCGCGGTGAGCACAAACAGCGCCACACAGGCCCAACAACACGAGCCTGAACAAGACCGATGGTATAACGTGGAACTGATAATCTTCAGCCAGACCTCCGCCGCCGCAGCGACTTCCGAGGTTTGGGAGTCATTGCCCGACCTCACTTACCCAAAGAGTTACCATTTGTTGACATATGCGGAGTCGGAGGCAGCATCGGAAGACCCACTGTCGGTCTCAGACCCAACTAAACTAACCCCTATTACGCAATCTGTATCCGCTGAGGAAGTGCTCGACCCCAATCAGGTTCAGACGCTACCAATGAATCTATTGCCAACGCCCTTTGTTCGCCTCGCCCAGGAAACATGGGAATTTGCGCAGCGAGCCGGACGCATGCGGCAATCGGGCCGTTACGAAATTCTCTTTCATGAAAGCTGGAATCAGCCCATTGTTTCAAGCGAGCGCACGCTGCCTATACTGCTAGATCAATCCGGGTACCTTCAAGAGTGGCCTAAACTTCAGGGCAGTATCAAATTGCATTTAGCGCGTTATCTCCACCTGGAAACGAATTTTTGGATCAACACCATGGGCAATTATCTGCCCGGTGATTGGCAAATGCCTCCACCGCCTCTGGGGCCTGTTCCAGTGCCAGATGCAGCGCTCGATGAGCTGTTCGAGGAAAAACTAAGCGGCAATGGCGCAGAAGCAGAAGAAGTTGAGCTTGATGAATCCGAACTGCCATTTTCATTCCAACCCGAAGAACCTGTAGAAGTCAGTCCAACTTACCCTTGGCGTCATGCTGTCTTACTGCAGCAAACGCGCAAAATGCGCAGCACAGAAGTGCACTATATCGATCACCCGATGATGGGGGTGATTGTTCTAGTCACACCGATTACTGAAGAAGAACTTGAAGCCATAGCCATTGAAGAACTTGAAGCCATGGCCATTGCCATTGAAGAGTTTGGACTAGACCCGAATCAGCCACTGTAATAATCCATGAGATAGCGGCGCAGTAATGCGCCGACAACCGCTGCCTCTCGTTTCAAAATATTGCGCATCATATCCAGCGTTAAAGGCTCGTCTCCAATTCCTGCAGCCGGGTTGACCACCATACAAACCGCCGCATATCTGAGCCCCATTTCCATAGCCAGCGACGCCTCCGGCATTCCCGTCATTCCCACAAGGTCGCAGCCATCATTAGCCATGCGCTTCACCTCAGCCGCCGATTCCAGTCGCGGCCCCTGAGTGACGCCGTGCACGGCGGTTGCAGCGTGGGCAATTTCCAGCGCCCGAGCGGCCTTGAGCAACCCCTCACGCACCAGCGCACTGTACGGCTTGGAAAAATCAATATGCATCAGTTCGCTCGAGGAGTCCTCGTCGACGGTATGCTCACGCCCCCAGGTGTAATCAATAATTTGATCCGGGAAAACCAGCCGCCCCGGCTGCATATTGGGAGAAATACCGCCCACCGCGTTGATGGCGATGACATCTGTAACACCCAGACTTTTTAACGCCGCTAGATTAGCGCGATAATTGATCAGGTGGGGAGGAATTGTTTTTGGACTGCCGTGGCGCTGCAAAAAGAACACACTGTCCTCTCCCAGCTTTCCCTCCTGAACGGGTCGGGACGCGTAGCCATAATCAGTCTTGGGATTATGTTCACCCAGAAGCTCAAGGCCGTCAAAGTCGCTGACCCCGGTTCCGCCCACTATCGCAACACGGCTCACGGTTGCGGCTCCGGCTCGACTTGGCTCAGATGCAGCGTTTGTGTAGGAAAGGCAATATCAGCACCGTTGGCTTTTACTATATCAAAGATCGTGAGCATAATTTCCTGCTTTATTTTGTGAAAGGCGACCCAATTGGTGGTCTTCGTGAACGTGTAAACAAAGAAATCCAGTGAAGATGGTCCAAAGGTGACGAAATTGACGATCAACGTTCTCGACAGATCAATCTCCGGGTGTTCCTCCAGCATTGCTTTCACCTGATCGACGATCTTGGCCATCGACCCTGCGTCCTGATAACGAAGGCCAATAGTCTCGTGGATCTGCCGGTTGAGCATGCGCGATGGGTTTTCAAGCGCTACCTGGCTAAAGACCGCATTAGGAACGTAAAGAGGACGCTGACTAAAGGTCCGAATGCGAGTCAGACGCCAGCCGATATCTTCAACGGTACCTTCAATCTCTCGATCTGGTGAGCGTATCCAGTCTCCCTTGGTGAACGGACGATCCATGTAAATACTCAAACCACCGAAGAAATTGGACAGCATATCTTTTGCCGCAAATCCCACTGCGATACCGCCAATCCCGCCAAAGGCCAGCAGCCCTGATATGGAAATACCCAGTGTCTGCAACACCATTAAACCGCCGAGCACCCACAGTATAATTCGCAGAAGCTGAGCGGTGGCATGCACCGATGCCTTGTCTGTGGAATCGGTATTGCCGTGCTCCTCGCGGAGCAATTCGCCTTCGACCCCTCGAATCAGGCGCAGCGCAAACCAGCCAAGTAACAGAACTAACGAAGTATCATAAGCCTGGCGAAACCAGATTCTGAAGCCATCTGCGACCGCGATCAGCTCCAGGGCCAAATAGCAAACAACAATCCATAACACTGCGCGCACTGGCGTTTCCGCCGCGGCCACTAGAACATCATCCCAGCGCCGCTCGCTCTTCAGCGCCACTATCTGCGAACGGCGCACTACAAAGCCCAACAAAAAGTGCCCCACAACGCCCGCCAGTAGTAAGGCGGGGAGCTGCAGAACCAACCCTTTGCTCGCGAGGACGAGTTCAATCCAGTCTGTCATCAATAGTGCCTGCTAGTTGGCGTAAAAATAGGTAAGACCGTCAGCCAAATCGGGCGGTTTTTAGACATATTCTTCATTTTGAGCCCTAGTGATCAGAGTAGAACTGATATATAAAAGGCAGAGCTGGCTGATGTCAACTCTTGGAACTGTGCGCAAGCAATTGATCTATCTAAAAAAAAGTTTTCAGCCCACATTTGTGTAATTTCAGCGAGTCTTGATAGACCCTTTTCACATAATGGACAGGCTCTTTCAGCGTGATATGTTGGACCTAATAACACCTTCAGGGGCTCCAGCTTATGAAAATGCTCAATCCGGAAGTGGGTGGATGGTACCAGGACATCCAGACATCCGCGCTATTCGAAATCGTGGCTTGGGACCCATCAGCCCACACCATCGAAACACAGTATCTCGATGGCGAAGTCAGCGAATATGATCTCGATGCATGGCGCGAAATGCGGCTGGTGAAGGCTGAAGCCCCAGAAGATTGGCGCACTCCCTTCGAATTGGACGACGGTGACGGACTGGACCCCGACCTGCCGTTTCACCCTGAAGACTGGAACAATCCGATAAATTCGATTGAGCCCGAGTTTATGCAGGGGGTGGATGATTGCTAGGTTCAATCTGATTCGCACGCAGTATTATCAACGACTTCAAGAACCCTCACCACCTACAGTAAGGCACGCTGTGGCGAGCCCTTCCCCACGTCGATCCTATTAATGCTTCGGATGTCTTAATCTGGAGCAGACACAAACTCATTGCACAAACCATAATACTGTATATAATCACAGCAACTGTATAAATAAACAGATAGGCGTGCACATGGAAAAACTCACGAATCGACAGCAGGACGTGCTGAATATCATTCGTCGGCACATAGAGGAGACCGGTTATCCGCCAACACGTGCCGATATCGCGCGGGAGTTAGGTTTTAAATCTGCGAATGCAGCAGAGGAGCACCTGAAGGCGCTGGCGCGAAAAGGCGCCATCGAAATGATAGCGGGTGCGTCCAGAGGAATAAGACTTCCCGAGAGCAGCGGCATTCCCATTGTGGGGCGAGTAGCAGCGGGTAATCCGATACTGGCTCAGGAGCACGTTGAAGATTACTGCAATTTGCCCACCAGTTTCTTCAGCCCAGCAGCCGACTATTTTTTAACCGTTCACGGAGACAGCATGATGGATGCCGGTATCTTCGACGGCGATCTCCTGGCGGTGCATAGCACCCCAATAGCCAACAATGGAGACATCATCGTGGCTCGAATAGAAGATGAAGTCACAGTAAAGCGATTACACAAAACTCGGCAAAAGCATCTTATTGAGTTGCTTCCGGAGAACCCTGATTTTCAAACTATTTCCGTCGATCTACGAGAGCAAGAGTTTTCGATCGAGGGATTGAGCGTAGGCGTATTACGCAGAGGTGTACACTAATGAGACAACTAGGATTTGACGCGGTAGAAACGACTCAAGAGCTCGGATTCAAACCCAGTTTGTACAGGGAGTTGTCGATCGACGGTGGCTATCTTGATGGCGATAGTCATGTGCTACCCATTCTCTCTCAACTTAGCCATAGGATGGACAAACGCTGGCTCACTTGTGTCAATACCCCTGAGCTACCACGAGACGTTGCTAAAGCCGCTGACATACAACCCAGACAACTCCTCAAGGTCAAGTCTTCTCACCGGATAGATGAAACAGAGGTGATTAAAAAAGCGCTCAGATCTGGTCAAAGCCACACGGTAATTGGTTTTTGCGGAGATTTGACCATTGAACAGCGTGAAGACCTTAAGCGGTGCGCAGAGCTCTCAGACTGTCAGTGTCTGGTTCTAACCCGCACCTAGCAGCCATTCTAGATGTAGGGCCCGCTGTCTGCTAGTGAAGTATCCGGGATTTATCTGGCGCAGGAACGTCAGAATCTACTTCTATTTCTCCTCGCTCTGCAAGGTCCGCGGCAGCTTGAATACCCGCTTGTATCATAGCTCTGGCTACTTCGAGCCCGTTGCCCATAAGATAAAGCCTAGTTTCGTCTGAGAACCGAATAGTCACAAGCGGTGAAGAGTCGTCCTCTGCATTTTGCAGCACTATTTCTCCTTCGCTCATTTCGACAATCTCAAGTATCGATGTGGACACTCAGCAAACCCCTACTTCCCATGACTTCAAGAACATACTAACAGCCCAGTTCGAAGTGGGCCAGAAAAGAGTGCCTGTAAGCGTCCAAGCCAGTAGACACTCGTGCTACAAGACTCTACAACAGCGTCCCTCAATGAGCTAAAGCGCGGGGCGCCGCGGCCACATAAGCTTCGGTCAACCGCTCATTCGGCCTTTGTCTTCGCCTTTGCTTTTGCTTTTGCCTTGGCTTTTGCCTTGGCTTTCGGCTTCGCCTTGGCTCTTACCGTGGGAATATCTTCTACCCATTTTCCGCCGTCGTAAAAGGCCTTCCATCCAGTTGCCTTACTCTCGACTTCCGTCATCACGTACTGCTCCTTAGTCTTGCGACTAAAGCGTATCTGGGAGCGATTACCCTGCCCGTCATGTGCCGGAGCAGAAAACAGAAAGCCATACTTAGGATCAATTTCGTCCTTATGGGGAAGAATTTCGTCGACCAGTGGTGCACGAGTTTCTCTATTGCGCGGAAACTGACTGGCAGCCAGGAACAGGCCAGCTGCTCCATCGCGCAAAATGTAGGTGTCTTCCACTTTTAAGCATTCCAGCTCTGGCATGGGTACCGGGTCCATTTTAGGCGGCGCAGCTTCGCCATTTCGCAGCAGCTTACGCGTGTTCTTACAGGACTCCGATGTGCATCCAAAGTACTTGCCGAAGCGACCGTTTTTCAACTGCATCTCGTTGCCACATTTATCGCAATCGAGAACCGGACCTTCGTAGCCCTTGATGATGAACTTTCCTGCCTCTACCTCGAACCCACTGCAGTCTGGGTTGTTACCGCAAACATGCAATTTGCGCTGCTCGTCTATCAAATAGCTATCCATCGCCGCATTACAGATTTCGCAGCGGTGCTTGGAACGCAGCAGACGCGACTCTGCTTCATCGTCAGCATCTTCATGAATAGCTTCATCGCCAGAGGTAAGATTAATCGTGGTCTTGCAGCGCTCCTTAGGAGGCAAACCATAACCTGAGCACCCCAAAAATACCCCAGTACTTGCCGTGCGAACTTGCATCGGCCTGCTGCAGGTTCTGCACTGAATGTCTGTCATCGTAGGTTCATTGCGCTGCATGCCATTGGGCTCTGGCTCTTCCGCACTTTCGAGCAGCCCTTGAAATTCACCGTAAAACTCGTCCAGCAAATCTTTCCAACCCAACTTGCCCGCAGCTACATCGTCCAGACGTTCCTCCATCGACGCAGTAAACCCGTAATCGAGCAGCCCGGTAAAACTTTGCTGCAGTCGCTGAGTAACAATATCACCCATTTTTTCGGCATAGAATCGCTTATTTTCCAGGCGAACATAACCCCGATCCTGAATGGTAGATATGATAGCTGCGTAAGTCGACGGGCGCCCTATTCCTCGCTTCTCAAGTTCTTTGACCAAACTGGCCTCGCCAAATCTCGCCGTCGGCTTAGTGAAATGCTGAACAGGATCCAATTTAGCAAGATTCAGTGAATCGCCGGTCTTAATGTCCGGCAGCACCATATCTTCGCCCTTCTTAGCGGCGGGAACCTGCACCGCTGTATAACCGTCAAAGCGTATAATTCGACCGCGGGCACCTAGCTCGTAGTCACCGGCGGCCACAACAATTGACGTGGAGGTATATTCGGCGGGTGTCATTTGGCAGGCAACAAACTGACGCCATATCAATTCATAGAGTCTCGCAGCATCGCGTTCCGTCTCCGGTTTGAGGCCTGTAAGCGCGTTCTGAGAGACATTTACATTGGACGGACGAATAGCCTCGTGTGCTTCCTGAGCACCATCTTTGGAAGAATAGCGAATAGGCGCTTCCGGCATGTACCGGGCTGAGAAATTCTTGCCTATGTATTCACGGCAGGAAGCGACTGCTTCCGCACTCAAGTTTGTCGAATCTGTTCGCATGTAGGTGATGTGACCGGCTTCATACAACCTTTGAGCCATCATCATCGTCTTCTTAACACTGAATCCAAGGCGAGTACTTGCTGCCTGCTGCAGGGTCGACGTAATAAAGGGCGCTGAGGGCTTGGACCGCGTAGGCTTGTCTTCCCTGGAGCGCACTGCATATGGCAGCTTCTCCAATTCCGCAGTGGCCTTCCCTGCGGTATCCCCATCGCTAGGCCTAAAGTTCTCACCCTTGTGCTTCTTGACTTGGAATCTAAGATTTTCTCCGCCCTTTGCGGTTAACTGAGCATGGATCTCCCAGTATTCCTCTGGTATGAAGGCTCGAATTTCACGCTCTCGCTCAACAACCAGACGAGTGGCTACCGATTGAACTCTTCCGGCAGATAAACCTCTAGCCACTTTGGCCCACAGCAGGGGCGACACCATATATCCGACCACACGGTCGAGAAATCGTCGGGCTTGCTGAGCATTTACCCTGTTTTGATCCAGTTCTGAGGGATGTTCAAAGGCCTCCGTGACAGCCTTCTTAGTGATTTCATTAAAAACCACACGACGATAGCGTGAGTCGTCTCCGCCGATAGCCTCGCGCAGGTGCCAGGCAATGGCCTCCCCCTCTCTATCGAGGTCGGTCGCGAGATAGATAGCGTCGCTTCCCGCCGCAGCTTTTTGTAAATCGCTGACGACTTTTTCTTTGCCCGGCAACACATGATAATCGGCCTTCCAGCCGTTCTCCGGGTCAATACCCATTCTGCGAATAAGCTGCTCACGCGACTTGGATTTCTTGTAGGCCGCTTTTTTTTCAGGCTCCATTTTTCGAGTTTTAGCGGCTTGGGCAGCGCGTGCTTTGGTGTCGACAGGGATAGTGTTACTGCCCGAGGTCGGCAAATCTCGGATGTGACCGATGCTGGACTTAACGATGTAATCGGAGCCCAAATACTTATTGATTGTCTTCGCCTTCGCGGGTGACTCGACAATGACCAGTGTCTTTCCCATAGTATCCTTTACTTATATCAGCTTTGGATGTTTGCCGGAGGTTCCGGCCGACAAAAAAGTGGCATGTATATGTCGCCAGCCGCCTGCGGTCAAGAGAAATTAAAATAAATCATGCGTACAAGCTCAAGGACAGGGACTCTAAAACCTCACAAATCTTATCGATTTCTGCCTCTTCCCCGCTCTCGGACCAGTAGATACCGCAACTGTCAAGATCAGCGCTCGCGCCGACAATACCCGGAGGGAGTTCTAACAGGGGCTTAGGTACACCGCTCCCTCGTACTTGCTCGGTCCAGCCGTCGGAGTCGGCCCGCCAGGACACCCTCGATTGGGGACCTTGCCCACGAGATCGGATTCTTTTGCCATAATAGATTGTGTGCCCTGTCCGGCTGTCTGTCCTGCCAGATCCATGGCCGGGTGGATCGCGAAACTCGACGAACAGTCCTTTAACAGCTGCATACTCTCTAAGCCGGGACACTCTCCTTTGCGACTTGCTGGGAACAAAGTGTGCAAGAGGCGCCAACGCCACTGCGACCACAAAAAGAATAATCCAATAGCTCAATCTTACCTCTTCTGATTCAAATCAAGATTGTTCGCAAAATGGCGAGCCTGGCTATGATAGCGCATTGCCGAGATGGATTTATGTGCTATAAATGATGGAACAACTCACCTTGTCTATTTATGGAGTGTGCCATGTCTGAGTACCGTAAAATATTAGTCGCCGTCGATCTCAGTGAAGATTCATCAAAAGTCGCACAACGAGCTCGCACTATCGCCAGTTCAAATCAGGCCCAAGTGCACTTCATCCACGTCATCGAGCCACTCAGTTTCGCTTACGGGGGCGATATTCCCATGGACTTCTCTGGGATCCAAGATGAAATTCATCAGCAAGCGAGTGCCCAGCTGCAACGCTTTGGAGAGTCGCATTCAGTCGATGAAGCGAATCAGCATATTGTGCTGGGGAGGCCCGATGCCGAAATTCATGCCAAAGCCGAAGAGCTTGGTGCGGACTTAATCGTCATCGGCAGCCATGGCAGGCGAGGCCTCGCGTTGTTACTGGGTTCGACAGCAAATGGAGTGCTTCACGGCGCGGTAACCGACGTTCTTGCCGTTCGAGTTGGCGAGTAAACGCTAAAGTTCGCAAAAGTCCCGCAATGCATCGCTGTCAAAGGGCCAAAACAATTCATCCCCCCCGGGGTGCTGAAGGACAGGGATGTGCAGCCCGTAACGTTCAAAGAGCTCATCTGAGTTGGCAATGTCACACTTTTCGTAGACCAACTCCCCCCGACCATCGTTTACAAAGACCATTAGCTCTTCAGCCATTTCACACAGATGGCAAGCCGAGGTTCCGTACAAAATAAAGAGCCTTGCCACCCCTACTTTCTCTTCCAATTCACACCTCCTCCCCATAGTTTATCCATCTGCGTTATCTCCACTTGATTGCAAGTCATTTCCGGGCTTGAATTTCGCTTATGCTAGGCGTTACCATAGAGACAAAGTACAATAATCTATACCGCAACTTGTACCTCAACTTGTATCTCAACTTAGTTTTAGGAGTTTCACGTGGCCCTCTTTTCACAACCAACAGCTCGAGCGCTGGCCATACTAGATTTGTTGATGGCAAATCCTCATCAGTCATTCGGCTTGACGGAGATGACCCGTCGGCTAAACCTCAACAAAGCCACATGCCATGCTATTTTAACCACGATGGCCAAGTACGGCTTCCTGGTCCAGCATCCGAAAACGAAAGCCTATCGCCTGGGGCCATCAATCATAGCAGCAGGGAACGCTGCCTTCGCACAATTTCCCGTACTGGAGTATGCCCGCCCCGAGTTGGAGAGTTTACAGAATGATCTCGAAATCGGTTTCGCTGTCACCGGTCGGTCTAAATTACATCAAGTGCTGCTGGCGCTTTATGGCCGGGCCACGCCGCTTATAGATTCTTTTCAGCTTGGCTTACGGCTTCCTAACACCGCACCTGTGGCCGCCTGCTACACCGCTTTCTCACCCGCAAGTCAACTAGAGCAGTGGCTTACTCGAGCGCACGAATCTCGCGGGGCGTACAATGAAAAGCTTGATCAAAAGCTACGTGTGTCGCTTATCTCAATTCGCGCTCGGGGATATGAAGTTACGCTTAAAACCCTCGCTCAAGCGGAATTACAAAAAGAACTCAATCGCATCCATAACTCATGGAGTCTGACCGAACTGGAAGAGGTCACCAACACCTACCAGCATGATCTGTGCGATGAGCACTACCATCTGGATCGCATAGACCCCAAGGGCCGCTACGATGTCAGTACCATCACTGTACCGGTATTTGTTTACAAAGAAATTCCCGTCATGTGCTTTGTTGCCGGTTCTATTGACAAGCCTATCACTGGCGCACAAATTGAGGAAATTGCCGCGCGGATGCTGCAATCAGCAAGTCGCGTGACTAACCTCGCTAGCGGTCGGGTTCGGATGGACCAAGTCGATTAAGATAGAGTTTGCCTGAGTCGTATCTGGGTAAGCTTTCGACAATTTCGACACTGCGAGGGATTTTGAATTTCGCGAGGCGGGTACGCGCAAAATCTAATAATTCTTCCACCAGATTATCGGTGGGATCCCTTCCGGGAACAGGCTGAACAATCGCGTGAACTCGCTTGCCCCACTCTTCATCTGCTAACCCGATAACCGCGACGTCGGCCACACTACCGTGTTCCAATAAGACGCCTTCGACTTCAGCGGGATAAATATTGACTCCGCCGCTGATAATTAAATTGCTTCGGCGATCTGCAATATAGATGTAACCGCTCTCGTCTTGCCAACCCAAATCACCCAGGGTAAACCAATCGTCTACATAGGCTCCCTCGGTCTTCTCGTTATCGTTAAAATAGTGATACGGCCTGGGAGCACCGGATTTACGCGCATACAGCGAGCCAATCTGCCCCCTTGCAAGCTCGTTAAATACTTCATCACGCACGCTTACTTCAAAGTGTGCTAGAGGTTTTCCTACCGTACCAGGATGCGCCAGCCATTGCACAGAGTCGACCCGAGTTATAATTCCACTCTCGCTAGCACCCCAGTACTCCACCAATACCTCTCCCCACCATGCAATCATCTCGCGTTTTATCTGCCGAGAAACAGGAGCAGCACCATGAAGTACCATGCGCAGTGAACTCAGATCATACTGGCGGGAATAGCTCTTGCGGTCTCGCAGCAAACGCACAAACATGGTCGGTACCAGGTGAGTACGCACAATGGAGTAGTGCTCGATCATCTCGAGACAGCTCTGCGTATTCCAACGCCGCATTAAAACCAGCGAAGCACCGTTGATAAGATCATAGAATGAAAACATACCTGGAGCGGCGTGATAGATAGGACCGGTCACAAGGTGCGCGCCCTCTCCATTCAATCCGGCGTTGGTGCCGGTCTGGCGCCACAGCTTTAAGGCGTCTAGTAAAGAACCGGGGGAATTGCGCTTTACCCCCTTGGGCTGTCCAGTCGTACCACTGGTATACATGAGAAAACCACCGGCTTTCTCACCCAGAAGATCTATCAATCGAGCGTAAACCTGCTGGGAATCGCCGTGCTGTTTTTCAGCTTTCCGTTCCAGAGATAGAGCAACCGCAAAATCGCTCTTTGCCAGCAACTCCTCACGGTCGGTAAACAATACTTTGGCACCTGAGTCCGCCAACACGTAGTCCACTTCAGGCCCGGTGAGATGACTGTTCACCGGAGTAAGCCAAACGCCTGCAATAACGGCTCCCAGCAAAACCTCGTAATACTCTTTATTATTTCCCGATAAAATCGCGGCATGCTGGCCGGGCATCACATCGCGCGACTTCAGAAGATCGACTACATCCAACGCTCCGTCGAAGAAATCCTCCCAGGTGCTGTGAGTCTCGCCATCGGTTATCGCAATAGCAGCTGGGTTATTTCTCAGTTGTTCTAGTGCAGGTATCTCGGTCAAGTTACAATCCATTTGTTGTGGGTTCGATCTTTAGCAGTTAAGACCCATGATACAATCGCCGCAGAAATTTTCATCGAGTATTTGAGTTTTGGACAAAATGCCGACCAAGAACTTGGCCAGTCTACTGCGCGTAGTAGTCGACCAAGGCTTTGAGGTAGAGCGAGCGCTGGAGCACATTGAGTTGGACTTCAATCCATTGCTGGATGCAAGCAACTCACCCGAGACAATACCAACGGACTGTTACAGCAAGCTGTACCAATTGCTGATGGAGCTTTTACAAGATGAAGCCTTCGGTCTGGGGAAGCAATATAAGTCGCCCCCTGGAACCTTTCGCATGATGTGCTTGTTTATTATTCATTGCAGCACACTGCATTGTGCCCTATCGCGTTCCGCAGAGTTTTATGACTACTGCAATTTGTATCGCAGCAACCAGCGGACCAAACGCCATCCCGCTATTATTGAATTAGCGGATAACGAGCACGCGCTGTGTCTTTTTGAGCGTTTCCCAGCCCCCGTGTCCCAGGAAAATGCCGTCGGGTATTCAAATGTATTGGTAATGATGTATCGTTTTTACAGTTGGCTAATCGGCAAGGATCTGCTATTGAAAGAAGTCTGGCTGAGAACACAAGCGCCCGCGACCAGCAGCCACTATGAGCACCTCTTCAATTGCCCGGTGTTGTTTGAAAAGGAACACTCCGGTCTGGTAATGAGTAAGGCCCTACTGCAGCATCCAGTGGCCCAGAATGAAGAGACCCTGGAAAATTTTCTCAAGCAAACACCCTACCGCTTGGTTAAACCTGGGAAACCCAACGATACCAAGCCCTTAACGCGCCGGGTGGAAGAGCTGCTAATAAATCACTCGATAAGCAAAACACCCAGTGCAGATTGTGTCGCGGAAAAACTGAATATGTCTCCGCGGACACTGCACCGGAAACTCACTATCGAGGCCACCAGCTTCCAGCTTATTAAAGATGAGTATCGAAAACAGCTCGCGATTCATTACATCGCCCGCCCCGAATTGACGATCGACGCTATTGCGGCGCTAATGGGGTTTCAGGATAATTCGGCTTTCTACCGATCTTTTAAGAAATGGACGGGGCTGTCCCCGGGGAGCTACCGCTCCCAACTTTCCCCGCGGACTAAACACAATGATTGAGTCTGAAAATTACCTTGAGAAAAAGGCTTTCTTCGACCGCGTATTAACCGTATACGGACGCAACGCGGTACTAGAGGCCCTGCAAGATAATTCACTTACGTGCTACTGCATACATCTTGCAACCAGCAATCGGGAAGCTGGCAGCGTGGCCAAAATCACCCAATTGGCGGAAAAGCGCGAGATTTCGATCAAGCATCACAGTCGTGTAGAACTGGCCCGAATATCCAAAAATGGAAAGCAGGATCAGGGGGTCGCCCTGGATATTATATGCCCTGGATTTAACACCTTAGACAATTTCCTGAATGAGCTACCGGGCAATAGGCCGGTGCGCCTGCTGGCCTTGGATGGCATCACGAATCCGCAAAATCTGGGAATGATAGTGCGATCAGCCGCAGCGGGCCACATCGACGGGATCCTGTGGTCTCCCCGGGGCAATGCAGCCTTAGGACCGTTAGTTATCAAGGCAAGTGCTGGAACGCTATACAGGGCCCCTATGCTGGTCTGCAGCGACTTGGTAACTGGATTGACAGCGTGTCGCGACGCTGGGATGGATATCTGCACGCTCGAGGCCACCGCGAAGGAGTCTTTATTCGGTCGCGGAGAGTCTGCTCAAAGTGTTTTCGTATTGGGTAACGAATCCGAAGGGGTATCGGATTCGGTAAAGCGCATTGCCACTACTTCGCTGTCAATTCCTATGAACAACGCAGTTGAGTCACTAAACGTGGCTGTGACCGCTTCCCTGATTGCCTACGCGGGCAACCTGGGGAGATAACTACTTAGAGAGGTAAGACATACCCTCTTCCAGGCCCTTCAGGCTAAGTGGGTACATACGGCCCTCCATCAAACGGTGGGTCATGGACACCGATTGTGTGTACTCCCATTCATCTTGAGGCACCGGGTTAATCCATATGACCTTTTCATAGGTGTTTCTTAAGCGCTCCATCCAAACTTCACCAGCTTCCTCATTCCAGTGTTCGACAGAACCGCCCGGCTGAGCAATTTCATACGGTGACATAGAAGCATCGCCTACAAAAACTATCTTGTAGTCACGACTGTACTTGTGTAGAACATCCAACAACATAGTGCGTTCATTGTGCCGTCGAACGTTGTTTTTCCAGACGCTTTCGTAAAGGAAGTTATGGAAATAGAAAATTTCCATATGTTTGAATTCTGTACGCGCGGCAGAGAACAGCTCTTCACAGATTTTCACGTGTGGATCCATTGACCCGCCCACATCGAAAAACAACAGAACTTTTACCGCGTTATGGCGCTCCGGCACCATCTTGATATCAAGATAGCCGGCGTTGCGGGCCGTGGAGCTGATGGTGTCGTCTAAATCCAGCTCATCGGCCGCGCCGGTGCGGGCGAACTTTCGGAGTCTGCGCAGCGCTACCTTGATATTGCGAGTTCCCAGCTCAACAGAATCGTCCAGGTTTTTGAACTCTCGTTTATCCCAGACTTTTACAGCCTTTTTATTTTTGCCGTTAGGACCGACGCGGATGCCTTCAGGATGATAACCTTCCTGCCCAAAGGGAGAAGTACCGCCGGTACCCACCCATTTGCTGCCGCCTTCGTGTCGCTCCTTTTGCTCTTCGAGTCTTTTCTTAAACTCTTCGATGAGTTTTTCCAAGCCCCCAAGCGACTCAATTTTTGCTTTGTCTTCATCGCTTAGATTTTTCAAAAACTCTGATCGCAACCAATCATCTGGAATCAGCGCTTCGATCACATCATCCAGCGCTTCAAGATCTTTGAAATGCAAACCGAAAGCGCGGTCAAAGCGATCAAAATACTTCTCATCTTTGACCATACAAGTACGACTGAAATAATAAAAGTCATCGATAGAGCCAAACACAATATGTTGGTTCAGACCCTCGAGTAAATCGAGCAATTCGCGCGGGGTAACCGGAACACCCGCGTCTCTCAGCCCCTGGAAAAAATTAACCAACATAGCGCTAGCGGCTCTCTCTCCGGTGCATGAAGGCAAGACGTTCCAGTAAATGAACATCCTGCTCATTCTTCAGCAGAGCCCCATAAAGAGGTGGGATCGCCTTGGTCTGATCGCGATCCTTCAGAATCTCGTCGGGTATATCATCGGCCATAAGCAGCTTCAGCCAATCGATAAGTTCCGAAGTGGAAGGTTTTTTCTTAAGCCCCGGAATGGCACGCAGGTCAAAGAACATTTCCATCGCCTCCTGCACCAACTCCTGGGTGATATTGGGATAGTGCACGTCCACAATTTCTCGCATTGTCTTGCGATCTGGGAAGTTAATAAAGTGGAAAAAACAGCGGCGCAAGAATGCATCTGGCAGTTCTTTCTCGTTGTTACTGGTGATGATGATGATAGGCCGCTGTATCGCTTTCACTGTTTCGCCTGTTTCGTAGACGAAAAACTCCATGCGATCGAGCTCTACCAGCAAATCATTGGGAAATTCGATGTCCGCTTTGTCGACCTCGTCGATCAACAATACGACTTGCTCTTCCGCGGTAAAAGCCTCCCACAGCTTGCCTTTCTTAATGTAATTGGCGATATCGTGCACTTTGCCATCTCCAAGCTGCGAATCTCGCAATCTGGATACCGCATCGTACTCATAAAGACCCTGCTGAGCCTTGGTCGTGGACTTGATATGCCACTGAATCAATTTCATTCCCAAGCCCGCTGCAACTTCCTCAGCCAGCATGGTCTTGCCGGTGCCGGGCTCGCCTTTAATCAGCAGTGGACGTTCAAGTGTGACTGCGGCGTTGACTGCCATCTGCAGATCTGCAGTGGCTATATATCGTTCTGTTCCTTCGAATTTCATTACTCACCTTTTATCGAGCTTTAACAATCAGCCGCACAGGGTACAGATTGCGACTGTGCTTATCAAGAATGTGTGTCGCGGTCTTTAGATGGCGCCCGCATTCCAGATACTGCCGGATGGGAATTACCGTTGGACGCATTTAAGTTGCGGCGCTTCCAGACTGCGAGTTTACGACGCCGACGGCGCGCCAACAGCGCACTCACTACCAATCCGATGAAGATCAAAGCGGCGCCAAAAGTGAGCACAGGCGCCCTAAAATCACCTTCGGGCTGCAAATTCCCCAGCGTACTAATGCTGCTGGTATTGGCAGAGCCAGTAATCTCTACATACGTGGGGAGTTCTCGCTCAAGTGTTTCACCGAGCAATCGGGCTGTTATCTTATACCGCCCGGGGATCTCCATACCGGGAATCTCCACACGGTATTCACCGTCGGCCGGAACGGGGTATTCAGCCATAACATCAACTACCCGAACATCACCCTTCGGCCCTTCAATCTCGACTAAAAGGTCGAATAGACTGAGCACTTCTGCATCGAGCAATATTTCACCGCGCTCACGCAGTCGAAGGCCCAGCTCCGCTCTTTTCCCAACCGGAAGACTGTTGGGCAGAGGATCGATATCCAGGCGTAAATCGGAAATGACCGTAACCCGTGTTTTTCCCGCGCCCGGCGCCACCAAACCCCATTTACCCGGCTGCGGCTGCGCCACCGTCACCAGCGCAAACTTTCGATTTCTAAACCACTCCCAACCGGGTCGTACCTGATCTGGGCCATAGCGGGTGCCGTCTGGTCCAATTAACTCCAGGGCGGCCTTGTCATCATCGAAAAAGATCAGAGCAGTAAACTCCCGAACGCTGTCATCGATCTGAAAATGCGTGCCTGCAATGGGAACTCTGGCTGTGGGTGCGACCATTTCCAAAGATTGATAAAAAATTTCCGTCAGCTTCTCTGCGCTTTGCGCCTGTTCGGCAATTCCGCCAGTGGCTTTTGCCAGAGACCGCAGAAAAGCCCAGTCCGCCTCGCTAGACAAAGCGATCGTATGGATCGGAATCCCGGAGGCACCCAGGTTTGGTGCGCTTTCAGATAACAATGTTCCTGCGGCTCTGGCGTTGGTCATCGGTGATTGAGAGACATCCACCTTGCCATCGGTCAACAGAATGATGCTGGTACGATAGGACGGATCCAGGCGATCGAAATCGTAAGTCGCCGCCTCAATAGCAGCGGGAATATTCGTCAACTGCCCGGAATTGTCTATATCGGAGACCGCGTCTACTGCAGCGTCACGCCAGGCAGCGTCGATCACTCGATGTTCCACCAGCTCTTTCACATCGTGGCCGAAGCTCCACACCCCTGCCTTGGACCCTTCGGGTAACAATCTGACAATGAGATCCAGCGCCGGAGCTCTCAAATTTTCTGGGTCAGAGTCTTTCATACTGCCTGAAATATCGATCAACAGGCGCACGTCCGGCTTCAATCCATCGCCCAAAGCAGCATCCGCAAATACCTGATTCGGTACCGCCAACCACAATAAAACGATCAAAGCGCGCGCGCTCGCGTGCAAGTTTTGGTACACCAACTTCATAAGATCCTAGGCGGCTTCCTCAGTTTCAGAGGTAGCAGGTGTTTTTTCTCCCCGAGTGCGAAACACACTGAGGCGTAAAATAAGGGCAAGCACGACGGCAAGACCCATCATCGCCAACAGTGGCTTGAGGGCTGGCATAGCGGCATCCGGCCCATGAATAAGGCCTTCAAACACAGCAACAATCAGTGCCGGAGCCAAAGTGCTTATGTTTTCGCCCGCATTGGTCGGGGTCAACATGAGTGCGGCGATGAGCAACACTGTCAGGGCCGCCCAGGAAGCGCGCCAGTGCCGGTTTAACCACCAGGTCATGTAGATAAGAACAACACAAGAGGCGCCGGTATAAGCATAGATACCTGATAAATAGGATCCCTCGTTAAGCATTTATCCCCCTACTCGACCCAGTTAATAATGTGTTCTTCATAGCCTTGCGGATGCACAAACTCATCGGATACCGAACGGCCACGAATAGAGATGCCCGCCTGGTGAACCGACCCGCGGTCTCCGCTGACCAACGGATGCCAATCCGGGAGCGGTTGATCGTTGGCCCTGAGCCGATAGGCACACGTCGAAGGCAGCCAGTCGTAGGACGGCACTTTCTCGGCCGACAACGCAATGCAATTGGGCACTAGTATGGAACGCCGCGAATAGTCTGTGCACTGGCACTGGTCCTCATCAAGATATTGACATCTTACTTTGGTGTAGAATATTTCGCCCGTGTCTTCATCTTCTAATTTGTGCAAGCAGCACTTTGCACAGCCGTCGCAAAGAGACTCCCATTCGACGGAAGATAGCTGATCGAGAGATTTGCTGTTCCACCAGGGTTCAGCTTCCACTGCCATCTCGCTGCAGCAACTGTGCTGAAGTAGGCGGCATCTGCAAATAAAAACCCTTGTCCCGTATCTCATCTATAACTTCAGTAGCGTTTGCCCTGGCCAGAAACTTTTGGGGGGTAAGGACCATCACCATAAATGCTTCGGGCTCACCAAACTGGCCTAGTAAAAACTCCGGCACTTCCTTCAAGCCAACGGACTTCTCCACGTAAAGGTACATCTCGGGCTTGCGAGGACTGCGGAATAGCTGGCAGATAAGTTTCACAGCTTTTCCCCTGCCAGCAGAGCTCGCAATGGCGCAATCACCAACTGATCCCTCCACCCTTTCCAGGCCAGCGGTGGATCGATCGATTCCCCGTGCGCTTCGCGCACCAACATTTCGTAATCCTTACCCGTCAGTAAAATTTCCGGTGTAACGGCTTGCTCACCCGCAATGAGTTTTACGGCGCTTTTAAGCTGCTTTACCTGACCTCGCTGCCTCGCGTCCAACGGTTTGCCCAGTGGCTCTGGCATTTCTTCGTCGGGGAGGTCTCGCTGCTGAGCCAGCAAATCCAGTAAATCTTCACCGTATTGGCGAATCGCCGGCGGCGGCAGATCAATAGACCGCTGTAACTCGGAAAGGTTACCGGGATTATGATGCGCCAATTGCATACAGGCCTGATCGTCGATAATCCAACCTCTAGGTTTGTTCTTGCGCCGGGCGGTGCGCTCTCGCCAATCTCCTACGGCGGACAACACCCCAAGTGCCCTGGGGTTCAATTTCCACGCCGACTTTATTCGTTTGTAATAACCGCTGGTATTGGAGGCGAGCGAGGCCGAGGCATCACTGCCATCTCCCAATACCCACTCCCGCTTTCCCTGTGATTCACACTCGGCATCCAATACCCGCCAGGCATTGAGTAAATGGGTAACATCCAGCGCGGCGTAATCACACTGGGAATCAGTTAAGGGTCGCTGCAGCCAGTCCGATCGAGTTTCGCCCTTGGGCAGATCGACACCTTCAATTTCTGCTACCAACGCGCGATACCCCAGACCAAATCCTCGGCCCACTATAGCGGCCGCGCGTTGGGTGTCGAACAATGGTTGAGGTAACACTCCCAACCACTGTTGAAAAACCTCGAGATCTTCGCTGGCAGAGTGCAGGACCTTGACGATTCCGGGGTCTTCCATCAACTTAATCAATGGGTCTAGATCTTCTATCCCAAGAGGGTCAATTAACCAGGCTGTCTCTTCAAAACACAGCTGCAGCAACGCCGGCTGAGGGAAAAAAGTATTGCGACGCATGAACTCAGTATCGACCGCCACCGCCTTGCGACCCTTGGCATCTGCCAACATATCCGCCAGGTCTTCATCACATTCCAGTAATTCCCAGTGCAACATTTATTCTACCAACCGTCGGCCACTAAAGGCGTGTGCGAGCGTAGAGCCGTCGACATATTCAAGCTCCCCGCCCAGAGGGACACCGTGCGCAATGCGCGAGACTTTTACCGGAGCATCATTTAGCAAATCTGTAAGGTAATAGGCCGTGGCCTCTCCCTCCACCGTCGGATTTGTCGCAAGAATGATCTCCTGAATATTTTCGTCGAGCACGCGCTGTTGCAGTAAATCCAGACCGATATCTTCAGGTCCTATACCGTCGATAGGAGACAAATGGCCCATAAGAATGAAGTAAATGCCTCGGAAGCTACTGCTGGACTCAACCGCCAGAACATCCGCAGGTGTTTCGACAACGCAAATGGTGGTGGCATCTCGTTTTGAGTCGCTGCAAATTTCACAGACCTCAAGCTCGGTAAAGTTTCTACAGCGCTTACAATGACCTACCTTGTCGATAGCCTCGCCAATGGCTTCGGCCAGCTTCGCGGCCCCCTCTCTATCGCGTTCTAGCAGGTGCAAGGTCATACGCTGAGCGGACTTCGGGCCCACGCCAGGCAAACAGCGAAACGCATCAATCAAATTTTCTATGGAGGGGCTAAAATTCATTATTACTCTCTATTCAACTTACGCAAACGGCGGTCAAAATGGCATCTTGAAACCGGGGGGCAGATTGAGCCCGGATGCGAGGCCTGACATAGCCTTTTCGTTGTGCGCTTCTACTTTGCGCACGGCGTCATTCACCGCGGCCGCTAGCAGGTCTTCCAATACTTCCTTGTCCTCAGATAAAACCGAATCATGAATGGCTACCCGTTTTACATCATGTCGCCCCGTCATAGTGACGCTGACCAGGCCGGCGCCAGACTCACCCATAATCTCCACATTGGCGAGATCTGCCTGCGCTTTTTGCATATCGGCTTGCATTTGCTGGGCCTGTTTCATCAGGTCGCCCAATTGATTACTCATCGTATCTCTCCTCGTGGCTCTACAGGAACAATGGATGCATGATCCAGCTCACCATCGAAACGTTCAATTAATTGTTGTAACACAGGGTCACCTTCTATCTCTGCGACGGCTTCACTTTGACGCTCCGCTGTTAAGCGGGTTCGCGTCATAGCCGGTGTTTCTCCCGACACCGCCCCAGGCTGCATGACAACCTTTAGCTCCACAGCGAAATAGTTCTCCAGGGCCATGCGAATTTTCCCCGCATGCCCCTCGTTGAACAAGCCCGAGCTGCTTTCATCGAGTACAAATTCCAGTGCGCTGCCCTCGCGTGACCGCAATTCGCAGTTGGACGCAATATTGTAAACAATGCCGACCAGACCCAGCTCTGCCAGCGTATCGCTCCACGTCGCTGGTGTCAGTGAGTGCAACTCTCCCTGCACAACGGCGTTTGCAACTGCCGGGATATCAACAATAGGAGTTTCAGCCATACTCGCTGGCGCAGAGAACTCAGACGCCTGGACAACAGGCGCCTCATGGGGCTTTTTTACAGAGGTGTCGACCTCCACGGCGACGGACTCGGAGACGGTCTCGGAAACTGGCGGTGGAGCAATATAGGCCACCGAAACAAGATCATCTGGGCCCAAGGTGTCATCGAGTACCGCTGCCGGGCGGAAAGCGATCATTCGCAGCACCAACATCTCGAAGCCGGCGCGTGGGTCGGCAGCCATGCCGATATCCCGTTTGCCATTGATCGCCACTTGGTAAAACAACTGAGCGTCTTCCTGGGTAATTCCGCTAGCCAACGACACGATACGTTCCGCATCGCCCCAGTTATTGTCAACAGCCTTGGGAACTGCCTGAGCGATAGCTACCCGGTGAATCAGGGATATAAGTTCATCCACGCTAGCTTCAAAATCCGGAGCGTGTTCCGACATTTTACCGACTACGGACAGAGCCGCTGTGGCATCGTTGGCCATAACGGCATCGAGTAATTGATAAATAAAACTTAGATCTACACTACCCAGCATGGTCCGCACATCATCTTCATTAAGCTTACCCGAGCCGAAAGCGATAGCTTGATCGGTAAGGCTCAACGCGTCTCGCATGCTCCCCTCGGCAGCTCTGCCAAGAAGCCACAGCGCAGGGTCTTCGAAGGCGATCATCTCCTCGCTCAACACATGGTTCAGATGGGAGACTATTTGTTCAGGCACCATATTCTTAAGATTGAACTGCAGGCATCGAGACAAAATAGTGGCTGGCAATTTCTGAGGATCGGTTGTGGCCAACAGAAACTTAACGTGTGGCGGTGGCTCTTCGAGTGTTTTCAACAGCGCGTTAAAACTGTGGTTGGACAACATATGTACCTCGTCAATCAGGTACACCTTATAGCGGGAACGCGTCGGCAGGTATTGCACGTTGTCGAGCAACTCTCGTGTGTCTTCCACTTTGGTACGTGAAGCGGCATCTATTTCCCACAAATCAACGCTTCGACCCTCGCTAATCTCCACACAGGAACTGCACTCATCACACGGCTGAGAACTCACGCCCTTTTCGCAGTTCAGACATTTGGCTAAAATTCGAGCAATTGTTGTCTTGCCCACGCCTCTTGTTCCGGTGAACAGATAGGCGTGGTGGAGTCGGTCGTGATCCAGCGCGTTAATCAGGGCTTGTAAGACATGTTCCTGGCCCACCATTTCGCGAAAGCTCTTTGGCCGCCATTTACGGGCTAGGACCTGATAGGACATGCGTGTATTGCCTTGCTGGGTAAAATCGATGGGCTAGCATACACCAGCCAAAGGGCGACATAAAACTGTCAAAGACGAAAAATGGAGGCGACCCAGACAGCCACACCCCGGCACACGAGTCAGTAACTACCGTTGCTCCCTTCCAGGCCTGGCGGAATTCACTACCTATCGTTGCGAGGGGACCGCCTAAGTCACCATAGCGTCTGCGGTAGTCGCAGAGGGCCGGTATTGTCTACGAAACCCGGTATCGGTGCAATCGATTAATGGCGCGCCCACGAGGATTCGAACCTCGGACATTCGCCTTAGAAGGGCGATGCTCTATCCAGCTGAGCTATAGGCGCA
The DNA here is from genome assembly GCA_047612385.1 of Cryomorphaceae bacterium. GTDB lineage: Bacteria > Pseudomonadota > Gammaproteobacteria > Pseudomonadales > Halieaceae > JBALVT01. The sequence continues at coordinate 49,486 of JBLGAR010000006.1, read as the reverse complement.
TAGAACCTGAATTGCGCGCGCATCATACATTAATCTTTGGACAGGGTGTAGACAGTAGACGCCGAAATCCTGCGCATCGGGTCAAAGCCTTGCCATCAAAGCTCAGGCGGACATTGTTCGACGTTTTTACACTCCACCGACGGCAATAAACTGATTTACGACTATAATAATATTCGGCGCAATCCACCGTAAAGTTGGAGATTTAACATGGAATTAATGAAACTCGGCACTGAACTACTGTCTGAAAAATTGGGCTCAGGGGTCGATGGTGACAGTCTCACCTCTGCCCTATCTGTTCTGATGGGAGGCGGTGATGGCAATATCGATGTTGCGGGACTTGCAGATAAGATGTCTGCCCATTCAGATCTAAGTGGTGTATTGGGTTCCTGGCTGGGTGATGGTGAAAACGCTCCGATATCAGCAGGCAAAATTATGGATCTGCTTGGCGACAGCAATATCTCCGATTTTGCCTCCAAACTAGGCCTGAATAACGCGACCGCTGCGTCCGGATTGGCAGATGCACTCCCCCAGTTGATGGACAAAGCCAGCAGTGGCGGCAATCTCCTGGATTCCCTGGGCGGAGTTGGCGGCTTGATGGATGCTGCCAAGTCGTTTTTGAAATAGCATTGCAATAAACCAGCTCTAGAGGGTGAAGCTCGCCTTTGTGCGCTGCGCTCGCCAGGCGTTCTCGACACAACGGCTGAAGAGCGTTTGATCGGCTAACGCGCATGGCAAAACGCATGTTTAATGTCCCTATTTCTCTGGTGAGCCTAGTAGACGGCAACCGTCAGTGGTTTAAGTCCTGCACTGGGCTAGACGTCTTAGAAACACCTCGAGACATCTCTTTTTGCGGTCATGCGATCCTCGGGGAGGACATTTTTTGCGTCCCCGATACCAAAAAAGACAAAAGATTTGTCGATAATCCATTGGTAACCGGGGAGCCCCATATCACGCGCCTCGGATATACTCGCAAGATGGAGCAGAGCAAAGCTGTGATATACCGGATAAAAAAGGCCTTGAAAAAGCGCTCTCAAAAAAAACATTGGGGCTATGAGCTGGAGTTTTCTCACGGTATTGTTGAATTCGAACACGGACGACATGAAAATATCGACGACTTGTTGGTGGAGGGCGATACTGATGTATCAACGCAAATACGGCGCTTTGAATTCTTCAGAAAACGGTCAGAGTGCGATAGCGTCCTACCAATAGCCTTATTACAAGCTCGCGTGCCTAGGCAGCGTCGTGAAAATCGGCGAATGCTTTGGCAAACCGAGTAATCCATTCCAGGGCGGCCTCATCGGGCGTCAATCGCCTGCCTTCGTTAATTAGCAGAGCCATCCGATAGCGCTCCACCTGAAAGCATTGTGCCTGCATTCTAGCCCGGAACGCACCCTGCGCTGATGTATTTTCGATTCCCTGCAGTGTTGTGCTTGCCACGGTGACCCCCAAAAACTTGCGGTGCACCATGGTAATAGCAAGCCCGGGGGCTATTTACATCTACGTACTGTCGGATCTGTGATGTTCCACACAAAAAGGCATGTCATCAAAAAAAAACTGCAAACTGGTTCCAATCTCCTCGTTATTCCTGCTCTGACTCAGCTGTGAGTGAAATCCATTATTTCATACTGGCAATGAACTCGTCGGCGCTATAGCTGTTCCAGGGCGGACTGGCAGGCACCGAGCATCAACAGACAAGGTATTAAGATGAACAAACGTATAATACTGCTCCTTTGAGTATATTTTTCAGTTGAATCCCTTTGAGAGCGTAAACCAGCATAAAAATGGCCAATTTGGGTTCAACCAGGTTTTGTAGCAGCTGGCGAAGGTGGTTATTAGAAAATAAAAGCAGGAAAAGTGAAGCCATCACTCAAGTATCGCCAAGATCGGTCGATAAACGAAAAGGCTACAGCTGAGTCACCATAGAGAGATTTATCTATGCTCGAACCAATTACACAAACCGATACACGCAAAAGAGACCTGGTAATGTGCGTTTCAGCAGTATTGGGGGTGTTCTCTCTTCTTGGGCTGATCCTCAGATTGGTGACTGGAATGTATCAATCTAACGTGGCCGTGTTACTGGTCTTGAGCGCGGGGGTCTGCAGCTGGAGCTTTGTCTCAGTAAGAATGTGTAACTCCACCGCATGGTCGGCTTCGATTTTGCTGGGGTTTTGGTCCGTTATCCTACTTTTGTCGGGCGACTCCTCAGCGAGCTCGATCTCGCCCACCGTGATGCTATTCACAGTGATCCCCCTTCTGGCAACCATGATGATCAATCGCAGCGCCGGTCTAATTGCCCTCGCGCTAATTTTGCTCAGTCTGCCTGTTTTGATGGGGGACATTATTGTGGCCTTCGAACTTACACTGGGTCCGGCTACACCTGAAAACCTGATGCTATTGAGATCGGTAGATTTGGGGCTAAACACCGTTTTGGTAGGTTGGGCCATAGGGCGCTACGCTGCAATTCCAACGGTCATGCCTGATCTCATAGACCAGAACGTCACTCATGATTTTCTGACCGGCTTGGGCAATCGCAAAGCGGTCGATAAGATGCTTGCAGTCACAACGGCAAAGGCCTGTAAAAATAATGAATGGCTGAGTATCGTTCTTGCCGACATGGACCTATTTAGACAGTTCAACAAGCAGTTTGGGAATAATTCAGGCGATCGGTGCCTGGTACAAGTAGCCTCCATTCTAGGTGAGCATATTGGCCAGCAGGATCACTATCTTGGACGTTACGGCGGTGAGAAATTTGCCATCATCCTGCCTTATGCTAATCCAAGACAAGCGGTGCTATCAGCGGAGAAGTTACGGACAGCCGTGGCGGAGGCCGATATTGTACTAGAGGACTCAAGCCTGCAAAAAGTCACATTGACGTTTGGAGTGGCAAGTATCCGAACTGACAGAGACATGGACCCAGTGGAGCTAATCGAATTGGCGCAGCAGAGATTGCTCAGCGCTAAAAAGGCGGGCCGCAACCAGGTTCAATCTGTTCAAATATCTGACAGTCAACCGCCAGTACCCCGTATTTCGCGCCTTATCGAGAGGGACGACAGTCATGCGCCTCTCATGGCTGCACGCTAGCCCGAAGAGATCATCTCCTGATTTTTGCTAGCTGATGACATACACTATGCTAAATACATTCAGCACAGCCTCTTCCTGAGCGCCCCCAGCACAACGATAATACTGGGGGGCACTCACTACGGCTTTTGGTAGCTGCGGGGGCTAAAAACCCTGTAATAATCTCACAAGGGCGCTCGATGAAGATCACTCCAATACTGTTTTTCTGCCTTCTGCTAGCCCTCACCGGGTGCGAGCGCAGCAGCTACGATTCAGCTGCCGATGAGCAAGGCCACAGCGCCCCGACACAGGCGACCATAGAGGCAAACCGAGCAGTGCTCGATCAACTCCCATTCGAGAACAAGCAAGACTTCGAAGATGCCGAGCGAGGGCTCGTTGCAAGAATGCCTATACTCAAGGTGGAAAATGCGCGCGGTGAACCCATCTGGAATATGTCCGACTATGATTTTATCCAAGGCGAGGCACCGCCCAGTGTCAATCCTAGCCTGTGGCGCCAAGCGAGTCTGAACAATATCCACGGTTTGTTTAAGGTTGCCGATGGACTCTATCAATTGCGCGGTTTTGATCTGGCGAATATCTCGATTATCGAAGGTAAATCCGGCTGGATCGTGGTCGACCCGGGTACAGCGACAGAAACGGCCGCCGCCGCCTGGGAGTTCGCGAGCAAGCACTTGGATAACAAACCTATCGTCAGCATAATCTTTACCCACAGCCACATTGATCACTTTGGCGGTGTACTGGGATTACTGCGCGCCTCAGGTACCGATCCAGCCGATGTGAGAATTATTGCACCGAAAGGCTTTATGGAAGAAGCCACTAGCGAAAATGTGTTGGCCAGCGCAACCATGGGGCGGCGCTCGGTCTATATGTACGGCAAACAGCTGGCCAGGTCCGAGCGCGGACACGTCGGGTCAGGACTGGGGAAATCTCCCGCTTATGGATCGGTCTCCATTGCCCAACCCACTGAACTCATCGACCACACACCGCAAGAGAAAACCATCGACGGGGTGCGCTTTACCTTTCAATACACGCCTGAATCGGAAGCCCCGGCCGAACTCATGTTCTATCTGCCTGAACACAAAGCTTTGTGCGGTGCGGAAGTCGTCTCTCGCAATATGCACAACATCTACACCCTACGAGGCGCAAAGGTTCGCGACGCATTAAAGTGGAGCAACTACATTGACGAGGCACTCACTCTATTTGGAGAAGCGGAAGTCTATTTCGGAAGTCACCATTGGCCCATGTGGGACAAAGAACGGATCAATACTTTCTTGAAACAGCAGCGAGATACCTACAAGTATATTCATGATCAGACCATGCGCCTCGCGGCTCAAGGTCATACTCCCGGCGAAATCGCCGAGGAGATCGAGATGCCTGAATCATTGCGCAGCAACTTTTCCAACCGCGGCTACTACGGAACACTCAGACACAATGCCCGCGCCGTTTATCAAGGTTACTTTGGTTGGTACGACGGGAACCCGGCTAATTTGAACCCCCTACCGCAGGTACAATCAGCCAAGCGTTACGTCAAACTAATGGGAGGACGTGAGCAAGTTTTGGCGCAAGCCCAACTATCTTTTGATGCCGGAGAGTACCGCTGGGTGGCCGAGCTACTGAATAAATTGGTTTTTGCTGAACCTGAAAACAAAGAGGCCAAAGCATTGCTGGCGCGCAACTATGATCAACTGGGCTACCAGGCAGAGTCCGGACCCTGGCGAGATGTGTATTTAACCGGCGCCTACGAGCTGAGGCACGGCGTTGGGAGCGACTCCGTCGTCAATGCTGCCGATGCTCTGGGTTTACTCAAGAAAACTCCTCTGCCGCAGTTCTTCGATGCCATGGCGGTAATGCTGAACGGCCCAGATGCCGATGGCACAGAAATGACCATTAACCTGGTGTTTTCAGATATAAACGAGAACTACTCACTGTATATTGAGAACGCGGTGCTTCACCATCGTTCAGGGCTCGCCCAGGGTGATGTCAGTGCGACAATCACACTGACCCACGAACTGTTTTTAAAAATGCTGACGGGGCAAGCGGGCTTGAAAGATACGATTATGGGAGACGACCTAGAAATAGCAGGCAGCCGACTGGACTTGCTCAAATTTTTCTCACTGATTGAATTCGCTACTGGAACTTTTAATATTGTGACGCCGTGAAAAACCAGACGATTAAAATGAGCGCAGGCCTGCACAACGGGTTTTAAAAGATATAACAAAAAAATTGGGGTGGCCGACGGGTCTTGAACCCGCCACCTCAGGAGTCACAATCCTGTGCTCTACCAGATGAGCTACGGCCACCATTGAAAGGTGCTGAAAGTGGAGGCCAACCTACGATCCTGTGATCCCGATGAACGGAATGCGACTGGAAAGTTGGTCGGGGTAGAGAGATTCGAACTCCCGACATCCTGCTCCCAAAGCAGGCGCGCTACCAGACTGCGCTATACCCCGATTGTCGTTTTGTGAAGCACCTAACGTCCTTCACCAGCCCCATTTCAGGAGCGCGCATGATACTCATACCCACTGTGGGCGTCAACGGTAATCTAGTGATTTTACAACGGTTTTTGCGTACCGGCTCTTCCACAACCTCGGGCTGACATGGGACAATACTCCGCGCGCAATAAGGCGAGCAACCTCATGAAACTGGGAGTTAATTTCAAGATGACGGCAAAAATACTGGACGGCAAAGCCGTAGCTGCGCTCACCGAGGCCGAGCTACTGGCACGGGTGGAAATTCTGAAAGAAAAATCTGGTGGTAAAACTCCGATTTTGGCCACTTTGTTGGTCGGGGATGACCCTGCTTCCGCCACCTACGTAAAGATGAAGGGCAATGCCTGCCGTCGAGTGGGGATGGATTCACTGAAAGTGGAAATGCCCTCCACAACCACCACTGAACAATTGCTGGCCAAGATTGAAGAGCTTAATGCCAACCCAGAGGTTCACGGAATTTTGCTTCAACACCCCGTACCGCCTCAAGTTGATGAACGCGCCTGCTTTGATGCTATTGCTCTTGAAAAGGATGTCGATGGTGTCACCTGCCTGGGCTTTGGTCGCATGGCCATGGGCGAACCAGCCTACGGATGCGCAACACCCCAGGGCATTATGCGCCTGCTGGCACATTACGATATTGAAATAGAAGGCCAGCATGCCGTCGTTGTAGGCCGGAGCCCGATTCTGGGCAAGCCTATGGCGATGATGCTGCTTGAGAAGAACGCCACGGTGACTATTTGTCATTCGCGCACTAAAAATCTCCCAGAGTTAGTCGCCCAAGCGGATATTTTAGTGGGTGCTGTGGGCAAACCAGAGTTTATTAAGGCGGCCTGGATTAAGGAAGGCGCTGTCGTTGTGGATGCCGGTTACCATCCCGGTGGAGTGGGCGATGTGGAGCTATCTGCTCTTGGGGAAAAGGCCAGCGCGATGACGCCTGTACCCGGAGGTGTGGGACCGATGACGATCAATACGCTGATACAGCAAAGTGTCGAATCGGGCGAAAAAAGTATTCTTTAAATAAAACAATCCCAGGCGCAGTCAAACTGCGGCTGGGGCTATGACGTTCACTCTAAGCTCTACTCACTCGCACGCCGCCATTTAGTCCCGTCGCGGCCGTCTTCCAACACCACGCCCTGCTTCACAAGTGACTGACGGATTTCATCCGCAAGACCATATTCTTTATCTAACTTGGCCTGCTGGCGCTGTGCGATCAAGGTCTGGACCTCTTCAGCGGAAATAAAATCTTCCGAAGCGGCCCCGTGCAACCACTGTTCGGGGTTCTGCTGGAGAATACCCAGTAGCCCACCTGCAGTGAGCAGGCGACCCTTAAGCCGGGGCTTCTGATCAGGCTCAGCTTTGTTCAGCTCTTTCGCCAAGGCGTGCAACTCGGCAATCGCGACGGGCGTATTCAAATCATCGTTTAGCGCAGCATAAAAGGCTTCAGATGCCAGCTCGACATTCATATCAGCTTCAACATCGAGGACTTCGCGTAGGCCACTGTAGAGGCTAGACAGCGTGGTTTCGGCCTGATCGAGCAGTTCCACAGTGAAATTCAATGGCGAGCGATACTGCGCTGACAATAGAGCAAAACGCAGCACTTCACCGCGATAGCTTTGCAACAACTCTCTGACGGTTCGGAAATTGCCGAGAGACTTCGACATCTTCTCGCCATCTATATCGAGATAGGCATTGTGCATCCAGTAACGTACATAGTCGCCACCATGGGCACAGCGACTTTGCGCAATCTCGTTCTCGTGATGCGGAAATATAAGATCTCGCCCGCCGCCGTGAATATCAATGGTCTCGCCCAGGTGCGCGCGAATCATTGCTGAACACTCAAGGTGCCATCCGGGACGGCCACGGCCCCAGGGGCTTGCCCAACCCGGGTCTTCATCAGCCGCGGGCTTCCACAAAATAAAGTCGCCCGGGTGACGTTTATAATCTGCGACTTCTACCCTGGCACCCGCGAGCATATCGTCAAGAGAACGCCCAGACAGCTTTCCGTAATCGGGCATGGACTCCACCGCAAACAAAACATGCCCGTCGGATTCGTAGGCGTGTTCTTTTTCAATCAGTATTTCGGTCATTGCGATCATTGCGTCAATATTGTGTGTCGCTCGGGGTTCCAGTGTCGGATCCAGCGCGTTGAGCCGAGCCATGTCCTCGCGATAGATAGCAGTGTATTCGTCAGTGACAGACTCAATATCCCGATCACCTTCCTTTGCTGCAGTAATAATCTTATCGTCTATATCGGTAATATTGCGGGCGTAAGTGACACTCGAATAATGGGTTTGCAACACGCGAAACAAAGTATCAAACACCACCACTGGCCTGGCATTACCGATGTGCGCAAAGTTGTAAACGGTCGGGCCACAAACATAGAGCGTGACTGTATCGGGAACCAGCGGCTCGAAAACCTCTTTCTTTGAAGTCAGTGTATTGTAAAGCTTCAGTGTCATGATGTGCCTTGTAACGGTTTCATTGGGGCCGGATCAATTGTTCCAAGTGTCGCGCAATCCGATAGTCATATTGAATATCGGGGTTGCCGCAGTGTGTTCATAACGATCTGCGACAAAGTAACCCTCTCTCTCGAACTGAAAGTTTTGTTCGGGTTTTGCCGCAAGTAAAGAAGGTTCTATCCAGGCGCCCTCCATCACTTTTAGAGAATCCGGATTGATGGATTCCAACATTTCCTTATCGCCTTTATCGGGCGCTTCGTCGTTAAACAAGCGATCATAAATACGCACGGTTGCGGGTTTACCACCAGCGGCACACACCCAGTGAACAACGCCCTTTGCCTTAACACCGTCTTCTGGGTCAGCGCCCAGCACGGTGGTGATCATCCGCGCATGCACTTCTACAATCTCCCCAGCTTCATTGCGAATGGCTTGGTCCGCTTCAATCACATAGGCATTGCGCAATCTGACGCGCTTGCCTATCACCAGGCGCTTGAATTTTTTGTTGGCCTCTTCGCGAAAATCGTCAGCATCAATATAGATATGCTTGCTAAAGGGCAGCATCCGCTCACCGAGATCATCCCGATTGGGGTGCGCCGAGGCAACAATTTCCTCGGACTCACCATCGGGGTAATTAGTCAGTACCACTTTCAATGGGTTCAAGACACACATGGCCCGCGGCGCATTGGTATTTAGGTCATCTCGAATGGCATGTTCGAGCATAGCAACATCCACAACACCATCATTTCGTGTGACACCAATCATCTCGCAAAATTTTCGGATCGATTCGGCCGTATAGCCACGGCGGCGCATACCGGCGATGGTGGGCATCCGGGGATCTTCCCAGCCCTCCACTATACCCTCATCCACCAGGGCTTTGAGCTTTCGCTTACTGGTAACGGTGTAGCTGAGGCTCAGGCGGCCAAACTCATACTGAGTCGGCTCACTGGGAACTGACAAGTGTGCTATAAACCAGTCATAGAGCGGCTTGTGGTCTGCGAATTCCAGTGTGCATATCGAGTGGGTCACTCCTTCAATTGCATCTTCCTGACCGTGGGCAAAATCATAGGTCGGATAAATGACCCAATCTTCTCCGGTTTGGTGATGGGGTACTTTGCGAATACGGTAAAGAATGGGATCTCGCAAATTGATATTGGGAGCGTTCATATCGATTTTGGCGCGCAGTACTTTTTCGCCCTCCGCAAATTCACCCGCTTTCATTGACGCTAAAAGCGCCAGGTTTTCATCGACACTTCTATCCCGGTAAGGGCTATTTCTCCCACCTTCCTTTAGCGTACCCCTGTACTCCCTTGCCTGATCGGCATTCAGGTCGCACACATAAGCGTTGCCCGCTCTAATCAGCTCCTGTGCCCAGGTATAGAACTGATCGAAGTAGGAAGAGGCATAGCGCACCTCCCCGCCCCAGGAGTAACCCAGCCACCTGACATCTTCCTGAATGGAATCAATGTAGGTCTGGCTTTCTTTCTCGGGGTTGGTGTCGTCGAATCTCAGATGACAAATCCCACCAAAATCCTCGGCAAGGCCAAAGTTCAGACAGATGGATTTCGCATGGCCTACATGTAAAAAGCCGTTTGGCTCAGGAGGAAAGCGAGTCACCAGCTTTGCAACCCGCCCAGATTTGAGATCTTGAGCAACAATTGTCTGTAGAAAATTACTGACCGGCGTTGATTCCATATACCCTTCATAGTGGATAAAAATTTGGCGCGTATTATAGCCGCACAGCAGCACCTTACATAGGCAATTAAACCGCGAACTGTGGGTATTCACATAAACAGATGAATCTTTCACCCTGGTTATTTGCCTACCCGCAAAAAGTCCGTATCATTACACGGCTTTTCTACCACACTCTAAAGGAATCACACATGGTCATCATTCGCACGACTTTCGGCGAAATCAAACTGGAGTTGGATGCTGAAAAAGCGCCCAAAACCGTCGCCAATTTTCTGGCCTATGCCCAGGAAGGCTACTACGACGGCACTATCTTTCACCGTGTTATCGACAACTTCATGATTCAAGGAGGCGGTTTCGATTCCACTATGGCGCAAAAGCCCACGGGCGAGCCTGTTGAAAATGAAGCTGACAACGGACTCAAGAACGATTTCGGTACTGTGGCTATGGCTCGAACCATGGACCCACACTCTGCGACTGCCCAGTTCTTCATCAACGTCAAAGACAACGACTTCCTGAACCACAGCGGCAAAAACATGCAAGGTTGGGGATACACCGTGTTCGCTAAGATGACTGAAGGCAGCGAAGTATTGGACAAAATCCGTGCAGTGGCCACCGGCAGCCGCGATGGACATCAAGACGTGCCAACAGAAGACGTGATTATCGAATCCGTTACTGTCGTCGAAGACTAGAACCTCCGGGGATCACAGACCGTGACCTTCACTGTCTTTATCTCCGATTTACATCTTGATTCGTCAAGGCCAGCTGTCACACAGGCCTTGGCTGAATTCCTCGGACAAAACACTCACTGCGACAGCCTTTACATCCTGGGAGATCTCTTCGAAGCCTGGCTAGGTGATGATGACGATTCTCCTATTGCCCTTCAAGTCACCGCACTATTGAAAAAATTCAGCGATAGCGGCCCATCGCTCTATTTGATGCAGGGCAATCGTGACTTCCTCATGGGACCGGCATTTTGCGATACAGTCGGCGGCCAGTTACTGAATGACCCCACGGTCATTGATCTCTACGGCACACCCACTCTATTGATGCACGGGGATAGCTTGTGCACCGATGATGTCGAGTACCAGGCCTTTCGAAAAACCACCAGAGACCCCAAGTGGCAAGCCCAGATGCTATGCCACACTCTGGAAGAGCGTAAGGCCTTTGCCGCTCACCTTCGCTCGGTCAGCAAGGAGTCCAATAGCAATAAAGCTCAAGACATCATGGATGTCTCCCCAGCGACTGTGGGTAAGGTGATGTCCGAACACGGGGTTCAGCAACTCATACACGGGCACACCCATAGGCCGGCACGTCATGAAATCCCATCGGGGTTGCGTTGGGTGCTCGGCGATTGGGAGCAACAGGGATGGGCTATTCAGGTCTCTTCAAGTAAATTCGAGCTTAATAAATTTGATATAAAACAGTAGGATAAAGACACTTTCTTAAGTAATTTACTGGTTTTATTCGGGAGGCCCGCTGTGAAACCGAAACTCTGCATCCCCTGCTGTAATCAACTTTCGCTCTGCAGCCAGTAACACCGGCAACCGCTCCTCCACTTCCTCCGCTGAGCCAGCTTCTCGGGCAAGCTGCAGGTAATCTAGGTAATGACGGGATTCTGATTTCAGTAAGGACGCGTAAAACTCGGCGAGCTCTTCATCTAGAACCGGCACTAAAGCCGCAAAACGCTCACACGAACGCGCTTCGATAATTGCGCTTACAAGCAGGGTATCAATAAGGCGACCCGGCTCCTCATTTCGCATATCCTTGCGCAGGCCCGGAGCATAGCGAGATGCCGAAATCTGTAGGTAATCCAACCCCCGATCTTTCATAATCGCAATCACTTGCTCAAAGTGCCTCAACTCCTCCCTGGCCAAACGAGACATTTTATTGAGCAAGGTGTGGTTGCCTGTGTAGCGATACATCTGGTTTAACTCTTTGGCTGTGGTCTTCTTCTGTGTGGTGACTACATTGCATTCACGACTATTGAGTTGCTTGTTCGGTGGCGTTCCCGGGAGGCCATGAGAATAGCGTTTCATTGTGGTAATAGCCGACTGGGCCGCTTTATGTTCTAGATTCGCATGATCGGCAAGGAGTATTGAAAGATTCTCCGGCTTGGCAGCCTCATCCACCCAAGCCTCGGGCGTGGCGCAGTGCAGGAAGTCGAGAATGTGTTGAATATCTACCGTCTTAGTCATGGGCGAGGAGTTTACCGCAAGTGGGCCGGACCGGATAGAAGGCGGGGTGCAGTCCTATTCAGTTTTGACGGACAGACAGTGTCAGCTGGCCATGCCTGCATTGTCTTGGTTCGCTGTATATTGAGCAGAGACACTTAGGTCGAAATCCACTGGTTTTAGCTGGTACTATCTTGCATCTCGCCATGAACTCTCCCGTAGATACCAATGAAGCGCTCGGCAACGAAATCACACTGCTGGCAGGTCGGACCAATGCCGCGAATTGTCAATTACTGAAACTCATCGCGAGCTTCGATGATGCTAAAGCCTGGAGCGGCGGCGGCACTGTGCGCTCTTGTGCCACTGGTTAAACTGGAAATGCGGTATAGCCCTGGGGGCGGCGCGAGCAAAAGTTCGGGTGGCTCATGCTCTAGAAACTCTACCGCTGATCGGCCAGTCTTTCTGCACTGGGGGAATCAGCTATTCCAAGGTCCGTGCGATGAGCCGCGTCACAACGCCGGGCAATGATGATGATTGCCCGTCACGGCACCGCCAGCCATATGGAACAGGTCGTTAGTAAATACCAGGGTGTTCAACAGTCCTTAGAACGGCAGGGGGTACAGTATCAAACCGAGGTGGATCAGCAAAAAAAAACCGAGAACTCGTTGCCTATTAGATATCAACGATACTAGGGGCTTGCCATAGTCATAGGAATCAATGGCTTTCAGAAAAGCCCAAATTAGATATGATCAGAAGTGTAAAAATTTCTGACAATGAGGAAATGTCACAAAAGTGGTGTGATCTCAACCGGTCAGCGCACACTCTACGATCATTGTGTAAAAAGTGGAGTACCGCAATAGGTCGGAATTACGTTTGCGTTCATTGTGATGACATTCGTCGCTCCGGAGAGCTTAACACTAGGCGTGGCAGTATTTCTTCTAGCGATATAGGTCTCGTTCATCGCTGCTATATTCAAATAGACTGGAACACTGTGCTAATCGTTTGCAAGCAGTAAGAGAAACTACTCGCTGAAAGCGGGCATACCGCGCTCACATTTGCTGTGCCTGACGGCATGCAGCAATTCAAACTGACTGGAGTGTTATCGGCCTTGATTCTTCCGGCATTGTTTACTGGTGTGATCGTTTACGTGAGTATCACAGCCCGAAGAACTCACATCGCCAGTAAGCGATAAAAGACACGACATAATTGCCGTCCTTCAATTCGTTAGAGTAAGGTAGCCAAGAAAAAGGCGCTTGTTATTGTTATGCGTCAACTAATTGTAAAATGAGGCCACATCGCATGGACATAAAATCAGGCTCGACAGTAGTTGACGAATTTTTGCGGACTGCTCAACTCGCTGCCAGTGATACCAACACTTATATTCAACTGCTTGCCATTGTAGTTATCTATGCATTGTCTTATGCCATTGCTTATAAAATAAGGCACAGTGGCGGACTAACTGGTACTGAACCCCTAGAGAGCGCCCATCCGGTGCGCAAACTTGCTTTTAGAATTGGTGGGATACTATTTCCATTATTGGCAATTATTCTACTCCAGATTTCAACAAAAGTAGGTGAAGGCCTAACGTTCACACCTTGGTTAATCGAGACAGCTTTAGCCATAGCAGTATTATTATTTTTTAACTCTTTAATACGCGTCTTTGTTCAGCATAAGTTCGCTGCATCTTTGTTTAGATGGGTTGGTCTGCCCATTTTGTTTTTGCATTTATTAGATTTTTTGCCGCGCGTCATTAGCGCTCTCGAAGAAATATCACTGGAGGCTGGTAACTTCAGCATATCCGCTTACGGTGTAAGCAGAGTTGTCATTTTTGGCAGTTTCTTATTTTGGCTAGGCCGTGCCTCAAGCACCTTTGGCAAGGCCGTGATAAAAAAACAAGCTTCTCTCGATGTGCCAACCAAGGAAGTACTCAGCAAACTATTCGAAGTGGCTCTTTTCTGTATCGTTACGCTGTTGCTGCTAAATGTTATGGGGGTCAATCTGACCACACTAGCAGTATTTAGTGGAGCGGTCGGTGTAGGGCTAGGGTTCGGCTTACAGTCTATCGCTTCAAACTTTATCTCGGGGATCATTATTCTGCTCGACAGATCACTAACAGTGGGTGATTTTGTTGAACTAGATGATGGACAAAGTGGTTTTGTCCGAGAATTTAAAATGCGTTATGCCGTATTGGAAACCTACGACGGCAAAGATATTTTAGTCCCTAACGAAAAATTCATTTCTTCTTTGATCGTCAACTACACTCACAAAGATCCAAAGCAACGATACCGCGTCGATTTTTCTGTGCCTTATGCCACAGACATACGCACCATGGTCGAATTTATCAAAGTGGCGGTAGCCGGACACGAGCAAGTCATAAGCGGTTTAGATGTACCATTTGAAGAACGACCTGACTGTGAGATAGACAGTTTCGGTGACTCAGGTATCAACATGTTCGTCGAATTCTGGATGATTGGTATTGACGATGGTAAAAACAGAGTGGGCGGAGATCTGATGCTGATTATTCTCGAAACCTTGAGAGAAAACGGTATCGAAATACCCTTTCCTCAACGTGAAGTTAAAATTCTTAATCCTGAACAGTACACCGCAAAGCAGTAAACGATGTTACAGAGCTTTGTTTGTTCACTTTTAGCTTGGCAAAAAAGTGGCTGCTATTCGTTTTTGCGATTACGGTTCGTTCTGACCTAAGAACATATCCGGGGTCAGCATATAGCGATCGTAGTGGGCCTGAGACAAAGTAAAGAATTCCTGATCTATCAAGTCTTTCAAATCGACCAGAGGCACTTCTCTATAACGGATATCCAGTTCAAAGCCGTATTCAGCGGGTTGCTGAATCTGACTGGCACCGGCTTTTATCAAACTATAGGTCCAACAGTATTCATCGTGCGCTTTGCTATAACTGATCTGCTGCACACCGAGTTGCCACTCCAATAACTTAGCGTCTACTACTCGGAGCTTATTGCTCACACATTGGGACAAAAACTGTGAGAGGCGCGAATCAACAACGCGCTTTTGATCTGCCGTGTAGCCATTCCAATTGATTACTTCATGGGCGAATCGCTTACAGCCACGGCACACCAAGTCGCCAATTCCGGTCGAACAAACACCGATACAGGGAGTTTTTACTGGCGGTAGAAGCATGCTGATCTGAAATTTCCACATAGGGCTGTGCAACAACGAGTTTACGATATCACCCAAGTGAATGCACGGTATAAGCGTTTGATTTATTTATCTTAATGCTCGCTTAGGCTATACTCCCCAACCGATTTCAACTCCACCATGAACATCTCTTTACACAGTGTCTAGAGGGATTCAGCCAACATAAGGAGCTCAAACGTGCTTGAAGCATATCGCGAACACGTGGCCGAACGCGCCCGCCAGAATATCCCTGCCAAACCCCTCAGTGCAGAGCAAGTCGCCGGCCTTGTAGAATTACTTAAGAACCCGCCAGCGGGCGAAGATACGTTCCTGCTCGAACTTATTACGGATCGTGTGCCTCCAGGCGTAGACGAGGCCGCCTATGTTAAAGCAGGCTTTTTGTCGGCTATTGTGAATGGACAGGCGAGCAGCCCTCTCGTTGATAGAAACCTTGCAATAGAGCTTCTGGGCAACATGCACGGTGGTTACAACATCGAGACCCTGGTTAATTCTCTTTCCGATGATGCGCTGGCTCCGCTGGCAGCAAAAGAGCTGAAACACACTCTATTGATGTTTGATGCCTTCCACGATGTGGAAAATCTAGCCAGCGCTGGCAATGAACACGCCAAATCAGTTATGCAATCATGGGCAGATGCAGAATGGTTTACTTCGCGCGATGCAGTTGCTGAGTCCATTAAGGTCGCCGTGTTCAAAGTGATCGGCGAAACCAATACTGACGATCTATCCCCGGCTCCAGATGCCTGGTCGCGTCCTGATATTCCACTACACGCCTTGGCTATGTACAAAATGTCCCGAGATGGTCTTGAGCCACAGGAGCACGGCGTTACAGGACCAATGGACAAGGTTGCAGAAATACAAGCAATGGGCTACCCCGTCGCCTTTGTCGGCGATGTGGTCGGCACCGGTTCTTCCAGAAAATCTGCGACCAACTCTGTGTTGTGGTTTTTTGGTGACGACATTTCCGGTGTTCCCAATAAGAAAGGCGGCGGCATTTGCATTGGCAACAAAGTAGCGCCGATTTTTTACAACACCATGGAAGACGCTGGAGCACTGGTTTTTGAAGCCCCCGTTGACGATCTGGGTATGGGCGATGTAATCGAAATTCGACCCTACGACGGCAAGATTCTGTCTGAATCTGGCGACGTACTCTCTGAGTTTGAACTGAAGTCAGATGTATTGCTGGACGAAGTACGCGCAGGCGGGCGCATCAACCTCATTATCGGTAGAGGGCTAACAGCAAGAGCACGCGAAGCGCTAGGCCTTGAAACCTCCACGATGTTCCGCACACCTGATGCACCCGTTGATACGGGCAAAGGCTACACCCTGGGGCAGAAAATGGTTGGACGCGCCTGTGGCGTTGAGGGAGTGCGCCCCGGCACTTACTGCGAGCCGCGAATGACCACTGTGGGTTCGCAAGACACGACTGGACCAATGACTCGCGACGAACTTAAAGACCTAGCTTGTCTGGGATTTTCTGCCGACCTAACGATGCAATCCTTCTGTCACACAGCAGCCTACCCCAAGCCCGTTGATATCGATACGCAGCACAACCTACCTGACTTCATCATGACACGTGGCGGCGTTTCACTGCGCCCAGGAGATGGTATTATCCACTCTTGGTTGAACCGCATGCTGTTGCCAGACACTGTGGGAACCGGTGGTGACTCGCACACTCGTTTCCCGCTCGGCATTTCCTTCCCCGCAGGTTCCGGACTTGTGGCCTTTGCCGCAGCGACCGGTGTCATGCCTCTTGATATGCCTGAATCAGTTTTAGTTCGATTCAAGGGCGAAATGCAGCCTGGCATCACCCTGCGAGATCTGGTTCATGCCATTCCCTATTACGGCATCAAAGAAGGTCTGCTGACCGTAGAGAAAAAGGGCAAGAAAAATATATTCTCTGGCCGCATTCTAGAAATTGAAGGTCTTGGAGATCTCACAGCCGAGCAGGCATTTGAGCTGTCCGATGCCTCAGCCGAACGCTCAGCGGCCGGGTGTACCATTGCCATGAACGAAGGTTCTGTTGTGGAATACCTGAACTCGAACGTCGTTCTGTTGCGTTCCATGATTGCAGATGGGTACGGAGATGCCCGCACTATCGAACGTCGTGCCAAGAAGATGGAAGAGTGGCTGGCCAACCCCAGCTTGATGAAAGCCGATGCAGATGCCGAATACGCAGCCATCATTGAAATAGATTTGGCAGAAGTGACAGAGCCAATCGTATGCTGCCCCAACGATCCGGACGATGCTCGTTTGTTGTCTGCGGTAGCTGGCGATAAAGTTGACGAGGTATTTATCGGTAGCTGTATGACCAATATCGGTCACTTCAGAGCCGCCGGCAAACTGCTCGAACAACATAAAGGCGGGATTTCCACGCGCTTGTGGATTGTACCTCCTACCAAGATGGACGAGCATCAACTGATGGAAGAAGGCTACTACAATATCTTTGGCGCCGCCGGAGCCAGGACAGAAATGCCCGGCTGCTCACTGTGCATGGGTAACCAGGCGCGCGTGGCGGCAAACTCCACTGTACTGTCAACGTCCACTCGAAACTTTCCCAACCGCTTGGGCGATGGGGCCAACGTCTACCTGACTTCAGCAGAACTCGCCGCTGTTGGAGCCATTTTGGGCCGGCTGCCAACCCCCGAAGAGTACATGGAATACACAAAAAATCTGGACTCTATGTCAGAGGAAATATATCGCTACCTGAACTTTGACCAAATCGCGTCGTTCCAGAAAAACGCGGAAGAAGGTAAAAAAATCGCGGCGATACAAATAGAGGAAGTTCGCGTTCCAGCTTGATTGCGCGTTGCCTTCGAAATTCTAACCCCGCTTTTGCGGGGTTTTTTATGTCTAGAGTTTTACTTTTTATTGACGCGAAAAGCCCGCACAGCCCTAGCGAGTTCGCGCAATAATCGCTTCTTGCCTGATTTGTCCAACCCCTGGTTGGAGTAGACCAATTCACTATACAAGGTGGTTATCTCTAGGATCGAAACCGCAGATGAAGGAGCAAAAGCAGTGGCGCGACTAGCATACATCATTGGCGTTTCCGCAGATTCACGAACAATACCGTGCTTTGCAAGCCTAGTACAAAAAGCCACATAGTATTTATCCTCCTCTGAACGCCTGTGCAGTTTGCGCGTACCCAACAAAGAAAAGCCCACCGGTACCAACACCAGCATCCACGTGCCTATCAACACCAGGGCAAACTTTCTGGCGTTAAACTCACCCAGCAAACTTTCGAGAAACTCGTATTGTCTGTCGGTATCGTACCCAACCACCCAGCTTTGCCAGCGCCAAGTTAATGCGTCGTATTGCAGTCGCATTTCATTGAGCCAGGGGATACTTCGATAGCGCAGCGGTGACAAAAGAGAATTGGAAAGAAAGCTGCCCTCACCGGCCATCGCTCGCTCTAGCCCCCACTCTATTCTATCGGAGGAGACTGCGCCGGTAGGGTCGACCCTCACCCAGCCCTCTCCCTCCAACCAGACTTCTGCCCAGGCGTGGGCATCAAACTGATGAACGATCACCGTCGAATTTACCGGGTTGATCTCTCCGCCTTGATAACCAGCCACGACGCGCGCGGGTATACCCGCTGCTCGCATCGTAACCACAAAGGCATAGGCGTAGTGCTCGCAAAAACCCCGACGAGTCTGAAACAAAAAATCATCCATCGCATTCTTTCCTAGCAATGGAGGTTGTAGGGTATAAACGTATTCTTCTTCGTTAAACTTTTTAAGCAACGCGTCAACCAGATCGCGATCACTGTCGTGTTGCTCTCGCAATCCAGCCGCAAATTCCCGAGTAAGTGGATTTACATCCTTGGGCAACGTCAATTCAACCTCCCTTCGCCAAGTGGAAAGCTCTGTCTCTATCACTGTGTCAGGCCAGCTGCGGACGGAGTAACGATATTCATCCTCCAAAACCACCGGCGAATAGAGCCGGTAATCTGGGCTACTCAGAATTTTTGAACTTCCTGAATCCGCATATCGCAAACTGTAGAGCCAGTTCTGCTGAGTGGGCTCCATAATAATGTCGTAGAGCAGGACCTCTCCTGTGGTTTCTGGTACTTTCTGCTTGCGTTCGAGCGTTGGCACATCGAAGTACTGCAAGCTGGTCCAGGCGCCATCTCTGATGGTGCTGAACACAAGGCCCCGCCAGTACATATCAGCCTTAGCTGGAATCGCCCCTTCAAACTGCACCCGAAAAGCCACATCAGCCGACTGACTCAAATTGGATATATCTCCAGGGCGCATAAAGTCGCTCACCCCGGTTTTAGCCGTGTGGCTTTTTAGGGGTACTGACCAAAGCGGTCCTATGCGTGGAAACAGAAAAAACAACACCAACATCAATGGAATCGATTGCCCCAACATAACTATCGGCAAGCGAATCGTTCCCAGTTTGAAACGGTGCTGGCCGGGGTGATGCAAGGCTACCAACGCAGTAGTGATCAAAACGACATTGAGCATGGAAAAGAGCACGACCAGCAAATCCTGACTAAAAAGGAATTCGGTGACACATACGAAGTAAGCGAGAAACAACAAGACATAAGCATCCTTGCGTTTGGCCAACTCAATAAATTTTAGTGCGAAGGCGGCTAACAGTAGAGCGACTGTAGGCTCCAATCCCACGAGACTTCCGTAACTAAAAAAGATTCCTACAAAAGAGGTAACAATAAGTAGTGCTTTAACGATGCGCCCTGGAAATGACCAGCGACCGGAGTAAACCTGAAAACGCCACAACGCTGCGAGTAAGTAGACCGCAACAATCCAAACTGGAATACGTTCCAGGTGAAGAACGATAAGACTGAATTGCGCCAGAATAATCCAGCCCAAGGCGCTGCGCGGAAGTTGTTCCTCGGCCTTCACCGGCGCCGTTCCGAAATACCGTAAAGCGCTAATTCTTTGAGAACCTGCTCTCGATGTTTGACGCCAGTATCAGGTTGTATTACAAGCCCTGGCAGGCGCAGTCCATACTCCTCATTCTGAGCATCAAACTGCAGCGCCCAGTAGCACAGATGTGACAATCGCTGTTCGACACCAATGCCCTGAAACATACCCCAGTCGAGCCATACGCTGCGGTCTGCATAGGCCGTGTATTGCTTGGTCTGCAGTGCTTGTCCCCTGGCCAGCCCCTTCCAATGAACTTGTCTAAGGGAATCGCCACGGCGGTAATCTCGAAACCCGGAGAAATCATCTTTGCCTTCGACTTGCTCTGCAGCACCATCTGGTGTGTCCGAAGCCATCCCCTCCAGCGTTGCACTGGCAATGGGTCTGGGATAAACGAGGGCGTGCAAATCCAAATCTACCCACGTCCAGCAGCGCAGCAGGCCCAGCGGGTAGGTTGACTCAAGTAGCATCCTCCCCGGGTGGAACCAGCCGCGACCTCCCACCTCATTGTGCAAACAGACTCTGGCGCTGACTTCCTCAACCAGGCTGATCACCTGCGGAGAACTATCCGGCCACTTGCTGAGCAGGGCAACATGGGCGCGATCACTAGACTTCTCGATCATTATTTCGAATTCGGCAAGCTGTCCCGGGAAGGCGGCATCGGCACGAACCGCATGGATAGTCAGCCCAGAGAGGTTTGCATAGGTGTGCAATATCCCCACGACAAACAGGGTTGCCAGCAGAAATGTTAAGGCGAAGGTCATATTGTTCTGATAGTTGATTCCGGTGATCAGCATCACGAGAAGACAAACACTGAAGAACAGGCCCACCTTGGAGGGAAAAATAAATATGCGTTTCTGATCAAGGGTTATCGAACGCGCGGGAGGGATACGGCGATTCACCCACTTTTCGAATCGGACTTTAATAACCCGGCGCATTGATTCAAACATTCCGGTCCCCGCTGATATGTTTGACATAGCCGCGCTCTACAAAAGTCTACTTAAGGATTTATGACGTCCACGTTCTTTTGCAGTTGCTCCACCAGCGCACCACTGTCGCCGGCGTAGTCACTGCTGGGTATTAATCTATGCCCCGCCACGCTACGTAATACTACCTGAATATCTTCGGGCACAAGATGCCCACGGCTATTCATCACAGCCCAGGCTTTGGCGCTGTCTAACAAGGCCAGGGCTCCTCGGGGAGAAAGGCCCACTGCAAAGGCCGGAGACTGCCGAGTATAAGCCACCACACGTTGTAAATAGTCGAGCAAGTTGTCCGAAGCGTGTACCTGAGCCACTGCCGTTCGAATGGTGTACAACTGCTCCAAAGAAATGCAGGTCTTGGTCTTGTGTTGAACGTGCGCACTGTCGCTGCGCTGAAACATTTCTCGCTCCGCCGCCGGATGGGGATAGCCCAGCTCGAGCCTCATCAAAAATCTGTCGAGTTGAGACTCGGGCAGCGGATAAGTTCCCGATTGATCGATGGGGTTCTGGGTCGCGATCACAAAAAATGGCTGAGGTAATGGCCGCGTCTCCCCCTCCACCGTTACCTGCTCTTCAGCCATCGCCTCCAGCAGTGCGCTCTGAGTCCGGGGTGTAGTTCGGTTGATTTCATCCGCTAATAGCAACTGGGTAAAAATGGGGCCGGGATGAAAAGTGAAGCTGGCATCATTGCGATCGAAAACGGAGACCCCAAGAATATCTGCTGGCAATAAATCGCTGGTAAACTGCACCCGCTTATACTCCAGCCCCAATACGTCTGCCAGTGCATGAGATAGGGTGGTTTTACCCATCCCGGGAAGGTCTTCGATCAGCAAATGACCCTTGGCAAACAAACAGCACAAGGCCAGTCGTATCTGAGGTTCTTTACCGAGTAGCACACGCCCCACTTCTGCTACTGCAGAATCAATCACAGACTGTAACTGCATTTTGGTTACCCTATTGACCTGCCAATCTATTGAGCAGACGGCCAGATTATCATTCAAGAAAGAGCGGCAAAACCTCGCTCAAGATCTGTCTTTAGGTCGTCCACGTGTTCAAGCCCCACTGCAACACGTATCAGGTTATCGGTGATACCGGCCAACGCTTTATCAGCCGGCGCGAGTCGACTGTGAGTCGTTGTCGCCGGATGTACGATGGTTGTTTTGGCATCGCCAAGGTTCGCAGTCAGAGACATAATGCGTGTGGCATCAATACACTTCCATGCCTGCTCCTTGCCGCCCTTAACAAGAAAAGACAAGACGCCGCCAAATGCCGATTGTTGACGGGCGGCCAGCGCATGCCCGGGATGAGACTCCAGACCGGCGTAAAACACATGCTCCACCGCGTCTTGTTGCTCCAGCCACTGGGCCAAAGCCATAGCATTTTTACTGTGAGCATCCATACGTAAGCGAAGAGTTTCAAGACCCTTTAGAAAAACCCAAGCATTGAATGCGCTCATAGTGGGGCCACAGGTACGCAAAAATGTGACGACATCTTGCATGTGTTCGTGAGAACCGACAACCGCCCCGCCAACGCAGCGACCCTGGCCGTCCAGGTATTTAGTTGCAGAATGGATGACGATATCCGCTCCCAGTGCCAACGGTGTTTGCAAAGCGGGGGTACAAAAGCAATTGTCCACCACTAACAGCACGTTGTGCTCCTTGGCCAGAGCAGACAACTGAGCAAGATCAGCAACCTCACACAGAGGATTGGAAGGCGTCTCCAGAAACAACATGGCAGTATTGGGGCGCATCGCCTGTTGCCATTCACCCAGATCTAGCAACGAGACAAAAGTCACCTCTACGCCAAATTTGGCCATATATTTGCCGAACAAGTTTACGGTAGTGCCAAATACGTTGCGTGAACAGACAACATGATCGCCGGCCTTCAATAAGGCCATGCAGGTACTCAATATTGCTGCCATGCCAGAAGCTGTTCCGACAGCCTCCTCAGCACCCTCAAGTGCAGCAATTCGCTGCTCGAAGTTTCGTACGGTAGGGTTGGTGTAGCGCGAATACACATTACCGGGAAGGTCGCCTGAAAACCGATCCGCCGCGTGCTGTGCATTGTCAAACACATAGCTAGAGGTAGCAAAGATGGCTTCGGAGTGCTCGCCCTCAGCGCTGCGCACCTGCCCCGCTCGTACGGCAAGCGTATCTGGATGAGCACCTGCGAGTGCTGTTTCGATATCATTATCTTTCATGAAATAAGAGTCTGTAGGCGGTTAAGCGTCGTTGTGTAAGCCAACTACCGCGCCTGCTGCTTGCTGGACGGCGCGTTGTTCGCTCTGAGCATCATCATTGCGTAGGGACTCGATTCTATCAAGGTAATTTTTATCAACATCTCCCGAGACATAATTACCATTAAACACAGAGCAGTCGAAACCCTCGATGTCGGGATTGCCATCTCGAGAGCACTCAACCAAGTCCTCCAAATCTTGAAAAATTAACCAATCAGCACCAATCAGATCACAAATCTCCTGGTCAGAGCGGTTGTGTGCTATCAACTCGGTGGCGGACGGCATATCGATACCGTACACATTGGGATAGCGAACAGGAGGCGCAGCGGAAGCAAAGTAAACCTTATTGGCTCCCGCATCCCGTGCCATTTCTATAATTTGACGGCAAGTTGTGCCGCGAACAATCGAATCATCCACGAGCATCACATTCTTGCCTTCGAACTCAAGGGGAACGGGGTTGAGCTTCTGTTTAACAGATTTTTTTCGAGCACTTTGTCCGGGCATAATAAACGTACGGCCGATGTAGCGGTTTTTCATTAGGCCTTCGCAAAATTTAATACCCAGATCCGTCGCCATAGCCTGCGCAGCAATCCGGCTAGTGTCGGGGATAGGGATAATAACATCTATGTCGTGGTCGGGCCGCTCGGCCAGAATTTTTCTGGCCAGTGCCTCGCCCTGTCGCATGCGGGTTTTATAAACAGATACGCCATCCATCAGCGAGTCGGGCCGGGCAAAATACACATGCTCGAATATGCAGGGTCTCAGCGAAGGATTTTGGGCACACTGCTGTCTATGCAAATTGCCCTTTGCATCTATGTATATAGCCTCGCCCGGCGCTACATCGCTAATCAGGGTAAACCCCAGCACATCCAGGGCTACACTCTCAGACGCGAGCATATAGTCGGTTCCATCGCCAGTTTCCCGCTTACCTACAACGAGCGGGCGTATACCAAATGGATCTCTAAATCCGACAATACCGTAATTTACCAACATTGCCAGCGCGGCATAACCACCACGGCAACGCTTGTGAACTGCCTCGACGGCAAGAAAAATATCCTGGGGTTGTGGACTAAGCTTCCCCAAGTTCTGAAGTTCATGCGCAAAAACGTTTAACAGGACTTCTGAATCAGAGTCCGTATTGAGGTGGCGTAAGTCGTCTTGGAACATTTCACGACTAAGTTGTTCAGCGTTGGTGAGATTACCGTTATGCGCCATAGCTATGCCATAGGGCGAGTTCACGTAGAAAGGCTGAGCTAATGCGGGCCCGGAGCTTCCTGCTGTTGGATAGCGAACGTGACCAATACCCATGGGCCCTTGAATCCGCCGCATATGATTTTGCCTGAAGACATCCCTAACCAGACCTTCGCTCTTACGCTGACTGAACTTGCCGCCACTGCAGGTCATAATTCCTGCCGCGTCTTGGCCGCGATGCTGTAACACCGTTAACGCATCATAGATGTCGGGAGCGACATCGGTCTTACCTACCAATCCAACCAGACCACACATGAACTACTCACCTCGTACAAAAAAATCTAAGCTCAACCCAATCACGTCCAACAATCAGCTTCAAACCGCAATCGGGCTTTCCCTATCGGAGCCCAACTGCGCAAACCCTGAACGTACCCACTGATCAATCATCTTTAGATGAGGCATAATCGCCGAATCCTGCATCGCACGTTGATTTTGAACCGGCAGCAGTTCCTGCACAACAAACACGATCACCAGCACAATTATCAGGCCTCGCGTAAAACCAAACACTGTCCCCAAAATTCTGTCGAGAAGACTCAGGCCCGTGAGCTTAATCAACTTCGCTATAACTGCCGTAACGAGCGTGCCAAGAACCAAAACACCAACAAAGATCACGACGCAGGCCGCAACATAGCGAGCCGTTTCATTGTCGATGATGCCAGTCAATAGCGAGGCACCGGAATCGGCAAACAATCTGGCGGCAACAAAAGCGAGGACCCAAGCAGCCAGTGACAGAGCTTCACGAGCAAACCCCCGCCACAAACTTAGTAACGTTGAGAAAGTGAGAATTCCCAAGATTATCCAATCTACCCAGTTCAGCGAAAGCTCGTTAATCGCGCTCAAATTCAATGCGATGGCCTAGTCAGTAAGATGTCAGATTGAAACGGAGAAACCCCAAGAACATAAGGAGGATCTAGTGTGAGCCAGAGTATCAAGGTATGTACCGCAGGACCATAGACCTAACACCAAACTCCCTATCAATCTCCGCCTTCATCTTGTCCAGCTTAGCGCGCTCAAACTTGGGGCCGACGTAAACACGCAGCAGGGAATCGCCCGATCGTTGTATTTTTTTAACGTAAGCTTTATAGCCCAGAGTCAATAAGCGCTTGCGCAATTCTTCCGCCTTTTCAGCCTGACTAACGCTAGCCACCTGAAGAATCCAGGCTATTGGAACACCTTCAGAATCGATAGCGGGCTTAATGGGGGCCTCGGTTCTTGTCCGCTTCGTGCTCTTGGATGTTTTCGGCTGGATTGTCTTCACCGCGGGCTTCTCACCTGCTGCCTGAGCCACCGAAGGGAAAGCTTTCTGTGCGCTATCGATAGCTTCTTGCTGGCGTTGAACTTCTTTACGGGACTCTAACGGCATTGACTCCCGCAAACCTTTTTTGTCGGGAGCAGATATCGGCGCAGTGTCGACCACTGGTCGCGCCGGAATTCGCCGCAGCTCTTCGAGAGCGGCGTCCCCAGGCTCTACAAAAATTATGGGCCAGAACACCACACCCAAGGCAACCAGAATAAGAGCCCCGACAAGGCGTTGCTTTAGAATATCATTCACAGCTTGGTCTTCCTTCGATCTT
Source organism: Cryomorphaceae bacterium (assembly GCA_047612385.1). Lineage (GTDB taxonomy): Bacteria > Pseudomonadota > Gammaproteobacteria > Pseudomonadales > Halieaceae > JBALVT01. Next base: position 23,493 of record JBLGAR010000006.1, on the reverse strand, counting down.
CATCCAGTAGAGGCAGCACCGACGCCACCGTGAAAAACGAACCAAAGACAACCAGGGTATCTCCCGCCGACATGGTTGATTGCGCTTGGCGAAAAGCCTGCGGTATATTCTCGCAACGCCTGACAAGTTGATGGCCTTGGCGACTAAGCTCACTGGCGAGAAACGCGGCAGTACAGGCCCGAGGTACTTCAGGCTGATCCCCCAGGAACCACTCGTCAAAGCGGCCGGTACAAGCCCCTATCATCTGTGCAACGTCTTTGTCGGCCATCACAGAAAACAATGCAATAATCTTTCCATTACCATTACTTAAATTAATATATTCAAGTAATTTATCAACAGCGGCCGGGTTGTGTGCTACATCTAGAATGTAACGACGCCCCGCCAATTCCTGGCGCTCCCTGCGCCCGCGTAATTTAATTCGTGACAGAGCAGTATGCAATTGCTGATCTTGAAAACTAATACCTAATAGCGTGAGCGCCTGCAGTGCCGCGCAGATATTAACGGGCAATAAAGACTCTCTTGGGAGCTCCGGAAGCTGCTGTTTGGATCCATTGCGTGTGCTCAGCCAACCATGCCAATGGGTTTGATGATCCGGACCGCCTCTATCATCGTGCAAAGCAAAATCGCGCCCTAAGAAATAGGCCTGGACACTCAGCTCATCAATTAACTTGATCACAGACTCGGGTGGATCTGGGTCCGCAATAACGGCTGGCCGCTCGCGCCGCAACACACCCGCTTTTTCGGCACCGATGCTTTCCCGCGTCGATCCAAGCCACTGCTGATGATCCAACGCAATACTGGTTATCACAGCCACTGAGGCATCGACAATATTAACGGCGTCGAGCCTGCCTCCAAGCCCAACCTCAAGCACCATGATTTCAACATTGAGGCGCTTAAAAACCCAAAGAGCCGCCAAGGTAGCAAACTCAAAATAGGTTAGCGATATATCTCGCCTGGCATGGTCTATTTGCTCAAAAGACTCGACGATGACAGCGTCATCTACCTCTGCTCCGGAGACTCGAATTCTCTCATTGAAACGGAAAAAGTGCGGCGAACTACACACTCCCACAACTCTATCCAATTCAACCAGTACCGCCTCCATTACGGCAGCGGTGGTGCCTTTGCCATTTGTACCTGCGACTGTGACAACAGGAACTTCAACCGGCAGTAGATCAAGACGTTGGGCTACTTCTCTCACTCTATCCAACCCGAGATCCATTTCGTTGGGGTGGAGAGTTTCTAAATAGCGTAGCCAGCTTGCGAGAGAGTCTCTACTCATCCTCTTTTGAAGGGCTTTCTAGATCATCCGAGGATTCAATGCTAGCCTCCGGCTCAACGTCTATTTTCTCTTCCACTTCGGGTTCCGGCAACTCTTCAGCAAGCGGCGCAAGATCACGGCAAGTCATCTTTGAGAGCAAACTGGCGACCGTATCTCTAATCTCATTGCGGTGAACAATCATGTCTATCGAACCGTGTTCTAGCAGGAACTCACTGCGCTGAAAGCCCTTGGGAAGCTTTTGACGGATGGTTTGTTCGATTATGTTTGGACCGGCAAAACCCACACGAGCATCGGGCTCAGCAATATTGATATCCCCTAAAAGAGCAAGGGACGCCGAAACGCCGCCGTAAACGGGATCGGTCATAACCGAAATATAGGGGACACCCTGCTGCTTCATTCTCTCTATAACAGCACTGGTCTTGGCCATTTGCATTAGAGAAATCAAGGCTTCTTGCATTCTCGCTCCGCCCGACGCCGCAAAGCAAATCAAGGGGACATTGTCTTCCAATGCGATTTGAGCGGCCCGGGTAAATTTCTCACCCACCGCATAGCCCATTGAACCACCGTGAAAATTAAACTCAAAAGCGACGACCACCACCGACAAACCTTGCAAATGGCCCTTCATTGCGACCAAGGCATCCTTTTCTCCAGTGGACTTTTGAGCTCCACTGAGGCGGTCTCTATAGCGTTTCTTGTCCCTAAATTTTAGCCGATCAACTGGCTCAATGTCCGACAGGACCTCTTCTCTACCCTCGGGGTCGAGAAAAATATCCAGCCGCCGGCGCGCGCCAATACGCATATGATGATCACATTTTGGGCAAACATCAGCGTTGCGATCAACGTCGGGGCGATACAATACCGCCTCGCACTTGACGCATTTTTTCCACAGCCCTTCCGGAACTGAAGATCGCTTTTCGCCGCCTTCACTGCGAACGCCAGAAGGCAAAATCTTGTCAATCCAACTCATGCTATCTCCCCAAATCTCAATAACATTATAAGCGCTTGCAGACACCGCTAGGAAGTAACGTCGTCTATACCGCGACGGATATCTGCTATGAGTGTAACTGCGGCTGCAATTGCGGCCTCTTGGCTGCCCCCCGCGTCGATGACGTCGGCAACCCTTTGTACGAGCGCGCTTCCAACCACCACGCCATCTGCGCATACGCTAATGGATGCAGCGGACTTCGCGTCCTTAATCCCAAAACCAACAGCAATCGGCAAGGACGTGTGTTCGCGAATAATCTTGACTTTTTTAGCCACTTGTCCAGCGTCCAGATTGCCGGAGCCTGTCACCCCTTTTACCGCAACACAGTATATGAAGCCGCTGGCCTGTTGCGTAATGACGCCTACTCTAGCGTCAGGAGTGGTCGGCGCAACCAGGAAGATATTGTCTATACCCACTCGATTTAGCTCAAGGTTAACATCCGCAACCTCTTCCGGTGGAATATCGACGGTCAGTAAACCATCTAGCTGCACGGCCGCCGCTGCGTCGGCGAAAGCTGCATAGCCCATATGCAAAACAGGGTTTGCATACCCCATCAACAACACCGGTGTTTCCTGATCAGATTGGCGAAACTCTTCTACCGCAGCCAGCGCCTTACGCAAGCTGATCCCATTGGCCAAAGCTCGTTCGTGTGCACGCTGAATCACTGGGCCCTCTGCCATAGGGTCGGAAAAGGGTACTCCTAATTCCAATATATCAGCACCCGCCTCCACCAGCGCGTGCATTAATGGCACTGTGATTTCCGCGCTGGGGTCTCCCGTTACGATATAAGGTATTAGTGCCTTCTTGCCCTGTTTTGCCAGCGCCTTAAAACGCGCCTCAATACGACTCACTATCTACAACTCCCTAAATTGATATACCGTCGAGCTCGGCAACAGTCTGGATATCCTTGTCACCGCGCCCTGACAAATTAACCACAATGGTCTGGTCTGGAGACATCTTCGACGCTAGAGTTTCGGCGTAAGCCAAGGCATGGCTGCTCTCCAGCGCCGGAATAATACCCTCTATCTGAGTCAGCGTATGAAACGCCCTCAGAGCTTCATCGTCATTTGCTACCACGTATTCGACACGCCCTTGATCCTTCAACCAAGAGTGCTCGGGGCCAACTCCGGGATAATCCAAACCGGCGGAAATAGAGTGTGTGTGTTGAATCTGGCCATCTTCATCCTGCATCAGATAAGTTCGATTACCATGCAACACTCCCGGAGTGCCCGCTGTCAGTGGGGCGGCATGTTGATCTGTGTCCATGCCCAAGCCACCTGCTTCAACACCGTACATGGCGACGCTTTCATCTTCCAAAAAGGGATGGAACAGGCCGATGGCGTTTGAGCCACCGCCCACACAAGCTACCAACGCATCGGGTAATTTCCCGGTCTGCTGCAAACTTTGTGCACGGGCCTCACGACCAATCACACACTGAAAATCTCGCACCAACATTGGGTAGGGGTGAGGTCCCGCTACAGTACCAATGATGTAAAACGTATCGTCGACATTAGTCACCCAGTCTCGCATCGCTTCATTCATGGCGTCTTTGAGTGTTCGCGAACCCGAGGTCACTGATACAACATGTGCACCGAGCAGCTTCATTCGATAAACATTGCTTGCCTGACGCACTATGTCGTCAGCCCCCATGAATACATGACACTCAAGGCCCAAACGTGCGGCGATTGTCGCTGTTGCAACACCATGCTGCCCAGCACCTGTCTCAGCGATGATACGCTTCTTACCCATGTGCTTCGCCAGCAGGGCTTGTCCTACCGTATTGTTAATCTTATGAGCGCCAGTGTGATTTAGGTCTTCTCGCTTTAGATATATTCTCGCGCCGCCAATTTGATCTGACCAACGTTTTGCCTCGTATAGTGGCGATGGCCTGCCGACATAATGTGCAAGATCATCGTCCAGCTCGCGCTGAAAATCCGGATCCACAGACAACTCTGTATAGAGAGTTTCTAAATCATCCAACGCCGACATCAAAGTCTCTGACACATACTTCCCGCCGTAAACACCAAATCGCCCGGCTTGGTCGGGAACACTGGCAAATATACTATCCGTAACTTCACTACTCACTTTCATTACCTCTTCAAACATAAATCGGCAGATCGAACTGCCTCTACAAAACCTTTCGTACTCGCTGCACTTTTAATACCAGGAGAGCTCTCTGTCCCACCACTAACATCTACTGCTGACGGTTTAAGCAGCTCTATTGCGCCACCTACATTGTCAGAATTCAGACCGCCCGCCAAAATGAGTGGCAGAGAAAAACTTCCCTGCGCCATGGACCAGTCAAAAGTTTGCCCTGTGCCACCTGGGACACCTTCAACCCAGGCGTCAAGCAGCAAAGCTCTAGCGGTTCGAAATATTTCACAGGCTTGCGCAATTTCTTCGCTAGAACGAACACGCAATGCTTTTAAATAGGGGCGCCCAAACTGCTCGCAAAACTCCGGCGTTTCATCTCCGTGAAACTGAAGAACATCGATGGGAACTTGACGTAGTATCTGTCCAATATTCTCGGCCGTTTCATTGACGAACAACGCGACCACAGTAACAAGGGGTGGAAGGGCCTTTATACACTCGCGCGCCTTCTCGACACTTACCGCTCGTGGGCTCTTCGCGTAAAAAACCAGCCCGATGGCATCGGCGCCACTCGCGGCGGCAACACGTGCATCTTCCGGCCTGGTGATACCGCAAATTTTGATACGCGTCTGGGCCACTGTCAGGGAGATCTATAGGATGAAAACGAGGGGCTATGGTAGCAGAACTGGCCTAGGCGTGTCTCTAGTCTATGAGCATCAGTGGGCCCAAAGTCGACCGGGGAAGCGCGAAATGAGTGGGGTATTCAACCCGCACAAGATACAGCCCATCAGCAGCCGCGGTCTCGGCTGCAACGGTTCTATCTCTTCCCTGCAAGACGCCATTCAGCCAACCGTCAGTTTGTCGGCCGGTACCCACTGCCATCAGTGAACCGGCGATATTGCGAACCATGTGATGAAGAAAAGCATTGGCCTGAATATCGATGATCACCCAATCCGCGCGCCTACTTACTTCAACAAAATGTATGCAACGCATAGCAGTCTTCGACTGGCAGCTGGACGCCTGAAACGCACCAAAGTCCTGCTCGCCCAATAGACATTGTGCCTCCGAGTGCATTAGGTCTACATTCAAGGGTCTGCGCTGCCAGGTAATCTGCGACTTCAGCAACGCCGGTCGCACTGGTGTGTTGGCAATCAAATACCGATAGCGCCTAGACAATGCTGAAAATCGAGCGTGAAAATCAGGTTCTACTTCGACAACCCAGTGTATGCGGATATCCAGAGGCAGGTTCGCGTTGGTGCCGAGTACCCAAGAACGACCACTGCGTTCCACTGGCGCATCAAAATGAATGATTTGTTCATGGCCGTGTACGCCGGTATCGGTTCGCCCCGCACACTGCACTCGCACCGGGCAAGCTGCAACCACGGCCAGGGCCTGCTCCAGACGCTCCTGCACGGTTTCTACATTGAGGTGTGTTTGCGCCTGCCAGCCGCAGTAGCGGCTGCCATCGTACTCGACTCTACAAGCGACTCTTGATCCAGGGCGAATGGGTTCGGAGGAAAAAGGACGCCCAGAATTAGTCAAGCCGTTCTAGAAGGGTTTTAGCTTCCTCTTTCTGGCCGGCGCTGCCATCGGTGGCAACTTCTTCGAGAATCTGTTTGGCGCCATCTTCATCGCCCATATCAAGATATGCTCTAGCGAGATCAAGCTTGGTAGACATCTCACTGCCGTCTTCGGAGAAAACCATATCTTCATCGTCTTCAAAATCGCCGTCGATATTGTCGTCGGTGAAGTCAGAACTTAGATCAAGTTCATCATCGTCGGCATCGCTGTCGGGGAGTTCTATCTCAAGCTCCCCAAAATCTGCTTCAAGAGCCTGTCCTGTGTCTTCGGTCAGGTCAAGTTCGTCCATGATTTCCAACGAGTCGGAGCTTGAAAGTGCTGCGTCTTCAAGATCGGGGCTCACCATTTCCGCAAACCAGTTGCTGCCGTTGCCTGCACTTCGCAATACTTGCTCAGCGCGGGCGATAAAGGATGAATCACCAATGGCTACGAGTTCTGAATACTGCAGCTGGGCCTCTTCCTTGTTGCCCATTTCTGCACTGAGCTCTATCAGCTTTTCGCGATATGCGGGATTACCGGGGTCATTATTAATCGCTGTTTTTAACAGGTCCACGGCTTGTGGATAACGGCCATAAGCAATATAGATGTCGGCTTCTGCCAGAGCGTCACCGGCTTCATCAGAGGCGTACTTATCGTGCTTGTGCTCGCCATAACCAGATTCATTCTCGGGCACTTCTTCGAGGGGCGGCGGCTCATCCAACTCCAATGGGTCGGAGAGCTCTTCGTCCACAACAGATTCGGAGATTGATTCTATCTCATCGTCTAGCTCATTCAGATTGACATCGGAATCAGGCATTGTGACATCGGCAAAAACATCGTCATCGCTGGCAGCCAAATCCTCATCGTCTTCCCATTCGTCTTCACTAGTGCGACGACGAAGAAAGAAAAACACGCCCAGTCCGGCCGCTAGCACCAAGCCAATAATGTAATAGAGGGTATTGGACTTTTCAGGTTCCGCAGGTGCCGCTACTTTTGGTATTTGCACTACCGGCGCGCTGACCTCAGGCTCAATAACGGCGACAGCATCTTTGGCAGCAGCGGACTCGGATATTTCCTCATCCGGCGCCATCATTGCCTCGCGTTCTTCTAGCGCAGAATCCCACTCATCAGAATCAAGCCCTGCAAGGTCTTCGATAATGGAGGAATCAGTATCTGCGAGCGCGTTTTGCAGTGCGAAGATCTGATCATCTTTAAGGCTGACTATGCGCTGCAGAGTTTCGACCTGCTCTTCCATGGACGCCAATCTGTCGTCGAGCTCAGATCGAGCACGCTCGGATTCTTCCAGGTTCTCGGCAACCTCGGATTGCGAAGAAGCTGCAAGAGCGGAATCATTGCCAGCTGCTGTGTTATTTTCAGGAGTAGGCTCTGCAGAAATCCGCAGTGATGGTCCTGCCCCGGCTTGGGGTTTGCTGGCGACACCGTCGCGCCAATCCTGGTTTTGTTGTCTGACTTCTTGCTGCGCTTGCTCTAAGTTGTTAGAGCTGATGTCATCGGCACCCGGTAAGTAGACAATATAGCCCGCCTTGATGCGGTTAATATTGCCATCTATAAAAGCACCTGGATTCAGTCGTTGGATATCCAGCATCGTTTGATGCACAGACGTACCGTCTGGCCTAGCTCGATCGGCGATAGTCCAGAGCGTCTCATCTCGTCGAATCATGTATTGATTGCCAGCCAGTGGCTCTGCTGTGGCATTGGAACCAAAGTCGCGCTGGGGCATTTCCCCCGCCGGCAACTCAGATTTTTTCGTGCTTACCGAAGTACCGGAACTGGCTTCAGAGCCGCGCGGCTTTTTTTTTGCAGTATCTTCCCCGCCTTCGGTCTCCGCTACCTTTTCGCTCGCAGAGATTATTGGAGATTGGCTGTCAAAAACCGGAGGATCAACCAGTACCGTATATTCGCGTAGAAGGCGCCCTGTCGGCCACCGTGCCTCAATCAGAAAATCCAGATAAGGTTCGAGCACCGGATCTTCCGAGGAAAGAGTGATCGTGCCATTGCCGCGATCATCGACACTGACTTCAAACTTGATGCTGGTTAAAAAATAAGCTCTATCGATGCCCAGCTTATCAAAGTCTTCCGAAGTCGCCAGGCGAACCTTGATCTGATCTTCCTGCAAACCCGCTGCGCTGTGCATGTCCACACTCGCAGATAGAGGTTCGTTGAGAAAAGATTCAAGCTTGAGGTCACCCAAGCCGAGCGCTGAAACGACACCAGTGTGTAAACAACCCAATGTCAGTACTGCCGTAGCCAGCCTACGAGCCATATAAATGCCTTATTGTTTTGCCTGTTGTTGATAGCCGATATCCCCCGGGATACGACTACTAAACCAGGATTTCACGAGTGCCCCTACCGTCCCCTCACACGCCCTAAAAAGCCGCATTTGCGCACGTCCGTGCACTAGTGATTTTCCTGTACCTAACCTAGTCACTTCCTCCGCAAGTATCTTTTATATATAGGTATTAATCAAGCATTCGGCAATTTGCACACTATTCAATGCAGCCCCTTTGCGGACGTTGTCTGACACCACCCACAAATCCAGTCCTCGAGGGTGTGAAATGTCCTCTCTGATTCTGCCCACGAACACCGCATCATGACCCGCGCAGTCCCCTACAGCCGTGGGATAGCTGCCATCTACACGCTCATCAATGACGGTAATTCCCGGCGCGTTTTTCAGCAGATTTCTCGCTTCTTCAGCGGTGATTTTGTCGACAGTTTCGACATGCACAGCCTCAGAATGGCCAAAAAATACCGGAACTCTTACACACGTTGGGTTGACGGTAATGCTGCGATCGCCAAATATTTTCTGCGTCTCCCACACCATTTTCATTTCTTCGCGGGTGTAGCCGTTATCCTCAAAGGTGTCGATCTGTGGCAAGACGTTAAAAGCGATCTGTTTTGGGTAGGCTTTACACTCTACGTCTTTAGCGTTGAGCAGGTTCGCAGTTTGACCAGCGAGCTCTTCAATCGCCTCTTTTCCAGTGCCCGAAACCGCCTGATAAGTGGCAACGTTAATACGCTCAATCCCCACGACGTCATAAATGGGTTTCAGTGCCACCACCATCTGAATCGTTGAACAATTTGGATTGGCAATGATGTTGCGCTTGCTATATCCGGCCAGTGCCTCGATGTTTACTTCCGGGACGATCAGAGGTATGTCTTCATCTTGGCGAAAGTGCGAGGTGTTATCGATAACGACACAGCCAGCTGCCGCTGCCTTGGGCGCAAACTCTTTCGAGATGCTGCCGCCGGCTGAAAACAATCCAATCTGTACCTGGGAAAAGTCGAACTCTGCCAGATCAGTGACGCGAACGGTTTTGCCCTTGAACATTATAGTCTTTCCAGCAGATCGTTTGCTGGCAAGAGCGTAGAAATTACGAACCGGGAAATCTCGCTCTTCCAGGATGGAGATCATAGTCTCGCCAACCGCGCCTGTGGCGCCAACAACGGCTACATCATACAAGTCTGTCATGTGCTTCTTCGCCTTTCACAATAGGTAAATCAAAAAAGTAGGTTCGCGTTATTTATCTAGCGCAGCGACAACCGCCGCACCCATCTCCACTGTCGATACTAGTGTTTGTCCATCAGAATAAATATCGGGGGTACGCAAACCCGTATCCAATACCGCACTGACAGCTTGCTCAATGGCTACAGCTGCATCGGGCGCGGCCAGTGTATACTTGAGCATCATGGCCACAGACAAAATAGTCGCCAGCGGATTGGCCTTGCCCTGGCCTGCGATATCCGGGGCCGAACCGTGGCATGGCTCGTACATTCCACGGCCGTGTTGATCCAATGAAGCTGAGGGCAACATGCCAATCGACCCGGTCAACATGGCCGCGGCATCAGAAAGAATATCGCCAAACATATTGCCTGTGACCAAGACATCAAACTGCTTGGGGGCCATAACAAGCTGCATCGCAGCGTTGTCGACATAGATATGGCTGAGTTCCACGTCGGGATATTCCTTGCCAACTTCCTCCATAACCTCGCGCCACAGCACGGTCACTTCCAATACGTTGGATTTATCCACAGAGCACACGCGCTTGTCGCGCTTTCGCGCTAGGGAAAAGGCAAGATGCGCAATTCTACGGATTTCAGACTCTCGATAAACATAAGTATTAAAGCCCTCACGCTCGCCATTTTCTAAGATACGAATGCCCCTGGGCTCACCGAAATAAATGCCGCCGGTGAGTTCACGCACGATGAGGATATCGAGACCCGCAACCAACTCAGGCTTTAAACTCGAGGCATCAGCCAGTTGCGGGTAGAGCAACGCAGGTCGCAAGTTACCAAAAAGCTGCAACTCAGAGCGAATACCCAGCAAGCCCTTTTCGGGTCTGAGGTGCCGTTCAACCGCGTCCCATTTGGGGCCGCCGACTGCACCGAGTAATATTGCATCGGCCGCTCGAGCCTGCGCCAGAGTTTCATCGGGCAGCGGCACTCCGCAAGCATCTAAAGCAGCACCGCCGAGGAGTCCGTATTCAAGCTCAAGATCCAGTCCATATTTTTCATCGATCTTCTTAAGAACCGCGACGGCTTCGGTCATTATTTCCGGACCAATATAGTCTCCGGGAAGTATCAATATCTTCTTTTTACTCACTGTAAGTGCTCCAGGTTCTCGCTATTATCTTCTTGTCTCAAACAGCCACGGGGCGCTTTTTTGCCTTGCCTGCTCGTAATCAAGTATTGCTTTGGCGCTTTGCAGTGTAAGGCCGATATCGTCCAGCCCATTGACGAGAGCGTGTTTACGAAACGCCTCCACTTCAAAGGCAAGCTCGCTGCCGTCGGGCTGAACAACCACTTGTCGCGGGAGATCCACCGTCAGCTGATAACCTTCGTTCGCGTACATTTGCGCAAACAATTCATCGACTTCCTTACTGTCGAGCACAACCGGCAAAACGCCGTTCTTAAAACAGTTGTTGTAGAAAATATCGGCATAGCTTGGCGCAATCACACAGCTTATACCGAAATCTTCCAGTGCCCATGGCGCGTGCTCTCGGCTCGACCCACAACCAAAATTTTCACGCGCCACTAAAATGCAGGCGCCGGCGTAACGTTCATAATTTAGCGGGAAATCTGGATTGAGCGGCCTGGCGCTGCAGTCCTGACCCGGCTCTCCCTCGTCGAGATAGCGCAGCTCGTCGAACAGGTTGGGACCAAATCCGCTGCGCTTAATCGATTTCAAAAACTGCTTCGGGATAATCAAATCCGTATCGACGTTAGCTCTGTCCATTGGTGCTGCAATACCACTAACTATAGTAATACTTTTCATAACAATCTCCCTACAACGTTCGAACGTCAACAAAGTGGCCCGCTATGGCCGCAGCTGCTGCCATCGCTGGACTCACCAGATGTGTGCGTCCGCCAAAACCCTGTCGACTTTCAAAATTACGATTTGAAGTTGAAGCGCAGTGCTCGCCCTGCCCAAGTTTGTCGGCATTCATGGCCAGACACATTGAACAACCCGGTTCGCGCCACTCCATACCGGCCTCGATAAAGATCTTGTCCAGACCCTCGTCTTCGGCCTGTTTCTTAACCTCGCCCGACCCGGGCACTATCAAGACTTGATTGACGTTAGGCGCAACATGCTTTCCTTTAACAACACTCGCCGCTGCCCGTAAATCTTCTATGCGGGAATTGGTGCATGAGCCGATGAACACTTTATCAAGTTGAATATCGGTAATCGCCGAACCACCGCTGAGCCCCATATAGGCAAGCGCACGCTCTACGCCATCGCGCTTTGATCCCGGCTCCATAGTCGCTGGATCGGGCAGAATTCCGTCGATCGGCAATACCATTTCGGGCGATGTTCCCCAAGTGACTTGAGGCTGTATATCTTCGCCAGCCAGTTCCAGCACTTTGTCGAAGTGTGCATCCGCATCACTGTGCAAGTCTTTCCAGGCGGCTACCGCGGCATCCCATGATTCTCCGGTAGGTGCAAATGGCCGCCCTTTCACGTATTTAATGGTGGCCTCGTCTACTGCGACCACTCCGATACGGGCCCCTGCCTCAATGGCCATATTGCACATGGTCATGCGCCCTTCCAGGCTCATATCGCGGATGACCTGGCCGCCAAATTCGATGGCATAGCCTGTGCCGCCAGCGGTGCCAATTTTTCCTATAACCGCAAGCACCACATCTTTCGCGGTGACGCCAATGCCGAGTGTGCCATCAATACGAACCAACAAATTCTTCATCTTCTGCTGAACCAGGCACTGGGTAGCCAGTACATGCTCGACTTCAGATGTTCCAATTCCGTGTGCCAATGCACCCAGCGCTCCATGCGTAGAAGTATGGGAATCGCCGCATACAACGGTCATGCCTGGCAGAGTCGCACCCTGCTCGGGCCCAACTACATGCACAATACCCTGCCTGACATCGTTGATTTCAAACTTTAAGATGTCGTAATCATCGCAGTTGTCGTCCAGGGTTTGCACCTGTAAACGCGACACAGGGTCCGCGATAGCCGCTACCCCACCAAGGCGCTCAGCCCGCTCGGTGGGAACATTGTGGTCCGGCACAGCCAAAATTGAATCACGACGCCAAAGCTCTCGGTCCGCCAGTCGCAAACCCTCAAAGGCTTGAGGAGATGTCACTTCGTGAATCAAGTGTAAATCGATATAAATCAGCGCAGTGCCATCATCGCGCTGCTCAACTACGTGGCTTTGCCACAATTTATCGTAAAGCGTCTTTCCAGCCATGGAACACCTCTTATCAGTACAAGATGAGTTGAATGATCAATACACGACGATATTACCGTTGACGCGATGATAACTCCAATTTATTATTTTTATCGATTGGATTACTAATTGGAATAGATGGAGTCTCCGGCCATGGATACGCAACACCTAAAAGCCTTCATGCTGGTAGCAGAAACGGGCTCATTCTCTGTGGCAGCAGAAAAGCTACATCTCACTCAACCGGCGGTTAGCAAGCGAATAGCCATTTTGGAGCAACAACTGGGGTCAGAGTTGTTCGATAGAATCGGACGAAACGTATCGCTGACGGAAGCCGGCAATGCGCTACTACCCCATGCCAGAACCATATCGGGTCAATTACTGGACGCTGAAAGATCCGTGCGAGATTTGTCGGGAGAGGTAACCGGCGAGCTACGCATGGCCACCAGTCATCATATAGGGCTGCATCGATTGCCGCCCGTTCTAAACGCTTTCAGCAAAGCCTTTGATGGCGTGAAGATTGATATCGACTTTATGGATTCCGAACAAGCCTATGAGCTGATCATGCAGGGCAAGGTCGAACTGGCTGTGGTTACTCTGGCGCCCACATCCGAACCGAGTATTATCACTAAGCCCATTTGGCAGGACCCTTTAGACTTCATGGTCTCAAAAGATCACGAATTGGCTAAAAAAGAAAACTGCGACCTCAAATACTTAAGTGGCTGCCCCGCTGTTCTTCCCGGCCTGAATACCTACACAGGGCAAATCGTGAAACGCCTTTTCGATCGCAGCGAATTGCAGCTGCAGGTTTCTATGGCAACAAACTATCTAGAGACCGTCCGCATGATGGCAACCGTAGGGCTGGGCTGGACAGTGTTGCCGCGCAGTATGAAAGACAAAACTTTGAAATCTATTACTGTGCCGGGGATAAGTATTGAACGGACTCTCGGTCTGGTTTATCACCGCGGTCGAAGTTTATCGCGAGCCGCGAAGGCCTTCGCTAAGACGTTGTCTTCGTTTGCAGATGCGAGAGAACAATAATTGCTGCCTAGTCGCACGCAAAACCCCCTCAAACGAGGCGAGTAAGAATAACTCCGACAAAGAGAGCCGATTGGTGTTCGAGATCGGTTATATTTATGAGTCGCCATCAACTGCAAGCGGGCCCGTCTCAGTTTTTTTATCCTTCCACATGCCCTTGTGCTCCGGCAGGTAAAAAGTACCGTTAAACCGTGCAACCAGTCCCGCTTGATTATTAATTGCGCCACTGCAAAAACCGAAACGACGTTTTAGCGAAACATGGTCAATACTGCTGTAAAGCCACTCCCCCAGTCTTCCCGGCGAGACAAAGTCAAGACTGAGGTTAATGGTGGGGCTACCGGCTCTTTTTCCCGCCAAAAAATTAACAGCCGATGCTGCTGCGATATCTGCGAACGTCATTAAAACGCCACCATGGCAGATACCCATCGTATTGGTGTGAACATCGCTTACGATCAGCCCGAAGTGAATCCCCTCATCCGATAGATGACGATAAACAGGCTGTATCATGTCGGTAAAACCAAGGCCGGTCTGTAAAAGTTTAAACCCCGGAGGTATTAATGACTCGCTCATCGTGGCCCTTAACTCCTAGTAAATTCCCATCGCAAGCCCGGCCGAGAACGCCTGGCCTAATTCACGCGCACTCAACAAATATTCGGGTGTAACCTCGCCCCTTAGGATCAAGGGTTCTGTCGCCGGAGAAAATGGAATCCCCGATAAAATTCTGTCCATCTGCCGGACCGCTCCGCGGCCATCGTTACCGGCGCTGATAAGCAGTGCGTAGGATTGTACAATGCGCGCTTCTATAGCCGGATAAAATGTGCGATCCAGAAAGTCTTTCATCGAACCACTGACGAACCCGGAATTCTCGGCCGCTACCAGTAACAGAGCATCTGAAGACACAAGATCAGCTGCACAGGCATCCCAGGCTCGCTTCACAACGGTGTTCACATCCTCCTCTTCACACGCACCCCGCCATGCCGCTTTCGCCAACGAAGCTGCACTGCCACTTTGGCTGTGATACACGATGAGTAGCGATTTCATTGCGGTGCAGATCCTTCGAGTGAGGCAGGATTGGAACACACCTGCGCTTCGCTGTCATGTCACAGACACGATTGGCTGTTCAACAATCTCCAGTAGTGCTCTAATACTCTCCACCTGAATTCTCACACTTTCAAATTTCATGCAATAAAGGAGTCATGATGTCATCAGTTAATCGCCAGTGGTTACTTAAAGAACGTCCAATCGGAATGGTGGGTCCACAACACTTTGAACTCGTCCAATCAGAAATGCCTGAGCCAAACCTCGGCGCGGGAGAGGTTTTAATCAAAACCTTAATGCTGGGTTTCGATCCCG
Organism: Cryomorphaceae bacterium; assembly: GCA_047612385.1. Taxonomy (GTDB): domain Bacteria; phylum Pseudomonadota; class Gammaproteobacteria; order Pseudomonadales; family Halieaceae; genus JBALVT01. The sequence goes on along the minus strand of JBLGAR010000006.1, from coordinate 8,489 downwards.
CTATGCGAGGCTGGCTTATGGATCAGCGCAGCTATCTGCCGCCGGTCGCCATTGGCGAACCCATGAGAGCCAGCGGTGTTGGCCAAGTCATTAGCTCTGAAAACCCGGACCTTCCAGTGGGCTCCATAGTTCAGGGTTTACTCAACTGGCAGGAGTACAGCCTCGGTGGGCCTAACAGTCTTATGCCTCCACGCGCCGTACCTGAAGGTGTACCAATCGGCATGCCTCTGAGCGTCTTTGGCACCACAAGCCTAACGGCCTACTTCGGCTTGCTAGACATCGGCCAGCCCAAGGAAGGCGATACGGTCCTGGTTTCTGGCGCCGCAGGTGCAACCGGGTCGGTCGTCGCGCAAATAGCCAAACTCAAGGGCTGCAAAGTGATTGGCATTGCCGGTGGCCAGGAAAAATGTCAGTGGTTGCAAAATGCCTGTGGTGTCGATGCCACGATCGACTACAAAACCGAGGATCTGCCAACACGCATCGCGCAGCTCTGTCCGGATGGGGTGGATGTCTTCTTTGACAATGTAGGCGGCAGCACTTTAGAGGCAGCCATCGGCCAGATGGCAGACTTCGGTCGAATCGCCCTGTGCGGCGGTATTTCAGGTTACAACGAGAGCGAACCGCAGCCAGGACCTAACAACCTCATGTTGCTCGTCAGCAGGCGCATCAAAATGCAGGGGTTCATCGTGCTTGATTATCTGGATAGAGCCGAAGAAGCGGTAGCGTATCTGGGAGAACAGGTCGCGGCTGGGAAGTTGGCCTGGAGGGAGGATGTACAGGAAGGTTTTGACAACATACCCGCCACGCTGATGCGCTTGTTCGACGGTGCAAACGTAGGCAAGCAGATGCTGAAACTAGCGAACCCAGAGTAGTTATCCACAGCTTTAGCTGTGGATAACTGTGGGGACATCCTATTCCACCCAACAGCATCTTAAAAAAACCGGGCTGATCTCAAGCCCGGGACTTAAAATTGATACGCCTGCCTTTACATTTTAATATCAATGACTTACGTTTATTTTGTAGCGTTTTACAATTCAGCTTGCAGAGATAGACTTAAAAAACAGGCGCTTACGTGCAAGTGTGAATAACATTCTCGAAAAAATGTTTGTAGCTACTAACGTTTTAGGCCAACAAACTCGGTCAGTTCCATAACGTCACTTTGCCCACGCACCACATCGCCCTCGAATTTTGCGCTTAAGTTCGATCGCTAAATCAAGTGATCAAGCCTTGTGCTGTACCGTCCAGCATCGATGAATATTGGGATTTCGCTCGAAATCTGGATCAATGGTTACAAGGCTGATATCCACAAAATCAAATTCTTCAGACAGTGTTTCGTCGAGGCGAAATCCGCGTCGATTGTTTGAGAAAAACATCTGCCCATTGGCTCGCAAAACTCGCATCGTTTTTTGTATCAACTGTGCATGATCGCGCTGCACATCGAATGAGTCGTCCATACGGCGAGAATTGGAAAAGGAAGGCGGATCCAGCAAGATCAGATCAAAATCTCTCTCGCAGGAATCCAGCCATTGAATGCAGTCCCCGTGTTCAACCGTATTTTGAGATTCACCTAAGCCATTGAGCGCGAGATTTTTTTGCAGCCAGTTGAGGTACGTATGAGACAAGTCAACACTGGTCGTACTCGTCGCCCCCGCAAGAGCAACCTGCACTGTCGCCGCGCCCGTATAACAAAACAAATTGAGAAAATCCTTTCCTTCGGCCTCCGCCGCCAGTCGCAAACGCAAAGGCCGGTGGTCCAAAAATAAGCCGGTATCGAGGTAGTCATGAAGGTTAACCAAAAATTTGGCCTTCGCTTCAGTCACTGTAATTAGCTCTCCGCGATCATCAGCTTTTTCATATTGCTGACTGCCGCGTTGCCTTTGACGTTGTTTGTAAGCGATCGCGGTGCTGGGAATTCCCGTCGCCTGGGGCAGCGCCTCCTCGACCTCCCGCATGCGTTTTTCCGCGGCGGCTGCCTCTATTTCCTTGGGTGCCTTATACTCCGCAACATGCAGCTGATCTCCATAAACATCTACGGCCACCGCGTACTCCGGCATATCGGCATCGTATAAGCGGTAGCACTGTATGCCTTCGCGCTTTACCCACTTCGCAAGGCGTTTACGATTCTTGCGAATACGATTGGCGAACATGCGCGCGCCTTCAGAAAGCGACACGGTGTTAAGATCGACGTTGGCGGTAACGGCTTCGACCTTACCGCGCAGTTCATTTTTTGCCAGATCGAACAGCAACAAGCTCGCGGGGATCGCACCATTGTACAAAGCATACTTCTTATGACTACGTAATCCAGTTGCCCTGCCCAGGTCCACATCTGACGTAAAAATCGCGCCTTGCCAGTCGGGAAATTCCCGCAGCATGATTTCTCCGAGCTCCCGATATAAATACCGCAGGCCTTCCTTCTCACCCAATCTTTCGCCGTAGGGTGGATTACAGATAATCAGACCCAAAGGCATCGCACGGTGCGTGGGTTTTGCAAATTCTGACAGGGATCGACAACTGACTCTTACCAATTTCTGTAAGCCGATGCGCGCTATATTTTCCTGGGCCCGGCGTATTACATCCGAGTCTGCATCGTAGCCGCGGATCTCAGGTAACGAACCGGATAGGCCTTTTTCTGCCCGAGCTTGCGCTTCTTTCTTGATCACGCGCCACTGCTCGGGGTTGTGCCCTTTCCAAGCTTCAAAACCGAAGCGGTCCCTGGTCAGGCCAGGAGCCATATCCGCTGCCATCATTGCCCCTTCGAGCAATAAGGTACCCGAACCGCACATGGGATCTATTAAAGCTCCGCCGCGCGCTGCTATGTTTGGCCAGTCTGCTCGAATCAACAAGGCCGCGGCCAAATTCTCCTTCAAAGGCGCTTCCCCGGAACTCAGGCGATAACCACGTCGGTGCAAGCTACCACCTGAGAAATCGACACCCACAATTAGGCGAGATTTACTCAGACGAATGTTCAGGCGTATATCGGGATTTCGCTTCTCCACAGAGGGTCGCTTGCCCGTGTTCTCAACAAACCAATCCACGATCGCATCTTTGCTGCGCTGAGCGCCAAACAGGGTATTGCGAATGGCATCATTCTGGCCCGAAAAATCGATGGCGAAAGTTTGCTCGGCGAGAAAAAACTCCTCCCAATTGACTTTCTTTAGCTCGTTATAGAGGGCGTCAGCATCTGGCGCATCGCAGCTCAAAACAGGGAGTAAAATTCTGTTGGCTAATCGAGACCAAAGGCAGGCTCTATAACCCACGGCAATTGGTCCCTCAAAATAGACACCGGCGACCGTCTCGCGGGTGGCGTCTGCACCCAGCTCTACAAGCTCGGCAGTCAGCAGAGTTTCCAAACCACGCGGGCAGGCGGCAAACCATTGCCTGTCGGTTGAGGAACTCACGTAGTAGTCTCTCGACAAGCGGGACGAAATCGCAATAACATATTATTCATAATAATCAGTGGCTTAGTATTAAAACTTCAGGTAATTAAAAAAGTAGCCAGAGGGACTACGTGTCAGTATCAGGTCTGATATTTTCAGGCTTTTTCTTGGCTTTGGGCTTGGTCTTCTTTTTCGTTGCTCGCTCGGCAGCTGAACTCTTGGGTGATTTTTTAGAGGACTTCTCGGAGACCTTTGTACGAGACACAATCTCATCCGCAGAGGCTGCCTTCTCCTTTAGCATCACATCCAGAACAAGGCTGATAGAGCTGTCGACATAGTCGATAAAGCGCAGGTACTCGTCATCATTGAGCGCACGAAGAGCATCGTGCTGCCGATATAGATTCACAAACCGTCGTTCTTTCTCATAGGCCTTGGGCAGTGCGAGCACGCCCCACTGCTCTAGCGTTTGGCCCAAGGAGGGGTTGTAGGTGCGCATAAACTTAATGAGAAACGGGATCGGGTCATGCCTGGCCAGCAAAGAGGCGGCTCGCAACATCAGCTCCAAAGACATGATGGTGTCGCCACTCTCAATGCCTTTGAGCATTTCGTTGTCAGACATCCCCAAGCTCTCACTTAGGTCTTTCAGCGACAGGCCGGCGGTCTCACGGGCATCTCTGAGAAATCGACCCGCATCTGCCATCGCTTCCAGACGCTCTGGCTCCATGGTTTTCAGCAGCGCGCTGCTTAACCAATTGTCACCGAACATCGCCGTCATCGTGGTCGCATTTCTAGCGAACTCCACAGTTCCGCCGGCTACCTGGCTGGTAAGCTTTACCAGGGACTCAATTAGAGAGTCTTTATCAGTTTCTTTTGCCATGGCCACAGGATAGCTTAAAACAAGTCCCCATCGTTAGGGTTCCGATGCGGGTAACCCTAAATCTTTTCAACCGACACCAGCGTTCTTTTGGGCCCGACTGCCAAACGGACAAGCTCTGCGCGTTTAGCTGTGCGTCTGGCTCGATAGAAGCTCGAAAACTCTGCGGACCGCCCGGTCGATTAAATGGGGCCAGACATTCGAGGGGGAAATCTATTATTCGCTGCGTGAGCCAAGCCGTGTCACCCGCAAACTCGCGGGCAATTTCCGGGTACGCACGCACCTGCGCAAAAAGTAGGCCCGCCAACTTATCGCTGTAGCTCAGTTCACCATAATGTGTCAGGTACATTTTCGTTGGCGAATAGAATTTCAACAGTTCTACTGACTCCAGAAATTCCTCGGGGCGAAACTGAGTGGGGACCGTCGACGCCATGGCAAAACCACCCTCGTCAAATCGCATGGCCCGGTAGGAAATACCAAACATATCCCCACTGAACCAACCACTGGTAAGGGCATCCCACACCCAAAAATGATGATCTGCGTGGCCGCGAGTATGTCTGAAATGCAAGTTACCGCCATTAAAGTCCAGATCAAGACCGTCTTCGGCTATTCGGACTCTGCGCGATTCCACCGGCAAGATCAAGATGAACATGGGTAGGAATCACATAGCATGTTTGCGAAAAAAGAATCGATTTTTGCGCCAGAGTATCCTGAAGGTTTTCTAAACTGCGCGCTGTGCCGGTTTCGATAATGGCGCAGACACCGTGTGCTCCAACCAATAAAAACAGGCAATGCCTGGCTTGCCATAATTGGCATCAATACGGCTAATGCCCTGCCCGAGACCCCGATAGATTGCGTTGCTCAAAAGTGCACTCTCCCGCCTACAACTAGGCCCTTTAGAAACACTGCACTAAGGCTGTTTCAGCTCCGCAATGATTTTTGTCCACATCTCATCCGGGGCCGCATAAGGCGCATAAATTGCGAGGCGATCAGCGTACTGACCATATTTTTCGCGCAGCTTGCCGGCGATCTCTTCCGGCGCTCCCTGGGTTGTGAACGCGTCGACAAAATCATCGTCGATGTATGTGGCCAACTCGTCCCACTTACCCTCCTTGGACAGTAGATTTAACTTGGGCTGAAGGTCGCCGAAACCGACTGATTCCATCGGTGGTCGGTAGGCGGGAGTCGAGGAATAAAAACCCAAAAGTGATTTCACACTGCTCTTGGCTATTTCCCGCGCTTCGTCGGTTTCACCAGTGATAACAATGGCGTTAATTTGCAGTATAAAATCTTCGCGAGATCGAGCTGACTTTTCCAGTCCACGATTCACCGCTGGCAATGCATGCTCAGTGAGAAAAGGCATGGTGTTAAACGGGTGCACGATCAAGCCATCTGCCACTTCCCCTGCCACCTCTGTCATCTTAGGTCCAAGAGCTCCAAGCAATACAGGTGGAGGCCCAAACTCGTTCGGGCCCGGGTCAAACATGGGCGTCATCAGCGTGTGCTGATAGTAGGGACCGCGGTGATCGAGCTTCTCGGCATTTTGCCATGAGTTAAAGATGGCTTTAACGGCACAGATATAGTCGCGCATACGCAGTGCAGGAGGACTAAATTCAACACCAAAACGCTTCTCAATATGGGGTTTTATCTGCGAGCCAATGCCCAGTAAAAACTTCCCCTTGCTAAAAGTCTGCAGGTCCCAAGCCTGATAGGCCAGATGCATGGGGTTGCGAGGAAACGCCACCGCTATACCTGTGGCGATATCCAACTCAGGGGCATGTTCCGACGCCACAACCAGAGGATAAAAGGGATCCCAGCTTCCCTCCAGTGTGTAGACACCGTCGTAGCCTATGCGTTCGAGGCGTTTTGCCTCTTCGGCTGCATCGGCAATCTGGGCGTAAAAAGGTCCGTCTATTTTCATCGTTGTTGTGTCTCTGAAGAATTGAGTATTGGTCTAAGCGACTTGGCAATATACCACCGCGCAGATTGCGATTGCATCTCGAGGGTATAAAAAGCTGAACGGCCTGGGACTCAACGTGTATTAGAATACCCAAGCACCGCCGCGCCGTGCCCGCCGGATCGCCGGATCGCCGGGTCGCCGGGTCGCCGGGTCGCCGGGTCGCCAACGAGGAAATACACTGTGAAAATTGGAATCTGTCTCCCCTACATGAAAGCAGGACTTACTCGAGATGATTATATGGATTGGTTTCGCCGAGTTGACGCTGGGCCTTTCGATAGCATCTCCTGTGGGGAGCGAGTCCACGGACCTACCTATGATATGCGTGTTATTCTAGCGGCTGCCGCGGTGACGACCAACAAAGTAGAAATCACTCCAACGCTCTATGTACTGCCCATGCACAGCGCAGCTGCAGTCGCCAAGGAAGTGGCAACCCTGGACATACTCTCTGGCGGCAGAGTGAAGAAAGTCGCCGTGGGATATGGCGGCCGGGAAAAAGACTATCAAGCGCTGGAGGCCAGCTTCAAAGGTCGATACGGTCGCATGGACCGCCAAGTCGAACAGATGAAGAAAATCTGGGCCGGGGAAGAGATCATTGAAGGTGGCGGTGCAATCGGTCCAACACCGACCCAGGAGGGCGGGCCACAGCTGCTGGCCGGAGCAATGGGACCAAAAAGTATTGAGCGCTGCGCGCAGTGGGCCGACGGGCTCTACGCATGGTCAGGCAACGGCGATAAGGAAGAGCTAAAGCGGACTTTCGCCATGGCGGATGCTGCCTGGGAGCGAGCCGAACGCGCATCAGCGCCCTATCGACTCGGTGGATTTTGGTACACGCTGGCAGATGATGGTCAGCAGAAGCTGTACGACTATGTCTACGAGTATCTTGCAATAGCAGGGCCAGAAATAGCCACCATGATGGCAGAGTCGGTTCATCGAAGTAGTGCGGATGCCATTGTGGAGGGTTTGGACAATGCAGAAGCCGCAGGCTGCGAGGAAGTTTTTTTGGTGCCCGCTACCGCCGATCTAGTAGAGGTTGATGCGCTGTGCGACATTCTCGCAGCACGCTAGGACTAGCCGTTTGTGTAGTATTACTACACCAGTACACCGTTAAGCGCCCAGAGCGCGCGCAGCCGTGTAATTCAACTACAAGCCTTTGAATTGGCTCACATTACTGCTAAAACAAAACTCCCCCGCCATAGGGAAACCCGCTATACTCGCGCCTCTTTTGACGGACGACTACCCACTAACCTGGAGGCCCCATGGCAAAGCGCGTTTACCTGTTCAATGAAGGCGGCAAAGATGACCGAGAACTACTCGGTGGCAAAGGTGCCAATCTCTGCGAAATGACCACACTGGGACTACCGGTACCCTTCGGTTTCATCATTACCACGCCGACTTGCCGGGAGTTTTTCGAATCGGGTAACCAATTGCCCTCCCTGCTGGAGCAGGAATATCGAGTGGCCCTGGACCTTGTAGAAAAGAAAATGGGCGCTCGATTTGGCGACCCAGAAAACCCACTGCTGTTCAGTGTTCGCTCCGGCGCATCCGTTTCCATGCCGGGGATGATGAACACGATTTTGAACCTGGGCCTAAACGACGAAATTGCCGCTGGTCTGGCGCAGAAAACTGACAATCCAAGATTCGCCTACGATTCTTACAGACGTTTTATTCAGATGTTTGCGGACGTCGTACTCGGTGTTGACGGACATTTGTTTGAAGACGAGATCGCAAAATATAAAGCCGAGCACAACAAAGAGCTCGATGTCGACATGAGCGCCGAAGACTGGCAAGCCATCATCGCTGTCTATAAAACCTTGGCCGACTTCCCTCAGGATCCTTTTATTCAGCTTAAGCTTGCAGTAGAAGCTGTATTTTTGTCGTGGTACACACCTCGTGCCAACGTCTACCGAGAGATGAATAATATTCCTGAATCTTTGGGCACCGCAGTGAGCGTTCAGGCGATGGTGTTTGGCAACTTTGGCGATGACTCAGGGTCCGGTGTCGCATTTACCCGCAACCCTTCAACCGGAGAACACCTATTCTTCGGCGAATACTTGTTCAATGCGGCCGGAGAAGACGTTGTAGCTGGAATAAGAACACCACTTCAGATCGAAGCGTTGAACCAACAAATGCCAGAGGTTTACAAAGAGCTGTTTGAAACTCAAGCGCTGCTGGAAAGCCACTACCGCGACATGCAGGATATGGAGTTTACTGTCCAAGAAGGTAAGTTCTATATGCTGCAAACCCGCAGCGGAAAACGCACGGGACGTGCTTCCATCAA
>JBLGAR010000005.1:0-73323 GCA_047612385.1 Cryomorphaceae bacterium | reverse complement strand
GCCGGAGCGGGCGTCCAAATGCCACCACTGGCCATGTCACTATTGAGCAGCAAAGCCACGGCGCTCTCGGCGATCATACCGCAAGTCGATCCATACCCGGGATCTTTGTCGCCCGTCACAGATGCCTTTAAAACTTCACCGTCTGCAGTCTCCCCCACAAACAACAAATCGAAAGAACCCGACTCCCGCTGTTCCAGTGAGGGCCCTTCTCCCGGCGCCGTGGTATCCGTCATCATGGACGTATCTTTACTAACGGCCTCGGCCGCAGCCTCGCCCGCATCGCCGGCTCCGGTCATTATCATTTCGTCGTAGGCAAAATCTTCACCATAACTATGACCAAGTAGATAATTCGAACGATGAATGTTTTTCGTATTGATCACTGCCATCATAAACGGCGCAACCCAACTTCCGACGGCCTCATCATAGGCTGTTTTACTACCATCGGGCTGCTCAGGTCCCTGAAAACCGCCTGCAAGTGAAAACGGATTTACCAAAACGCCGATCAGATCCGGATCTTTACCCGCCGATTCCATGGTAGCCCTTGCACTGGCCAGTGTTCCGCCGGACCAGGTTCCATCCATTGACCGCACTCTTGCGCTAACCCGCGACACTGGCTTTCCAAAGCGCTGTTGCGCAGCCTGTTGTAAAAAGAGGACTCCCAGATCAAAGGGGATAGAATCAAAACCACAGGAAAAGACGATACGGGCACCGCTGGCTTTGGCCGCGTCATCATGGGCCGCAATCATGCCGTGCATCCAGGTAGGCTCACCGCACAAATCTACATAGTCAGTGCCGGCACCGGCACACGCCGCGACCAGTTCGTTGCCATAGAGTTGGTAGGGGCCAACCGTCGTTAACACCACATGGGCGCGCTCAACCATACTCTGCACGGATGCAGCATCGCTAGCATCGGCAACCACAAGCTCTATTGCTGGATCTATACTGAGCTCGTCTCGCACCCATTCGAGCTTTGATTGACTGCGCCCGGCCATGGCCCATTTGACGTCGCCGTTAACACCGTAGTGTTTGTTCAGATATTCGGCCACCAATCGACCTGTAAAGCCTGTAGCTCCGTATACAACAATGCCTAAATCTCTGTGCTCGCTCATATTTTTTATCCGGGAAGATGAAAGTTTGGGAAGGTGATAATGGACTATTTCATGTCATGACGAAAGCCACAGAAGTACAGATGGGAGTACTGCTCCTCTAGGCCGGTTCTGCCGTGAACTGGGACAGAAAGCTCATTAACTTGACGCGCTCACTGTCTGTTTCCCTGGTTTTTTTGAGTAAATGTGGGGGCCGCACCTGCCGATCCAAAAACAATTGCCCGCTGCTAAGTGCCGCTTCAGAGGCTACCGCCAACCAAATAATTGTGTCTGCACCCTCACTGGCAGAGCGCAGCACACTTTTGGTTATTTTCCGAAACAGAGGAAGAGCATCTTGAACCCCAGGTGTGTCGGCCCACCCCGGGTGCATGGCATTGACGACAATACCCTCTTGCGCCCAGTTCCGCGCCCACTCCTGGGTTACGACCATAAGTGCGCGCTTTTCTTTAGCATAGGCAACACTACCTGAGTAGCTCTGTGCATCGGTATTCGACAAGGCATCAACTTCGAGCTTCTGAGAGTACATTCCCCCGGAAACGACATTGATAACTCTTGGCGCAGAGGCTTTCAGAAGCAGCGGCTTCAAACCCTCAGTCAAGCGGTAGGGGCTCAACAGCAAAAGCGCGTAACTTTTCTCCAACCCTTCGCTAGTTTCTTGGCGCGGGTTAAACAGCGCTCCGGCATTGTTGACTAACGCATCCACTGGTCGACCACTGTCGAGCATTCTCGATATCAGGGCATCGACTTCCCACAGCAGACTCAAGTCTGCTACTTCATATTGAATGTCGCTGTTTCCCGTTTCGTGTATGAGGCGCGCAACGGTGTCCTGTGCCTTTTTCTCATCTCGAACCACCAACGTTAACTGTGCACCACGCCTGGCAAGTTCTTGTGCTGTGCTAAAACCCAAACCCGCCGTCGCGCCAGTCACCACCATGTGCTTGCCTTTCACACTCGCCGATATCGGGCTAAAGTTTCTGCGTCCAAGCATGTAACCCAACCTGGAGAACATGCAGATACCGGGCAGCACCAGCTGATCTGCTCGCCGAGTCATCTTGGAAGTGGTAGGTGGTGGAAAATTATCCTCCAGGGCAAGCTGCAGACCGGATACTGAATTCTTGCCCATTTTATGCAAGCTGCTTTCGAAAATTAACTGGAACGGCTTTACAAACGACGGGAAAGTAAACTGCGCACGATATTCTATTTTTGTACCGCGAACAGAACGCGAGAAACTGATCGTATCGATGATATCAAATAACTTACTGCTGCCGCTCAACTCGATCAGTTTGTCGACTTGAAAATCTGTGATTTTATAGGTAATTATGATGCGTCCCAACGGCAACGCGCACACGACTTCAAACTCTGTTCCCAACCCTACCCTGCCTGGGGTCAGTTTGATGGCACGGATTACAGTACAATCCCATTCCATTGTGTTCGTGAAGTCACTGACATAGACGAAGGCCTCGCCAATAGGTCTTGCGGCGTCTACATTTTGCAGCAATTCGGTCATTTCGGGGCATCCTGAGATATGAGTATAAAACTGATACGTGCAGCCTGCACGTTTGGCCTACATCCGGGTTGGCGGGCCTGAAAGTTACGGGATAAAGTAGATAGACACATCCAATACCCCAGAGCCTGCGTAATTAAGCTGACACCACTAAACACGTCAGGTCAAAGAAAATGCAAAACCTTGAAACACGTCCTCTTTACAGCATCGGAACAGTGGCCCGGCTCAGCGGGATCAAAGCAGACACTCTCAGAGTATGGGAGCGCAGATACGGTCTTGGAGCCAGTGGAAAATCAGCCGGCGGTCGCCGGGAGTACACACAGTCCGATCTGGAACATCTGCAAATCGTTGCGGCCCTGAGGGATCAGGGGACTCGCATTGGAGATATCGCAAAAAGGGATCGCAAAACCCTCGAAATGATGTTCCACAGAGCGAACAAAGGCAGAAAAGGGGTCCTGCCAGCAGCGAAACCTAAAGTTCTGTTCGCCGGTGAGTTGTTAGCCCGCTGGATGGACGGACACCCAGGCTGTATCGCCAACGTCAGCGCCTACATTGCCAGGGAGTCTGTACAAGAGTTGTTGGATACCGCTCTTCACGCCGCCATTGGCGAGTTCGATGCGCTCATTGTTGAGTGCCCTGTCATCAATGCACAAGCTCTTGAAAGCATCAACACGTTGCAATCTCTAACCAAGGCCGCTCACGTATCGATTTGCCACGGTGACGGCACCAGTGGGCTGATGACTGAGCTCAACAACAACATTGAACTGATGGCGATGCCACCTGAGTCTGCTGGACTAGGAGCCAAAATCAATCACTACGTCACTGAATTTCACAGACGGTTGGGAGATACCAACACGGGTGATCTTGCAAATGCCAAGCCCAGGCAGTTTTCCGATGTCGATCTTGTGCGCTCACAGACAAAGGTCAATGGCAATACGATTGTCATCCCTGAGCAGTTGTCCAAGCTAATTCAAGAACTGAGCCAGTTCGAGGCATCCACAGCCAATGGTGGTATTGATACATGGCAGGACGCGGCAACTCAAAGCTGTGTTTACGCCTACACCAATCAGGCTAGATGGCTAATGGAGAGAGCAATGGGTGCGATGCTGGATCAACCCTCTGCGAAGTAGAGGTAATCTATATCGACGTTGAGCGATTCGCCCCGCACACCGCGGATATTGCTCACGCCGCTAAAGCGGAGCAATCTACGTTCATCGCGAGAGTAAACCAGCTCAATAGGGCTCGCTAAGAGCCCTAGCAACCACGAATCTACCCGCACAGTTAAGCACAGTTGCACTCGGTCGCAGGCCGCGTCATCGCTCTCCATAGCCCGCATTTTGAAGGGCTTGTCAAACCCCAATGGCTGGAAAGGGAAGATTACGGCTTCGCCAGTAACAAGATCTTCCCATTTACTGCGAACAAAGTTGTCAAACCCCGCATCGACTACCAGTTCCTCTACATTGCTGAGGGCCAAGCTCTGGTCCACCTCTTCCCGATAGGCCTTTACAAACAACTCGGGACTATTGAGGCTCTGGCGATAGTCCAGCATTTTATGCGTGATTAGCTCGTCGGAATCATCACGGTATTCGACCTTGCATTGGAGAGCATCGCTTGAACAGTAGTGGTACTCACGATATAGCAGCTCTTTTTCGCCTTGACCGTAGGCGTTTCCGACGACGCGCAATGCCAAATCGTCCGCAAAAACAGATGCCGATGAACATAAACAGAGGAACAGAACAGATACCGTAAGTTGTATAAAGCCGCGAGCTCCCCGGTGCAACATCTAAATGCCGACCGTCTCCGCCGGTCTAAATCGATAACCAGGTTTTGCAATCGCCAGCTGCACGGTGCCAATAATTCTCTGGGAAAACCCACCCTCGCAGTAACACAAATAGAATTCCCACATTCGAATAAACTGCTGGTCAAACCCCATTTTGTGCACCTCATCCAACTTATTCATAAAGCGCTCTCGCCAGACCGACAGCGTCTGCGCATAATCCTGGGTGATATCCCGCAAATGCACTATCTGCATGTCAGTATCCTCCGATACGTGGCCGGCAATCACAGCGACCGAGGGTAGGCAACCGCCGGGGAAAATGTAGCGCTGAATAAAGTCTACGGAATCCTTGGCCTGGGCATAGCGCTGATCGGCAACCGTAATCGCCTGAATGACCATGATTCCGTCTTCTTTGAGCAAACTGGAGCAAACCTCAAAATAATTTTTGTAAAATTCGTGCCCTACCGCCTCTATCATTTCGATAGAAACAAGCTTGTCATATTGGCCGGTTAAATCCCTGTAATCATCAAACAGCAAGGTAATTTGGTCTTCTAAACCCTCGTGCTTTACGGCGGCGCAAGCGTACTCGTACTGCTCAGCCGAAATCGTTGTTGTGGTGACCTTGCAACCAAATTCTTTGGCCGCATAAATAGCCATCCCTCCCCAACCCGTGCCAATTTCAATCAGGTGATCATCACTTCGCAGATCCAGCTGGACACAGATCTCGTGCAGCTTATCGGTCGACGCCGCTTCCAGAGTTTTCTGCTGACCCTCGAAGAGCGCAGATGAATACATCATTTTGGGGTCGAGAAACAATTCAAAAAATGTATTTCCAAGATCATAGTGCGCGGCTATATTCTGCCGAGAACCTTTACTCGTGTTGCGTTGCAACCGGTGGCCCAGGCTGGTGGCCAATCTGACGGGCCAGCTCCTTTTCGATTCCATACTATCAAGTGCAACCATATTGGCGCTGAATAATCGAGTCACTTCCAGCAGTGACGGAGAAGACCAAAGCTCTTCAATATAGGCCTCCGCTGAACCGATAGAACCACCAGTAACCATTGCTGAGTAAGCAGCTGGCGAGTGGATATGAACCTCAGCCTGGATTGCATTACCCGCGTCCCCAAAGTGATAGCTCTCAGGGCCCTCATGCAGGGCTAGGGAGCCAACAGTTAGCTCTCCAAACACTTTGAACATAACTTCTCTTGCAAGCTTTTCGCCCAATTTCGCACTACGTTTCTGCGGCAACTTGACGCTGCCAACACTGAGTTCACTCATTAATTGCCCCTGTGACGGATTTCCCCGGATGTGAATACACTGGTACCCCTTTCAGATACAGCCGCAGAGCTTGCCAGTAAATAGCGAACACTACCTTGACCGTTATAAAGGGGTACTTAAAAAGAAAAGTATTGAGCTTGGCTGGCGTTAGTGGAACCGCAGATAAAGCCAAAGTGGCGTCAAACACCCGCTCTCCTTCCTTGAGGTTTTCCATATGCAACACCAGGCGGCGATCGGGCGCATTACTGCGCCATCGATAACACATCTCCATGGGATTAAACGGAGATACATGCAACTGTTTATCAAATTGTGTCTGCAACCATCGCCCCTGCTCCGGACCCGACAGCACATAGCTGTGCCTCTCATCCCAGGGCGTGTTATTAACTTCAGCGACCAGATATTCGAGGCGAGTCTCGTCTTCGTTAAAGCAGTAATAGCAAGCAATAGGGTTAATCACATGTCCAAAATAACGCAAGTTAGCGAGAAGATAGATTGGCCCACTGTGCGCGCAGCCAGTCTCTTCTTCGATTCGACGACGCACCTCACTCTGCAAGGGCTTTGAGGGATCTCCCAGGAAATCGCTACGTCGGAATTCAGCGAGAGCGCGCCCTTGGGAAGACCAAAAACGAGTGTTTTCGAACAACTGAGGTAATTCTTCGAGACAGATGTAGGGCATAAAAACCCGATATTTAAAATTATGCAGGGCGGGAGCCACCCGACGATGGCGCAAAACACCCTCGTAAATTCGAGACTTCAAGCCGCGGCTCTTGATGAACTGTTCAAAGCGCTCGCCACTCGCTTCGCACTGACGACCCCGTCCTCATGAAAACCGCTGTTCCAGTAGGCACCGCAAAACCACGTGTCATGAACACCGTTTATTTCATCCCACCTCTTCTGAGCAGCTATTCCTGCTAGGGAGAAAACCGGGTGATCGTATTCAAAGCTGCCCAGTATCTTATGCGGGTTGATAGCCTGCGTATTGTTCAAAGTCACGCAAAAGGTTTCGGGGGCGTTGATACCCTGAAGAATATTCATGTTGTAGGTCACCACTGCTCGCTGCGTGTCCTCACCCAGCGAGTAGTTCCAACTCGACCAGGTCTTCTCGCGGGTAGGAAGCAAGCGCGTGTCCGTGTGCAATACGACCTTATTGGACTGATAGGGAATGGCGCCCAGAATTTCCCTCTCCTGCCCTGTGGGTTCGTCTAGCAATGCCAGGGCTTGATCAGAGTGAGTGGCGAAAACCACCTGATCGAAGCCTAATTTTTGGCCATCTGCCATGGTCAGCGTTACCCCAGCGGGGCTCTCGCGTTCAACCGAAACAACGGCATTGCCGGTATAGACTCGCTCGGAAAATCGCGCACACAGAGGGCGCAAGTATTCTCTTGACCCACCTTCTATCACTCGCCACTGTGGCCTGTGGCTGACAGATAATAGTCCATGATTTTTGAAAAATCGCAGGAAGAAGACAACAGGAAATTCCAATATCGTGTCGCTGTCCGCTGACCATATAGCAGACCCCATAGCCGTAAGGTAGGATCGGATAAACTTATCCCCATAACGATTCCTTTCCAGATAGTGTCCCAGTGTTTCGTCTTCACCGACCTTACCATTATCCAGATCGGCAATTGATTCCCGATTGAACCGCAGAATATCACGGATCATACCAATGAATGCCGGCGACAGGAGATTTTTCCGCTGAGCGAAAAGGGTGTCCAAATTCGTTCCCGAATACTCCAAGCCCGATTGCTTGTCGTGCACGCTAAACCCCATTTCCGTGGCCTTGCTGGAAACTCCTAGCTCATCCATCAACGCTATAAAATGAGGGTAGGTCCAATCATTGAAAACAATGAAACCAGTGTCTATAGCATAACGACGAGTGCCAAGCTGGACATCTACAGTCGCAGTATGGCCACCGACCTCACTGCTGGATTCGAATACGCTAACGCGATGGTTTGCACTGAGATAGTGTGCACAAGTCAACCCGGAGATACCCGAGCCGATAACAGCAATTTCCATTTCCACTCCCCAGATCCAACGGTAGCATCTGGACCAAAATTTCTCTTTGTGAATTTACGCCTCAATCGGGATTTTGGATCATTCGTCAGAGATTTCCTATAGAAGTGATCCAAACGCCAGACGTGACGTATTATCTGTTGAGAAAAACAGTTTGTGAAGCGCATCGCAAGATGTGGACTTTATAACTATAATACACACTCAAAAGCGGACACGAGAATGCGGTTGGTGAAAGACTATTCGATATTTGATACGCCATCTACTGCTGCGAAGACCACTATGAGTGAAACACGCAATGACGAATGGAGTGAATGTTTAGCGCTTATCGCTACCAACCAGGATCGGGCAGCTTTCGTGAGACTCTTCAGGCACTTCGCCCCTCTGATGAAGGCATTTGCACTGTCGGGCTCCACGCTGTCCGCCAATAACGCAGATGAGCTGGTGCAGGAAGTGATGCTCAAAGTATGGCAAAAAGCTGGGGCGTTCAACCCGCAAAAAGCGGCGGCGAGCACCTGGATATATACAATTGCTAGAAATTGCAGAACAGATTTGTTCCGACGATTGCAAAAATTTGACACCTCTCTCACAGCCCAGGATATGTCACTTGAGCTGGAAACTGAGGAAGCCTTCTCCGTTTTACACCAGAGGCGCAACCGTGACAAAATTCGCGGACTACTGGCGGAATTACCCCTGGATCAGTCCCAAATACTGGCTAAAGTCTATATGGAAGGTAAATCTCATTCAGAAGTCGCAAACGAGCTGGACTTGCCGTTAGGTACTGTGAAATCACGGGTCCGGCTGGCTATTCAGAAATTACAGATTCAATTTGAACGATAAAATTATGGCAAATTTACATCCCGATCTAGATCTCATGACCGACTTTTCAGCCGGTACGCTTCCTCTAGCGCTAGCAGCATGTGTTTCGGTGCACGTGAGCGATTGCGCGCACTGCCGCAAGTTGACCGAACGACTTACTCAGGTAGGCGTGGCCCTGTTTGAAAAGCTGGACCCTCAGGCGGTCAGTGACACTCAGCTCGATAAGGTGTTGGCAAGACTGGAAGAAAAAGCGCCTCTGGAATACCCGCGGATCGCTGAAGGCAAAGACACTACCCCCGCGATTTTACAGCGCTTGATGAGCCGGGACTTCTCAGACCTGACCTGGAAGAAGATTGGTTCTTCCCTGCGCATTAGCTATCTGCGTACCGGTGATCCAAGCCACGAGATTGCCTTGTATCACATCAAAGCGGGCGGCCACATACCTGAGCACACCCATCGCGGCAATGAGATGACGTTGGTTCTCACCGGTGGTTTCTCAGACTCAGAAGGCAGCTATGATCAGGGGGATTTCATCTATCGCAAGCCCGGTGATGTGCATGCACCCACTGCCGTGCAGTCTGAAGACTGTATTTGCCTTGCGGTACTCGACGCACCCTTAAAATTCACCGGATGGAAGTTTCGCTGGATGAATCCTTTTCTCAAACTGCGAACCGCCTAGACTACTAGGGGGAGATAATCCCCCTAAAGCCTGGTCACACTGCGCTCAATGTTCCCAAACAACAGCAGCGCTGTTGAGATATGCCTCAACCCAGTCCCTATCGTGGTCCGCAACTGTTGTGCGTTTAATTTTCATTGTTGGGGTCAGCAACGCTGAATCTATCGTCCACATTCATTGCCTGTAACATACACCTGAAAGACACTTTCATGCGCTGGCAGCTCGGCATTAATGGTGTTCAACGCCTGTTTAATAAATCGCTGTACTTCGTTGCCCGGCTTCGGAAGGCCAAAGTCGGACAAGTTGGTCAGGAGCAGAGGTTGATCTTTGCCGTGGCCAAAAATCATCAGTTGACCCAGCTCGGGTATGACACCAAATTCATTTTCAATCACTGAGGGGTGAATAAACTTCCCCTTGGTCGTCTTAAAGACTTCTTCCACCCTGCCAGTGACCCGCACAAAACCGTCATCGCCCACATGCCCGCGATCACCTGTGTAACACCAGCCATCGACAATAACCGCAGCAGTTTTCTCTGGGTTTTTGCAATAACCCCTCATCATAGCAGCGATTTTAAAACAGATTTCTCCTTCATCAGAGATTTTCATTTCCACATCAGCCACCGGAGCAGCGGCGCTGGTAATGCAACGCGCCTTTGATCTTCACCGACCGCAACCTGCGCCTCCAGCGGTACCATAGCGTCCACGCCCGCTTTGAATTTTGCCCACAACCTTGGAACCGCAAAAAATATCGTTGGCTGTACCGAGCGAAGCTCGTCGCCCAAGGTATCCTTCCCCGCTCACCTGTAAAGTCAGCGCCAGCGATATCTAACCACTTCTCCAACCACATGGTGCCGGGAGCAGGATTGCCGTAAGTCAACATAACCCCCTTAGGCTTTCCGGTAGCGCCTGAGGAGTAAACAATGGTGAGCAGTGAATCTACATCGGAAACCGGAGAACTGGAATAGGGCTGATGAAATTGGACCAGCTCCTCCATGACATGGTAGCAGGCAACTTCACAGCCGCGCATCGCAACAGTCGGTATACCCCGAATCAGAATCTCGGCACTCTTGCGGTGCTGGTCGAAGTCGCCGAGAAAAACCAGTTTGCTGTCTCCGTGCTCAAGGATATAACGAGCACTGTCTACATCCTGACCGGGATAAAGTGGCACACTCACGTTGCCACTGAGCTGAGTCGCCAAATCGACCACTGGCCAGGTTAACTCGAACCAACCGTCGGCACCCAGAGACTGCCTGAGAAACACATGGTCCGGCACTTCCGACTCCCAAGCGATAAAACATTTCCAAAGACGTTTTTACGGGGTTCATGGGCTCTCCAGATTTTTTATGCTATACGTAACAACTGCGGAAAAATTGCGTCTATACCGCAAAAAGACGCGCCACTCATGCAGTACAATCGACGGTAAGCCAGGGCGCTTAACACGGCAGACTAGTCCTAGCATTCAAACACTTCAACCGTAACAGATAGGCATACCGCAACGGCTTTTTAGGGGACGACATCTGTTTTATGGATTTGGGAAAGGATTTAATACCCTTCGTAGAATGACAAGATAAATCAACGGAACACAGCACCAACGTGGTTGCCGCCGCGAGGTCAAAAGCTTCGGTAGGGATGGAGATATCTTACGCAACCCTTTTGAGAAATGACTAGGATCAGCGATGAAAATTGAATTTACCCCGGAGCAACTCGCCCTTCAGCAAGAAATTCGGGACTATATGAAAGGCATTGTGACGCCGGCACTGCGCCAGGAAATGAAAGACCCTGAGCATCGGGAGGGTGGTGGCCCCGAGTTTCGCAAGCAGTACGCAAAAATGGGAGCCGACGGCTGGATTAGTCTCAGCTGGCCAAAGTCTCTAGGCGGGCAGGAAGCCACACCTATGGAACAATACATTTTCACCGATGAAGTACTGGCATCAGGATTCGCCTACCCTTTTTTAACCACTGATGCGGTCGGCCCCGTACTTGCTGAACACGCCAACGATGAGGTTCGCGACGAAGCGGTTAAAGGCATCGTTGAAGGCCGCAGCATCGTCGCAATCGGTTATTCAGAGCCAGGCGCAGGAACGGACCTTGCCAGCCTAACGACCAAGGCCGAAAAAGACGGCGATAGCTGGCTGATTAACGGGCAGAAAATGTGGACCAGCCTGGCTAACTTCTCCGACTATATCTGGCTAGCCGCCAGAACAGATCCCGATGTCAGTAAAAAACACAAGGGGCTCACTATGTTCCTAGTTCCGATAGATACCCCTGGAGTATCGTTGACGCCGGTTTGGACGATGGGTGTGCGCACCAACGCAAGCTACTTCGAAAATGTAAGAATAAGCGACAAATATCGCGTTGGTGAGGTGAATAAAGGCTGGCGCCTAATCACCGGTCAGCTCAACCGTGAGCGATTGTCTTTAGTGAACCACGGCCCAGTGCACATCCTGTTCACCGAAGTGGCGCAATGGGCCGCCACCACCACCTCTTCGGATGGCAAAACGTTGATCGAAAAACCCTGGGTGCAGAACAACCTGGCAAAAGTGAAAGTGCGGCTGGAGGCATTGCGAATGATGTGCCTCAAGCAGGCCTGGGCAATGACTGAGAACAACCTGGGCATGGCCGAAGCGTCTGCAGCAAAGGTGTACGGGTCGGAGTTTTTTGTCGAGGCCTATCGGCTGCTACTCGAAATAATGGGTCAGGCGGGTATTCTTCGGGAGGATTCTCCGGGAGCCATACTGCAGGGGAAAATCGAACATCGCTACCGCGTCGGTTCGATATTAACCTTTGGTGGCGGCACCAACGAAGTACAACGCGATATCATCTCGGCTGCGGGGCTTTGGATGCCTCGCGCCAGCCGTTAAAGGAACTGTCATGGATTTTTCATATTCAGAAGAACAACTGGAAGTCGTAGAGCTCGCCAAGAAAATTCTGGGAGACCAAACTGAACCCGATCGGCTTAAAGTTATAGAAACACAGACGGATCATTTCGATGAAAAACTGTGGGCGGATCTTGCACAAGCGGGATTACTAGGAGTCGCCATCAAGGAAGAATACGGCGGTATGGGGTTTGGTTTTGAAACCTTGTGTCTGTTAATTGAGGAAGTGGGCCGCACTGTGGCACCGGTTCCCGTCATTACCGCACTAGTGAGTACCGCTCACACCTTACAACGCTTTGCGAGCAAGGATATTAATGATAGCTACCTGTCCGACCTGGTGTGTGGCAGAAATCTATTGAGCGCTGCAATGATAGAGCCCGCGAACGAGGATTTGGCTAGACCCAAAACTCGAGCAGTAAAAGTGGACGGAGGCTGGTCAATAACAGGGGTTAAGCACTGTGTACCTCTTGCGAATCGCGCCAAACGAGTTCTACTTACGGCTATGTCCGACGAGGGTTTGATTGCACTGTTGGTTGATCCAAGCGCCCAGGGTGTCACCTTAAATCGGCAACAAGCCACCACCCCTGAAACTCAGTTCGAAATGATATTGGAAGCCGTGCTCGCCACAGAGGTAGTGGCGCAAAATAATTCCGCTGAGGCGCTGGCCCAGTGGATGTTTGAAACCACCGCCGCCGCCTATTCAGCGATGGCAACGGGGCTGTGTGAAAAAATGATGCGCATGACGGCGTCTTATACCTCACAGCGACATCAGTTTGGTGTTCCCGTGGCGACCTTTCAAGCCGTGGGCCACAGAGCTGCAGATTGCTTCATCGATGTAGAGTGCCTGCGCCTGACATCACAACAGGCTATCTCGTTACTGGACCAATCAGCGGACGCCAGCGAGGCGGTCCTAATAGCCAAGATCTGGACCGGAGACGCAACGCACCGAGTAAGCCAGGCATCACAGCACCTGCACGGAGGCATCGGTGTGGACAGGGACTATCCGCTGTTTCGATATTCGCTGTGGGCTAGGCAGATCGAATTGAGCTGTGGATGCAGCGCAGAATTAACCGAAAGATTGGGCCAAGATATCGCCGCTGAATTCTCACATCAACAACATCAGCCCGCTTAAAGCCGGTGCATAAAACTTCTGGCTGACCCTGCTCAGCCAGAACTCAATCCACACAGGATATTCACACCGCCGGAGACCCCAAGCCCGTTAAACAATAACTCACTTAGTGTTGAGATAACGCTCGGTCAGTTTGTCGATCGACCAGGAGTCAGGTTTCTGGCTGGCTGGATACTCCGCGAAAGTCTGCAGAAACTGCGTTGTAACGCTCACGCCAAGGTATCCCTGTGGAGCTTTGCTAATCACCCAGTCCCAATAAGTATTGGAATTGTGATCAGCGCGTTCGTAGGGGTCGCGCCTCAGGTTAAACAACTTGAACATACGCAAAGTGACGGTCGGCTCAGCCCACAGTGCCATGGTTTTCGCCCTGTTTTCAGCGTAAACAATTTTCCAATCACCGACACGCACACCCACGGGCATACCACCATCATCCAGATAGTGAAACTCGCGCCGCGGCGCTTTGTCGACTTCTCCCGTTAGATAGGGAATAAAATTGTAGCCATCCAAATGGAGTTTGGACTTCTTGCTACCCACCCGCGTGCCCTTGAGTAGGTTCTGTTTCAGGTTTGAGTCTCCCGCAGCCGCCGCCAGTGTAGGCATCCAGTCGAGGTGAGACATTATTTCGTTGGAAACCACGCCCGCAGGTATTCTACCAGGCCAGCGCACCACCGCTGGAACGCGGTAAGCACCCTCCCAGTTGGTATTCTTTTCACTGCGGAAGGGCGTAATGCCTGCATCGGGCCAGGTATTGAAATGCACTCCGTTGTCAGTCGAGTACATGACAATGGTATTGTCAGCAATCTTCAAATCATCCAGCTGATCCAACATCTGGCCGATCAATTCATCGTGCGCAACCATCACATCGTTGTAAGGCCCCTGCCCCGATTTGCCTATATTTTTGTCGGCAGGATGGGTGCGAAAATGCATACCTGTAGTATTGAGCCAGACAAAAAATGGCTGGTCATCACTCACCGCCTTGGCAACAAATTTTTTGGCGGCGACCACAAACTCTTCATCAGTGGTTTCCATGCGTTTGCGCGTTAGCGGGCCGGTATCTTCAATTCTGCCGTCCGCATAGGAATGGATAACACCTCGAGGCCCAAAGTGCTTTGCGAAGCCGGGGTTCTTGGGGTAGTCAGGATCTTCAGGTTCTTCCTCAGCATTCAGATGGTATAGATTGCCCAAAAACTCATCAAACCCGTGGTTGGTCGGCAAAAATTTATCTTTGTCTCCCAAATGATTCTTACCAAACTGCCCGGTGGCATAGCCATGAGTTTTGAGAACCTCCGCTATGGTCACGTCGCGATCCTGAAGCCCCATTTCCGAACCGGGTAATCCCACCTTGGTAAGCCCCGTGCGCAGGCCCGCCTGGCCGGTTATAAAAGTGGATCGCCCCGCCGTACAGCTCTGATCGCCGTAGTAGTCTGTAAAACGCATCCCCTCATCGGCAATACGATCAATATTAGGAGTGCGGTATCCCATAATGCCATCGCTATAGGCGCTGATATTGGTAATGCCTATATCGTCACCCCACATAATTAAAATGTTGGGCTTTTCAGCCGCCAGTATAGGCATCGCCCAGGCAAGACCGAGCCCCAGCAAGATGTTCAGCGTACGTTTTCCCAGACACATAGATTTTTCCTTTTTGAATTATTAGATCTAATGTAATACTGCGTTGAGTATTGCTGCTCTTCCCTATAAATCAACTAAAACCGCGTCAAAATCAACTCAGAGTGCGATAAATTGTGTGGATGTTTCCCCATAGTAGGAATTCTGCTCCGTGGCCGCGACCAGACGAATGACATCACTAGCTCGAGGAAGCTGCGGCAATTGGAGTCGCCAACGCATCCCGTTGCTCGAAACAGCGCGCATGGGTGACGGCACAAGCTGTATTGACGCATCGCCAACTGACACCATCACTCCTCGCAGGGGATGCTTGGAAGAAACTACCAGCGTGATGTTGTTCTCCAGCTGCAACGAAAGACTAAAATCCTCGTTTTGCAAATCACAGCGGCCACTGTCATAGCGGCAATTACTGCGCGCCACCAGGGGATAGGACATTCCCGCTTCCGCCATGTGTGGCTGCTCCCCCAAAAAGCTTCCGATGGCCAACCAGGCCAGCACCGCCAGTATAGGTGCGACAATAAGTGCCACAACGACATGTTTATTGGTAAACATAGGGGAGGTTTACGCTAATGCTCTCTCGGTGCGTCAACAGATCCAGGTACCCGTATGTACGCCACGAGCTTGCGCACTTCATCCGGAGTCTGGCGCGTGAATCGAGAGACCAAAATGGCTATCGAGAAATTAATCACCGCACCCACAACTCCAAAGGCATTTGGCTCGATACCCAAAAACCAATTGGGACTTGTATCACCTAGAAAAGCGGTTGAGGCAACAAACATCACACCCTTGTGCTGAAACACATAGAACAGCGTCGCGCCAATACCTGCGATCATTCCTGCGATAGCGCCTTCTCGCGTCACCCGGTCGGAGAAGATCCCCATCATTAGCGCCGGAAAAATCGACGAGGCCGCCAGACCAAATGCCAGGGCCACCGTGCCCGCAGCAAAATCGGGAGGGTTTAGCCCTAAATAGCCCGCTCCGGCAATCGCGAAAGCCATCGCCAAACGGCTTGCAAGTAACTCCTGCTTTTCACTGATGTTGGGCGCGATCATGCCCTTGAGTAAATCGTGCGAAATTGACGACGAGATGGCCAGCAATAAACCGGCAGCCGTAGACAGCGCCGCTGCCAAACCACCGGCTGCAACAAGGGCGATCACCCAGTTTGGCAGTTGGGCGATTTCGGGATTGGCCAACACCATAATATCCGGATCAACTTTCACCATTTCGTTGCGCGCAGTATCAGCGCTGTAAAGAATTCTCCCATCGCCATTTTTATCTTCAAATTTTAGCAGACCTGTTGTCTCCCAATTGCTAAACCAAGCGGGACGATCTTCGTAGACAAGATGCTCTCCCGGTATGGGTTCAATGGTCTGGATCAGGTTTAATCTAGCCATTGCCGCAACTGCCGGCGCGGTAGTGTATAAAATTGCGATGAATACCAAAGCCCACCCAGCTGACTTGCGCGCATCACTGACTTTGGGCACGGTAAAAAATCGGATAATCACATGGGGTAATCCAGCGGTGCCAATCATCAGCGACATCGTATAGGCAAACATATTGATACCACTGAGACGAAAGTCAGTCGTGTACTGGTTGAAACCCAACTCCATTACCACCTGGTCTAACTTATCCAAGAGATAGGTTTCACTACCCGTCATAGTGCTTCCCAAACCAAGTTGGGGAACGGGATTACCCGTGAGATTTAAACTGATAAAAATTGCCGGTACGGTATAGGCAAGAATAAGAACACAGTACTGCGCGATCTGCGTGTAGGTGATCCCCTTCATGCCACCGAGCACCGAGTAGAAAAAGACGATACACATACCAATCAACAGACCCGTGCTGTATTCCACTTCAAGAAAACGAGAGAATGCAACACCCACTCCCTTCATCTGACCGATGACGTAGGTGACCGAGCATATGATGAGGCAGACTACCGCGACGGCTCTGGCTGTCCGCGAATAATAGCGATCCCCGATAAACTCGGGCACGGTATATTTGCCGTATTTTCGCAAGTAAGGCGCCAGTAGCATCGCCAGTAAAACGAAACCCCCGGTCCAGCCCATCAAAAAAACCGAGCCTCCGTAACCCATAAACGAGATCAATCCTGCCATGGATAGAAACGAAGCAGCAGACATCCAGTCGGCCGCCGTCGCCATGCCGTTGGCCACCGGATTGATTCCGCCTCCGGCCACATAAAAATCTTTGGTGGATCCGGCACGCGCCCAAAACGCAATACCGAGGTAGAGCGCAAAAGTTCCGCCTACAAATAAATAGGTTAGTGATTGCAAAGACATGCCCACTCCTTAGTCCTGATCGACGTTAAATTCTTTGTCCAGAGCGGCCATTTTTCTAGTGTAGTAAAAAATTAAAACAACAAAGCAATAGATAGAACCCTGCTGCGCAAACCAAAAACCCAGCTTGTAGCCACCGATGCTAAATTGATTTAAAACGTCGACGAGAATGATTCCGAAACCAAAACTGACAACAAACCAGATAATCAGCAGTTTGATCATCAGGGAAACGTTTCTGCGCCAATAGAGCGCTGCTTGTTCTTCGCTCGGCTGAGCCATAGGTAAATTCCTTCGGTCTAATTATGGTTTTTATACTTTGGCTTTTCTTACACTTTGACTGGTTTGTACCGCGCCTACAGCTGCGATCCACCCACTGCGCGGCGGGGCAGTTCGAGGGCCGACTCTAGCCAGTCCAGGATATCCCGCATTACCTGCGGATGCTCCGGCTCATTAAAAATTTCGTGGTAGAGGCCCGGATAGATCTTCATTTCTTTTTGCGTCGACGCGATATTGTCGTTCAAGAAATGCGATCCGGCCGGTGAAGCCATTTTATCTTCGCTTCCATGCAACATCAGCATCGGTAAACTCAGCGTATGTGCTCCGACCTGGACCTTATTCATGGCCTTAAACAACTCCTCAACGAGTCGAGCAGACAACTTCCCATGATGAACCAGTGGATCTTCTTTGTATTTGCGCACTACCTCAGGGTCTCTGCACACATCATTGGCATCCAATTGCAGTACGCCAGCTTTGGGTATCAAGGCAGACAGCAGGCGAATTATCGTCATTTGAACAAAGCCAGGTTCCAAATCCGATTTAATGGCAGGGCCGGATAACACACAGGCGACATAATCGCGCTGATGATCCAGCAAATAACGCGCGCTTATAAGGCCTCCCATGCTGTGGCCCAACAAGATGATAGGCAGTGGTCCCAAATCAGTGTTCACCTGCCGCTGAAATATCTCTAGGGTATCGATGTAATCGTCGAAGGCGGCAACAAAACCGCTCACCCCATCCGAATGGCCATGGCCCGAATGATCCAGGGCGGCAACAGCAAAACCTTGCTGGGTAAAAAACTCGGCCAGATGCTCATAGCGACCGCAGTGTTCCCCTGCACCGTGTGCCACCAGTAGCACAGCTCGGGCCGGCTCTTGAGGTGTCCAATAGCGATAATAAATACTCTCACTACGGGCGCCTGCAAACTTGCCATCTTTATGATTCATTCTAATCCTCTGACGATTATTATCGCTATGCGGCCTATTCAATTCAATACTGTGGCTTGGACTCGGGCCTGCGAATAGGCCTAGGACACGCTATGTTTCACCTTGCTGCCCATAGCTTGTAAACGCATCCTGAACTTCAGCCATATCACGCTTACTGAGAGTTTGTCCGCCGCCTATTGCCAGCGTGCCCCAATATATTGACGCCAATTCCTCAACCTCAACTGCCACTCGCATTGCCTCATCCAAATCCTTGCCGATGGACAGCTGGCCGTGATTCGCCAGTAAGGTGGCAAGTCGCCCTGTAAGTCCCTCAACAACCGATTCAGCCAGCTCGTTGGATCCAAATCTGGCATAGGGCGCCACGGGAACCTCATTGCTGCCTGTAACAGCGATCATGTAGTGGATAGCCGGTATCGGAAGATGACTGCAGGCCAGAATAGTCGCATAACGCGAATGACAGTGCACAACACCACCGATTTCAGGGCGCACGCGGTAGACCACCGCGTGCATATGCCACTCACTCGAGGGGATTAGCTGGCCCGGTGATACTTCGCCATTGACACTCATATGCACCACCTGCTCGGGCAAAAGCTCACCTGCGGGAATGCCTGTAGGCGTAATCAACATTCCGGCGTCGACTCGCATCGAAAGATTGCCAGAACTACCCGTTCCCAGCCCCGATTCAATAAGCTCTCTATAGCGTTTTACCAGCTCTTCTCTAGGCTCCACAGTTGTGCTCGGTTACGAATTTGAGTCAACTTAGCACAGTTGTATGAGATCGGCGATTCCTCGCTTCCGGCAGGCACTGCATGCGGTTAGCCCACACAGTTTAAAGAGCTATACTGAAAGGGAGCTAAGCCATAATGATGCCATATATTGACCGTTTTAGTCATGTTTTGAGTCCTACTTGGAATCTACTCTACGTTAAGCTTCTAAAGGCCGAATTCGCCGCTAAAAATCAGATTAGAATTCGGGGAAAATAAGACCAAAAACGCCACTGCGTAGACGGTTGATCATGAATAGATCTGCCAGTGGCGAATAATCTATAAAAAGGCGACAAGTACTATGAAACTGAACAAGCCCGCTCAGACAATTAGGTCTAAAACTGCTATTGCAGCCGCATTAGCAGCCATGGCTTCGCCGTCCTTTGCACAACTGATACTAGAAGAAGTAATCGTAACCGCACAAAAACGGACGGAGACACTGCAGGATGTATCCGCGACTGTTAACGTGCTCTCGGGCGAAGCCATCGACAAGTTTTCCGCTCTGAATTTTGGCGATCTCGAAACACAAACTGCCGGATTGACACTTTCCTCACCCAATGCGCGCAGCTCAAACATATCAATGCGCGGTGTCGGAACCGATCCCGAAGCGGGAGCCGCAGCTGCGGTTACCGTTTACTGGAACGATGGCGACATCCGTCAAGACATTGCTTTTTCGCTGTTATACGACATTGAGCGGCTTGAAATACTCCGCGGCCCTCAGGGTACTCTACAAGGTGCGACTTCTCCGGCGGGTGCGATCAACATCCTCACCAAGCGGCCGGATCTGTTTGAAAGTGCCGGCTACGTACAACTCACCACGGGCAGTAATGACGGCCTGAATACTCAAGCCGCATGGGGCGGCCCCATTGTTGAGGGGAAATTTGCGGCCCGCATCGCTGCGGTGTATGACGAAAGCTTCGCCAACGATGTCGAAAACCTTACCACGGGCTTGGACGAGCCCGAGGCAGAAGCCAAATCTGCCCGAATCACCACTGTTTGGGCTGTCACTGAAGATCTGGAAGCGACTCTGACATGGCAGTGGTTAGACCGTGAAATCGATGATGTTAAAGCGATGTCAGGATCTGACCCACAGGGTATCAGACCATCACTGAGCCCCACAGACCGCCGAGGACTGGGCAAATCCAATGACTTCGGCAACCTGGAATACGATATCGCAAACTTGACTCTGGATTGGCAAATCGGTGATCTGGAGCTGGTATCGGTGACGGCGTACACCGATTCAGACAAACTTTCCGGCACCGAAAATGATCGTGCAAATTACATCACCAACCCCGAAGCTTTAACCAATCAGAATGCCAATACGCTGGTGGATAGCATCAGCCAGGAACTGCGACTTAGCTCATCCGACAACGATTCCTGGGACTGGATGGTCGGCGCGTATTATCGAGATCAAGAGACCGTCACAGCATTCAACGCCAACACCACACTGACTGCCGGGGCACCCGGAATTTCATTCTTCAGTGAGGGCTCCATTCCGGTTGATGCCAAAGAGATTGCTTTATTTACTTTCAACACATTTTACCTAAACCCTACAACACAACTTGAAGTAGGACTGCGCTGGACCGATTATGAGAGTTTCAGAGCCGGAACCATTTTGTTTGGCGGGCCCAACTTTTTTCCGCCCGCCTTTGAACCGATTCAAGACATCATAACTGCCGGCATTGCAGCCAACTTCCCGCTACAGGCCGTGTCTGCCGACAATGAAACTACCGAAGAGGACGCCATAACTGGTTCTGTGAAGCTTCGCTGGGACTACACCGATGACATCTCTATCTACGGGGCCTATAACCGAGGTTATCGTCGCAGCGGAATCTCGATCGTGCCCGACCCAGACATCGTTTTTCTTCCCAATGGTGAAGACGACTTGATCCATGATGAAGAGAAAAGTGACTCCTTGGAACTCGGATTTAAGAGCCGCTTGATGGCAGGCCGAGCGACGCTAAACGGTGCGCTCTATTACCAAAAATTCGATGGCTACCTCGGATTTGTTCGCGGCGTGCAGGTTCTCGATGATTCGGGCACCCCCGTAGACCTTTCAGGTGGAATCATCTACAACGGTGACGCCATCCTTTACGGCCTAGAGCTTGAAGGGCGGATATTGCTGAGCGAGACCTGGAATGCCGGCGCTAGCTTTAGCTATTCAAAAGGCGAATGGGACGGCGCTGAGGCACCTTGTAATGTGCGAGAACCAGGCGAAGTACTAGGGTTTTGCGACATCGACGGGGACCCCATTAGTGGTGAGCCGGAAGTGTCGCTGACATTGAATACCGAATATTACTGGAACCTGGACAACAGCGAGGTTTATCTTCGCGGGCTTTATAAGTGGTCAGATGAGCGTCTGAACCAAGAGGCCTCTGCCGGAATTGGCGATGTCACTGAGACGTTTGAAAGCTACGGCACGCTCAACCTGTATACCGGATGGCGCGGCACGGATCTCTCCTGGGATGTATCTTTGTGGGTGAAGAATGCTACCGACGAAGATGAAATCAATTTTCAGCAGGGACCGGATCAGTATGACATCGCTTTAACAGGTGGGTCCTACACCCAGACCAATACCTTACAAGAACGCACCTACGGTTTAACAGCAAGATATAACTTCTAGGGCAGGTACGTTACAACTGAGCGGGGTCATGGAAGACCCCCTTCGCTTTGTCTACATCGCCCGAGGCAATGCTACATGGCAGGCGCCTGTCGCAACTCCAAATCTTAACTTACAGCTCCGGTATCAGCCGAGAAAACTCTTCAATCATTGGCATCACGATGTCCGGCTGATCCCAGTTTTCCATGCCTACTCCAATATTACAGCGATGAACGCCCATATCCCGATAGGACTTTAGCAAATCGGCTGTAACCGGAGACATTACGACCATTGTTATTTCCACCTTATCTGGGTCGCGACCGAACGACGCCACTTTAGCCCGAAAGTCGGTAATGTCGGATTTGATATCCCGCATGGCAACATCTACAGGCATCCAACCATCTGCCCACTCGGCAGTGTGACGAACCCCCATAGGACCCATGGCTCCAAAAATCACTGGCGGCCCTCCTGCTTGTGCTGGCTTAGGTTCAAACCAAACTGGATCAAAATCGATAAGCTCACCGTGGAACTCCGGCTCCGAGTTTGAATACAGGATTCGCTGTGCCAACACTAATTCCTTAAGCGCTAGATAGCGGCGCTTCCAGGGTAAGTTTGTGGCGTTCACAAACTCTTCCTCGTTCCAGCCAACCCCACAACCTATCAGCAGCCTGCCATTGGAAAGCCGATCGAGGGTCGCAATTGTTTTGGCCTGGGAAAACAGTTCGCGCTCAAGTAAAAGAGCAATGCCGGTACCTAGTCTCAATCGGCTTGTCACAGACGCTGCCGCCATCAGAGAGACATAGGGGTCCATCATTTCTTTATACGGTTCTGGAAGATCACCTCCCGGGGGATAAGGGGTCTTCTGCGCTATTGGAATATGGCTATGCTCGCCATACCAAAGCGATTCGAAACCGGCTTCTTCCAATGTTTTAGCGAGCAACTGCGGTGCAGGATCGTCCGCCGTGTTCATCGAACTGAAGCCCAAATGCATCGCTATGCACCGCGGCGCTGTCGAACCGCCGCTGCCAGTTCATGCATTAATGTCTCTGTGTCATCCCAACTAATGCAGGCGTCGGTAATACTCTGCCCATAAGTTAGTGATTGCCCGTCGACCACATCCTGGCGCCCTTCCACAAGATTACTTTCGATCATAAGCCCAAAAATGCTGCGACTGCCTCTACTTACCTGATTGGCAATATCTCGGGTCACATCCACTTGGCGCGCCGGAATTTTTCGGCTGTTGGCATGACTGGCGTCAATCATAATTCGAGATGCCAAACCCGCTTTCACCAACATGGCATTGGCGTCGTCTACCGAAAACATATCGTAGTTGGGATGCTTACCGCCACGCAAAATAATGTGGCAGTCTTCGTTTCCTGTCGTTCGGAAAATAGCAGAGCGACCCGCCTTAGTGACCGACAAGAAATTGTGTGGTTGCGAAGCAGACTTTATTGCATCGATTGCAACCTGAATATCCCCATCGGTCGCATTTTTGAAACCCACGGGGCACGACAGTCCGGAGGAGAGCTCGCGATGTGTCTGGCTTTCGGTCGTGCGGGCACCAATCGCTCCCCAAGAGATTAGGTCGGCGTAGTATTGGGGGCTAATCAAGTCTAAGTACTCAGTACCCGTTGGCATGCCTATGTCGGCGAGATCGGACAACAGATGACGCGCTAAGTGCAATCCCTTACCAATTTGAAAAGTATTGTTGAGGTCGGGATCATTAATGAGTCCCTTCCAACCCACAGTAGTGCGGGGCTTTTCGAAATACACACGCATCACCACAAAGAGTTCCTTGCTGAGCACGTCGGCTACCGCTTTAAGCCTCCCTGCATATTCTCGAGCGGCCGCAGGGTCGTGGATAGAGCATGGGCCCACTACCGCCAGTAGGCGATCATCCTCGCCTGTGAGAATATTGTGAATTGCGTTGCGCGCATTCGCTACTGTCCTTGCACCTTCAGCACTGACGCCCTGGTCGGCGATCAGTTGCTCGGGAGAAATAAGTTCAGTGGTCTTCTGAATGCGAAGATCATCGGTGTTTGCTGTCATCGTAATTGCCTAGTGTTGGCGGTGGTACCGCGTTAAATACAATAGCTACTGTAGCCGGCTAATATAGCATTTAAGGCGGATAATTTGGACCCATAGTTGGCGGCCATATTAACTGAGTATCCTTATCAGGATCTTGAACCCAGATGAGTGGCACTCCGTGCGATAATACGCTGCTCAGCACCATTATTATGGATTGTGCCCCATGGCTTCAGCCAGCGCGCTGGCCCCCAGTTTTTCCAATGCGTTGATTACCTGCTTCTGATCTTGAATAGAACGATTTTGGCTCAGTTTGTATTTACATTGGATCTCGTTAATCGAGATTTGGATACCGGTAATAGCCCCAAGCATTGACGGTTTATACTCAGGCCGCCATGGCTCGGAAAATGCAGCCTCATATTTGCTAGTCAGTCCATCGCCTAATTCTTTGAGCCTATCTGAGTCGTCGAACACAGAGCAAAGCCCGTACACGTGTACTGCCTGATCATTCCATGTTGGCACTCCCGGAGAGCTGTACCACGTAGGGGATATGTAATCATGGGGGCCCTGTAATGTTACAAGTACTTCTTGCCCACTCATTTCAGAATGCTGCGGGTTCTGTTTTGCCACATGTCTCAATAATTTCTTCGCCTCGGGGCTCAAGAGAAAAGGCATGTGCGTCGAAAATAGCTTACTGGCTGCAGCGGACTTTGAGTAGCGCCTGGCCGGAATTTATTCAAAGATAACGTGAGCCTCACTTAAAAATATCGTCGAGGTTTTTAGATCTATAAACCTAGCTTCATCTTCGATCAGCTCAGCGCTTGCCCGCATTCCTTCTGCTGTGATGATTGCTGATTGCAGGGTCTCAAGATCATCCCACCATAGCTCTGCCAAACCATCATATTTGGGCGTCATCCCTCTTGAATCATTTGCCATATCTCCGAAGGAGGTAAATCCGGTATGGTTTTGAACGTATTTCTTAATGCAAAGCGCTTCGCGATGAGATTTCACCAAAGGACCATGCGTGTTAAGCCAATAATCGTGGAATTCCTCCACTGAAACATCTTCTCTTTTGCGAACACAAAAATTCATCTTTATCATTTTAAGGTTCCTCGATTGTATTTTTGTCCAACAGTTGCATACATAGACAATCTGAACAACACCAAGTCCCGCTTAATGCCAGCAGCGGACCTAATCACAAAGCGCCAAATGGTGGCACAACGAAGTTATTTCATAGGCACCGTTTTCAAGCCCGCATTCGACCTTATCGCCCCTGATCTTCGTACCATCACAACCGTCGCCCTCAACAACGACCGTTAAGGTGCCATCCTTTTCAAGTCTGATCGAGGTCGGATTGCCTAGAATTTTCGGCTCTAGTAGAGTTTCATCATGCTCCTCAAAAATTCTGAGTGACTCGTCCTTCGATTTAAGGGAAATCAGGTCGAGAACATTGATCGCTAACTCCTCGGAAACCGATGTTCCCAATGCGACTAGCGTATCTTCATGCTGAATAAGACTCCTCTGGGAAACACCACATCGCCATGGGTAGGTCGAAGGATATCTCCGGCAATAGGCGCTAACCGCCAACTGTAAGTCTCTGACCGTGCGCTCAGGTTTGAAGTTGACGTAGGCATACTCCCCGGTGCCAGAACCCTGCAATTTATAGCTTTCCAAGCATATTGTGTCTATTGGCTTCCCGCGTGCTCCATCAACGACCGTATCGAGTTCGTTCATCAGCGTCTCAAGCGAATCCCATGGAAAGTCTTCAACAGGGCCGCAGACAGGGCTTCCCACGGAGGGCTCAGCAACCAGAACTAATACTATGGTTAGATGCATGAAACGCAAATTCTATCCTTCTGCTTTACGTATTTAACCGACCGCTCTGAGTACTGAGCAAAATTTAACATACCTGATCAGCTTCTGCTAAGTGCCGATACTGCTGAAAGACCCGATAGTTGAACGAGCTTTGTCCCTCGCGTATTCATAGATGCTGCGCGGGATTGTTCGGAAAGACGTGTTGGGGCAGCGCCGTGGCTTCAGTGGGCAAACCGCACAATCCATTTTGCCTGCCCTGTAGCGGATCGTGCTATCACTGTTGATTCGACCCGAGGAACGCAGTGGCTTTCCATTCGGGCAGTGATACTCGTTTTGGTCTCCGTGCCAAGCGAAGTCTGATCGGCTCATTGTGCCGTCTTTACGATCAGATTTATCTGGAACCGGCATATGCGGTTCGACGTTCTTTTCATCGGCCAGGTAGCCAAGATTAGCCACAGCGCCGCAGGCAGTGTCACCCCTGACCCGACAGGGCTTTACCTGATGCGTAGACTCGATCTGATCAATCATCGTTCTGGTCGTCTGAACTTCTGTCTGGGTTGTGCTGGGCGATGCTTCAACATCCATGATGACGCCGTACTCAACATCAACGATATAGTTTGTGGAATACGAAAAGACCGCCGGTCCCTTTGCGGCAGTCCACTGCGCCATCGCGGTCCGGCAAAGAAATGCTCTTCTGGGGAGTGACGCACTCCCGGCACTTGTTAAGACGACTTAGCTGCAACCGTTAGCACCTCTCGCAGCATTTTGTTGTCACGACTAAAATCGTCTCGACCAGCATGATTTCTCAGAGATTCTCTATCGTCGACGCTCGCGGGCATCGAGAACACCATCGAACACAGATCGAGTTCACCGGGATCAAAAAGCGTAATAACGTAGCTCCATCCAACGGATAACATTGGCCCGGCTTCTGGATAAATCTCAATGACCACTTCTCCGGCTAAATCTCCCTTAAAAAACTCGAAAATCTCGAAAGTGACGTAGCACTTATAGCCATCGATCCACGCTTTGATCGGCCGACCGAACAACACATCAGAAGCTAAACCGATGTGGGCCTCCACTGATGCCTCGTCTAAGCTATTGCGACACTCCCACGCATGAGCAGGATAAGCGAACAGCAGAAAAAGTAACGTGAGTGCCTGCGCTCTCGTCGCCTTAACGCTGCCAAAAGAGGTGAGAGGAACGAAGTGAAGCGAGTTCTGCAGCCGAGGGCTGCGATCTTCTTGGCCTTGTTAAATTGCGGGAGAACACAGTGTAATTGACCTCTCTAGTTGCTCGTGCTGAAACCAGTTTTTTGAGGTAACCCTGCAGATCACCAAGATCTGGTCTTGCTCCGTACGTTTCCAAAGATATGACAGCTCGACCTCATAAGTGATACCACTCGCAGCAACGACGTCTTTTAAAACGATCGTATCGATGTGTTCAGAGGCCACTCCATATCCCGCACCCTCGGTAGCATTGAGTTCATTCTGGGCAAGCAAGTATGCTTCAGCTCGGTCCATAGCGCACTTTAACGGCTACCTACAGAGAACGGTCTGCATGACACCTTTTCTCTGTATGCAGAATATTGGCAGGTAAAAATCTTTTGCAAATCAAACTCCTGTAGGTCTTCGTGGCACTTAAAACGCGATATAAACTGAGTTACGCGGTCTATTCTCAGTGGCTCCAGTGTCGGCGTTGACTAATGTGCTGACTGCCCTCAATTTATCACAGTTCCTGGGCTTCGGCTTATTGCGAACTGCGGGCCCTCAGTACCCCTTGCGGAAAAATTTGTTCGATTGGCTGTTTTTGTTAGGGATGCTTCTCCACACGCCATGGTAGATTGAGTCGGTTTTCACCGGCCCAGTACAATTTTATTGTGTTGCCAAAAGGATCATACAGAACCACTGCCCTCCAAAGGTAAGCTTGATCTTCCGCTTTATATACAAACACTAGACCTGTGTTTTCTAATCGGTTTATCCAGTCATCAAGCGCTTCATGTTCAAAATAAATGACAGCTCCATTTTTGAAGTCATCTTGCTCAAGAGAAAGTGAAAATATTGAATTTACTTCAGGACATTCGAAACGAGCATAGTGTGGAGTATCGACAATTTGAGTAAAACTGAGCTTTCTATAAAATTCGGTAGACTCGTCCCTATCATTTACAGGTAATGTGATTTAATTAAGGCTCAACGAACACTCCTGCGCGCCTAGCATTATTATCCATCGATCTAACCCAGCAAACGTTGCTTTATGAACTCAACGGAAAAATTACCTTCAAAGATAGGTATTGAGGGGTTCAAAGCATCCCAATTCCGGGCACTCGGCGTCCAGGTCTCATACTCGGGGACAAAGTCGGGAGGATCGTCTAGAGATGATGCCGGAACAGCCATCACTAAGGGTAACGCTCCTGGTCGAGCTGCAACTGGAGTGCCGCATACTGAACACAAGCCCCGAGCGACTTCTTTCTCGCTCGATCCAGAATAGACTCTCCACGTAGGCGTACCAAAGGAGAAGTACTCGCTCGGTTACTAACACCACCAACAGCTGTTTTGACTAAAAAGCGGCATCTAACATAACGGGGCAGCTTCTGCTTCATCCCTCCAGCGGCAGACGGCAACGCAAGCTTACACATGTTGGTTGAAGCCTGGGAACGTTGCGATCCTGCGCTGCCAAAGGCTATGATGGAAGTCGCCGACACTGTTAAAAAGAAGGTAATTTATGTCCGACATCACGGTGACCAATATCGAAGTAATACCAGGCAAATCCATTACCCAGCATCTGGGAATGGTACAGGGCAATACGGTGCGAGCGAAGCATGCAGGGCGCGACATTATGGCTGGGTTTAAGAATCTCATTGGCGGCGAACTGAAGGGCTATACAGAACTGCTAACCGAATCTCGTGAAGAAGCCACTGAGCGGATGATAGCGCAAGCACGATCAATGGGCGCCAACGCCATTTTAAACGTGCGCTTTTCCACGTCGTCGGTAACGGCTGGAGCATCGGAGTTATTTGTGTATGGCACGGCAGTCATAGTGGAGTAGAGGGCAGAACGTGATAAATCTAATTTTTCTCCTGGTCTTACTGATCATCGGATATAGCTTCGGCACCTTCAACGAGCGCCGTCACTTTGAATCCATTGTGGAACGCGAAGAACAGCATCGGAGCATCGCTACGTTCAGTACGAAGCATCCGCCGGCAGGAACCCGATCCTCAGTCTGCCTGGCTTGTGGCAGTGTTGTAATCTCCATCGACTACTTCAAGAAAATATCGGCCGGGCTTCGCAGTATTCTGGGCGGCAGGGTCAGTGCCTATGAATCTCTCGTAGAGCGGGCTCGCCGCGAGGCAATTTTACGCATGAAGGCCGATGCACGTGAGAAAGGCGCAACCTCTATCTTCAATGTTAAATTGGAGACCTCATCTATTACCAAAGGGAGCAAGGGGCAGATTGGTGCCGTGGAAGTTCTCGCTTATGGCACTGGCCTGATTCCCGAGTAGGCCCACTATGCGCTACAAAAACGGGAATATTCCAGAGGGCATTAATGTCTCCAAAACGCATCCGCTTGCAGACTTTGGCGGGCTGCTCGTCGGTGTTGCCGGCATCTTTCTTGTGATTATGAGTTGCCTGTACTTCCTATCGGGCTGGCTATTGCCCTATGTGCCGTTTTCTTTAGAGAGTAATATCGTGTCCAGCTACAAAGGGGATACTTTATTTTCCGGGAAACTAACAGACGAGCAACAACAGGTTCAACGCTATCTGCAATCCCTGGCCAATGGGTTAACGGCGCATAGCGGTCTCCCTGAGGACGTAACACTGACGGTTCACTACAGCGACAGCGAGCAGAAAAATGCCTTCGCAACGTTGGGTGGAAACATCCTCATTCAACGGGGCTTGCTGCATGCGGTCGAGTCGGAAAATGGACTGGCAATGTTGCTAGGGCATGAAATTGGCCACATCGTGCACCGCGATCCCTTAATGACCCTGGGCAGGAGCGCGGTCTCGCTGGGAGCCTTAGCGCTGTTGAGTGGTTTCTCGCAGACCTCGGTAGCCAATACTGTATTTACTGTCTCCACAGAGTCTCTTATGTTCAGTTTCAGCCGCGACCAGGAAAGGGCAGCGGATGCATATGCCCTCACGTTGCTGAAAGACTACTATGGTCACAAGACAGGAGCTGACGAGTTTTTCGTTCATATCCAAAAGGCGGGGGCAGGCGCTCTCGGAGACTCAAATTTAGCAGAATTTTTTAGTACGCATCCCAATACACAAGAGAGGATAGTGCGCATTAAAGACAGTATAGCGAGTGATCAGAGGAGCGAGACTGCGCAGCTGACTACGCTTCCTGATTTTGCAATCGAGTAAGAGGTCGCCTGGGTGTCGTCAATGTCCAACAGGTCTGAGACGAAATGCTGAAAGTGTTTTGAGATGTATCAAAAGCCATCTGGCCCAATTCCCAGCTAACCATTGTCGTTACTGTCAGTCTTTATCTGCGCCATAAAGACTACCAAAGCTTCAAACTCTTCTAGATTACAATCCATGCACATACCCAGGGGTGGCATACCACCAATACCGCCAACGACATTATTGACCAGGGTAGACATGCCTTTTTCCAGGCGCAATGACCACTGGGCAGAATCACCCGTAAGCGGTGCACCCGTCGCTGCAATCGTGTGGCAGTTTCGACAACTGCGGTCATAGATCTTGGCGATCTGCGGCTCAGCCGGGCGCAATTCGCGACTGTTAGCTTCTGTTAACAGTGCTTCAGATGATTGTTTTTCTATACAGCCCGTCATTAAGCCGGCTATCAACAACGGAATTAGTAGGCCCACAGGTCGAGACAGCATCCCTTTTCCTCCAAGAATTTTCTATAGGTTAGTCTTAACTACTCTTTAATCACCTTCAACCGAAGAAGCTCTCCAGTGATCGTCCAATAGCGCCCCAATGATATTGCCAACCACCAGATGCGCTGCGTACCAAGTATGCAAACAGCGAATTCGCACCGGATCTTCGATGCCACCAATGCCTCTGGTTTGTAGGACATCGAAAAAATTTAGCGCTTCAAGTTGCGCTTTTATCGAATCCGATAGATAGCTATTGCGCAGTTTTACGTGTGCGGCATGATCTTTAACCATCGCACTTTGCAAAACCGAGTCAGCATCGACCTGTGCTTGTAACCTTTGTATCAAGCCGCCCGCCTCTTCGCGGTCAATTCGATAACACAAATCTTTATCGATCAGCCAATACATTGTCGGAAACGGTTTGCGATCGACCAATGAGGCGACTCGAATCACCATAGGATCACCCCCTGGACTCATCACGGGTACTTCTTGAAGACCGCGAGGCGCTCTCCCCAATAAGGTTTCAACCTGGGCTTCCATTTTAGGCGTAATCTTCACCTGAGACATACTCTGCTGCTATGCTGTTTTACGAAACGGAATTTTACGCGCAATCACAGATTGCAGTCAGTAGTTTTCTGGAATCTGCACCCAGCTCAGGATGCCACTATGACCAATAACGACAACCCACCGGACGCCGATACGAAGTTCGCAGGTGTTCCTCTTCACGCTGAAGTGATGGCACTGGCCCATGCTGTCACCTTCCTGACGCGGATTCCATTGCCGGCTTTTGCCTATGACCCCCAGCTGCAGGGAAAGTCTGTCAGCTATTTCCCGTTGGTAGGATTGCTCATAGGTCTCATAGGCGCGGGCGTGTTCGAACTGGCACATCTTGTCTGGCCGGCCTCGATCGCAATTGTATTAGCCATGACTGCTACCATTGTAAGCACGGGCGCCTTTCATGAAGATGGCCTGGCTGATTCGGCCGACGGCATAGGTGGTGGCTGGACCGTCGACGACAAACTGCGCATTATGAAAGACAGCAGGATTGGGACCTATGGGGGATTAGCGCTTGTTTTAGTAGTATTGCTAAAGTTCACCGCGCTGGAGGCACTGTCCGATCATGCAATATCTTCCGCTTTGATTGTGGCTCATGTGCTCGGCCGCTGGTCGACTCTGCCCTTGCTGCGTTTTTTTCCCTACGTGGGTGACGGAACCGGAAACCCATTCGTTGGCTCTGTTACCGCCCGGCGGTTGCTCGCCGCAAGCGGCGGGACATTTCTGATAACGATGCTTTTCGCGGGCGAATTCACAATATCGATCTTGCTGTGCGCGATAGTTTGCACTGTTTTAAGCGGCGTCTTCTTTCGACGAAAAATTGCAGGTATCACCGGTGACAGCCTGGGTGCCGCCAACCAGTTTGTTGAACTGGCCACGTACTTACTCTTGGCAGCAATTGTAAGCTGAGAGATGATGCCGGTGATATTTTCAACGACCTTATTGCGCCATGGCTTTGCGGAGATATCTGAGGGTCAGTGCATTGGCCAGCTTGATGTTTCTCTTACCAATGACGGCGTCGACGCAATTAGCGATCTTGCGCAAAACTGGCCGAGCCCTTTTCCAGAACGCATTTATTGCAGTGACCTTAGCCGCACTATGGAAACCGCGCAGATTCTTGCCGAGCACATGAATATAGGCATTGCTTCGGACCCCAGGCTGCGAGAGATCAACTTCGGTGACTGGGAGGGAAAATCCTGGGAAGAAATTTATGATCGGGATCCGGATACTATGCGCGCATGGGGAAGTGATTGGATCAACATACCCCCTCCCGGAGGCGAAAGCGTTCAGCAGTTGCATGCCCGCATAGCCGATTTCTATGAAGAGACGCTCAACCGGCCCAACCTTCCGCAAACACCCACGCTTGTCGTTGCACACGCGGGCTCTCTACGAGTTTTGGCATGCTTACTCCACAGACGCCCGATGGAGGCGCTCTTTGATCTGGATTTCCACCACGGCGCGCCCGTTTCTATGGTTTGACTTTTCCACCAGCTAACCCTAAAGTGCGGCCCTGTAACAGGTGCCCACCGCAATCCTATGGACTGCTGGGTGGGTTAAATGGGAAGTGTGGTATTACCTCTGGGTAACATCCACCGCTGCCCCCGCAACGGTATACAGCATCTGCTGTGAGCCCGACACCTGCCTGTTTGCATTCAACGATGGAGCGGAGGGCTTCATTATAGGCTGCCCGATACTCCGGTATTTTGTTTCCTGAATCCCCTCCCTCAGTCGCCATTATTTAGGCTATTGAGGCATAATCATGAAAAATCTATTTCCACTTT
The DNA here is from genome assembly GCA_047612385.1 of Cryomorphaceae bacterium. Classification (GTDB taxonomy): domain Bacteria; phylum Pseudomonadota; class Gammaproteobacteria; order Pseudomonadales; family Halieaceae; genus JBALVT01. The sequence continues at coordinate 40,633 of JBLGAR010000005.1, read as the reverse complement.
CGGTGCTGGCTATCGCCTGCTCAAACAGCTTAGCTGCCCTTGCCGATAACAAACTTGAAGAAATCATCATCATATCGTCCCGCGTGGAAATGCCACTGCGCGAGATAGGTACGTCGGTTTCCGTCGTAACCGGTAAAGAAATTGAACAGCGTGGTTACAATTCACTGTTCGAAATTTTGCGTAGCCAGCCAGCGATTGGCGTGAGCAATACCGGAGGCCCGGGGAAAACCACTTCCCTGCGTATTCGTGGCGAAGAAGGTTATCGTACTCTGGTGTTGATTGACGGGATCGATGTATCCGATGTCGCCGGCACACAAAGTGGTCCAAAATTCGAGCAGCTATTAAGCAACGGGATTGAGCGGGTAGAAATTCTACGCGGCCCTCAAGGATTGATGTTTGGGGCTGACGCCGGTGGTGTAGTGAATATATCCACACAAACACAGCGGACCGGTTTGAACGGCACCGTGAGTGCGGAAGCCGGCCGCTATGGTTCGGAGCAGCTTGCGGCCCAGCTTGGCGGTGGCAATGAGTCGGTGGATTTCTTCCTGAGTGCGACCGATTTCGAAACGGACGGATTCAACGCCCTAATTGCAGATACGTCCCCAAAAGATAGCGACGGCTATGAGAACACTACCGTTCACGGCCGCCTGGGCTGGAATGTGAACGAGTCGCTCCGTATCCAGGTGGTGGCTCGCGATGTAAGTGGGGAAGATCAGTTTGACGATTGCTTTACAGTGGACACCTTCTCTCCCACCAATCTTTGCAGCGACGACTATGATCATTCCGCCTGGCGCGCATCCGCAGACCTCGACCTGGGTTCATTTACCCACCAGTTGTCCTACAGCGGAAATACAACTGAGCGCGAATTCTTTTCAGAGGAGTCGCTCAGCTTCTTTGCAGATGGTGAACTGGAGAGTTGGAATTATCTGGGTAGTTATTCCTCCGGCGAAGACTTCCGACTAATCTACGGTGCTGAGCTTGAAAACAGCTCAATAGACGATGGAACCTTCGATACCGATCGTGACCAAAGCGGTTACTACGCTGAGTATCAGGGTCGCTTCAATGATCAAATATTTGTAACCGCGGGCGCTCGATATGACGACAACGACGATTTTGGGACGCATACCTCCTATCGATTGAGCGGCGCCTACTTGTTTGCTGTGGCGACTGGTGAGCTGAAACTTAGAGGCACCTACGGCACCGGGTTTAGAGCCCCCAGCCTGTATGAAATCTCCTATAACGGCGGTGCTTTTGCTTCGCCGCCCGCTTCTGAGACCAGCCTAAAAGAAGAGAATACTCAGGGATTTGACATAGGACTAAGCTGGGCGCTGGATTCCGGCAGCTTCCTGGAAGTAGTCTATTTTAATCAGGAAGTCGAAGATGAAATATTCTTCGATCTCGTCAACTTTTCCGGATATCTCCAGGGCGACGGCGACACGAGATCAAAGGGAGTCGAACTGATCGGAGAATTATCGCTAAGCGAGTCTTTGACGATTACAGCCAACTACACGTATAACGATACAGAAAACTCCGACGGTGAGCTTCGAATACGGCGACCCAAGCAACTTGCCAACCTTGGAGTAAACTGGAAGGGTCTCGACAGTAAATTAGTTCTTGGATTAAATGCCCGAGGTTCTTACGATAGTGAAAACTCCATCCGGGGGCAGCGCAGCGACTTGGATGACTATACCGTGCTAGATATCAACGCCAGCTATGAATTCGTACCCGGACTGCAGCTCTACGCGCGAATGGAGAATCTCTTCGACAAGGAATACTCAGAGATTCCCGCGTACAACACCAGTGGCGCCGCGGCATATGCCGGAGTGAGATATACCTTCTAAAGGAGAAGTTTGATGAGCAACGACACACAAGACAAAAACGATCGTAAAAATGCCAAACACAAATCGGCTATGGAGAAGCAGAAATCCAACGTGGATGCCAATATAGAAGCGGCTGATACCGAGCGTGGCGTCGCCATTTTGCTAACCGGCAACGGCAAAGGAAAGTCCAGCTCTGCCTTCGGCATGGTTATGCGCGCTTTAGGCTATGGTCACAAAGTGGGTGTTGTTCAATTTATAAAAGGCGTGCAGTTGTCCGGCGAAGAAATTTATCTGCGGGATCACTGCCCGCAGGTAACTTTTTATCAGATGGGCACCGGCTTCACCTGGGACACACAAGATAGAAGCGCCGACATTGCCGCAGCCGTAAGAACCTGGGCGGTCGCAAAACCTATGCTCGAAGACCCCAGCTACGATCTGGTGGTGTTGGACGAGATGACCTACATGATCGCCTATGACTACTTGCCCGAGGCAGAACTTATCGCTGCATTGGCTTCCAGGCCTGCGGAGCAGAGTGTGGTGGTAACAGGTCGTGGTGGCGGTGCAGCGCTCCAGGAAATCATGGATACCGTATCAGAGGTCAAGGAAATCAAACACGCTTTCAAAGCGGGAATAAAGGCACGCGAAGGTGTCGACTTCTAAAGGCCCAAAACCCTATGCCTTAATGGTTCAGGGAACCACTTCCGACGCGGGCAAGACAGTCTTAGTCACTGGATTGTGTCGGGCGCTAAGCCGCAGAGGCGTAAAAGTAGCACCTTTCAAACCTCAGAATATGGCGCTCAATAGCGCCGTTACCACTGACGGGGGAGAGATTGGAAGAGCGCAGGCGCTTCAAGCCATGGCGGCAAATACTCCTGCGCACACGGACATGAACCCGGTGCTGTTAAAACCGGCGTCAGACACCAAGGCGCAAATCATTATTCACGGTCAGGCCCGATTTGATATGGAGGCCACCGACTATCATCAGTATAAAACGACTGCTATGAAGGCCGTTCTTGAATCCTGGTCAAGGCTGAAGCAGCAATATCAGGCGATCATCGTAGAAGGTGCGGGCAGTCCGGCAGAGATTAATTTACGAGACAGGGACATTGCCAACATGGGCTTCGCAGAGGAAGCCGATGTACCGGTTATTATTATCGCCGATATCGATCGTGGAGGCGTCTTTGCCCATTTAACGGGAACACTGGACCTGCTTTCACCCAGCGAGCAAAACCGGGTGATCGGTTTTGTCATCAATCGCTTCAGGGGCGATATAGCATTGTTGGAGCCAGGACTCGAATGGTTAGAAAAACGAACCGGGAAACCAGTGCTGGGCGTTCTACCCTATCTTATGAACCTGCAGCTGGATGCGGAGGACGCGATTGATGTCGAGCAGCCAGACACCAGCGAAGCAGTTCTGAACGTCATCGTGCCAGTGCTACCCAGGATTTCCAACCATACTGACTTTGATCCGCTGCGCAGTCACCCTCAAGTCAATTTGCAGTTTATTGGGCCGGGCCAGAAAATCCCACCGGCAGATCTCATCATTATTCCCGGTAGCAAAAATGTGCGCGCTGACCTCGAGTGGATAAGAGAAAATGCCTGGGACAAAGCCATCGAGCGGCATTTGCGCTATGGAGGCAAAGTTCTGGGAATCTGCGGCGGCTATCAGATGTTGGGCGAAACGATTTCAGACCTTGAAGGTATCGAAGGCCCTGCGGGAACCAGCGCCGCTCTGGGTTGGTTACCTGTGACCACGGCGCTAAAACAACACAAGCAACTTCGACTGATTAATGGCGTGCTACTGGATACAAATACTCAAGTTTCAGGCTACGAAATTCACTGCGGCGATACAGCTTTGGAAGAGCACGCTGCAGCGTTTATAAAACTTGAAGATCAACGTCACGATGGTTGCATTTCGGGAGATGGCCAGGTCGCCGGCAGTTACCTACACGGTTTATTTGACGAGCCAGAAGCCACTAAAGAGTTACTGCGCTGGGCCGGGCTGGAAAAGCCTGCTGGAATCGACAGGGCCGAACTACGCGAACAGGAAATAAACCGGCTGACAGATTGTCTGGAGCAACACCTGGACATGGCCAGTTTATTTCCCCAGTGGTGCGCAGATTGAATACTACGCGGCCGGACACGCACCCTCGCTGGGTTATTCCAGGGTTTTTGCTGTTGCTGCCTATTATCATTATCTTCAGCTTGGGTAGTGGTGCCGTACCACTGAGCTATCAAGAAGTTATCCAGGGAGTCGTGCAAACACTAAGCGGCAACCATCAAGAACAGACAGCGGTTATTGTCGGGCAAATAAGGCTTCCCCGCGTGCTTTTGGCGGCGATAATAGGAGCAATACTGGCAAGCAGTGGCGCAGCCATGCAAGGTTTGTTTCGCAACCCTCTCGCCGACCCCTCCCTGATAGGTGTTACCGCCGGCGCCTCACTCGGTGCCAGTATTATGATCGTCGCCAGTGGCACCGTGGCTTCAAACATTGGTGATTTGTCGCTGGTTTCCCTAGGTGCGTTCACCGGCGGATTACTGTCAGTGCTCCTTGTTTATAAACTGGCAACTTCACCCACGGGCACTTCAGTTGCGACCATGCTGCTGGCGGGTATTGCCATCACGGCACTGGCGGGTAGCCTTGGAAGCCTTCTGGAGTTCCACGCCAACAATGAAACACTCAGGCGTATCAGCTTGTGGCGAATGGGGGGACTGGACGGCGCCAATTATACAAGGCTTGCGATGGCGACGATCGTAGGAGGCTCGGTGCTTTTTATACTTCCAAAGTTCAGTACGGCGCTTAACGCGCTGTTACTGGGTGAGTCAGAAGCGCGTCATCTGGGTATCGATATCGACACCGTCAAACTGGCGCTCATCGTGTGTGTCGCCATCGGTGTTGGCACAGCCGTGGCACTGGCCGGTACCATTGCGTTTGTAGGGCTTATCGTGCCGCATATGGTGCGAATGATTGTGGGTCCGGATCACAAAACCCTGCTGCCAGCTTCGGCTCTGGCCGGCGCTTGCTTACTCGTACTGGCGGACACACTTGCAAGGCTGGTATTGGCACCTGCCGAGTTACCTGTAGGTGTGGTCACCGCACTGATAGGAGTGCCCTTCTTTATCTCCTTACTGCGCAAGCGACATCACTACGGAATGCAATGATGAGCGTTCTTTCAGTTAAAAAAGTGCACACCGCACCCTGGGGCCCGCCCCTACTACAGAAAATAAACCTGGAGCTAAATGCCGGCGAGACCCTCGGTGTTATTGGTCCAAACGGCGCGGGTAAAACCAGCCTTCTGCACACACTGATAGGGGATATAACACCCACGCAAGGTAGCTTGAACCTACTAGGCGAGCCGATCGAAAACTGGAAACCACGCGCACGAGCGCAAGTGGTGGCGACCCTGCCTCAGCTCTCTTTGCTGAATTTCCCCTATACCGTCGAAGAAGTCATCATGCTGGGCAGAACACCACACAGCAGCGGTTTGAAGGCGGACAGGCAAATCGTTCAAGAGGTAATGAAGGCGACAGATACGACTCGTTTGCAAACAAGAATTTATACACAGCTCTCAGGCGGTGAAAAGCAAAGAGTACAAATAGCGCGAGTGTTCGCTCAAATCTGGCGCGAGGAAAGCCGCAAACCCAGATTGTTGCTGCTGGACGAACCCACTGTCGCTCTGGACTTGGCACATCAAAAGCTGATCCTACAATCACTGAAACGGCTGTCAGACAGCGGTTGTGCAATTGTTGTTGTTTCACACGACTTCAATCTGATGAGCGTCATAGCCGACAAAATTACCGCACTTCGCGATGGTGTTCAGCTCGCCTATGGATCACCAGAGCTCGTATTAACCCAGAGTATTTTCAAGCGAGTATTCGATGTCGATGTTAAGTTCACCCCCCATCCCGTCACAGAACGCCCAGTGGTCATTAGCTTATGAAGCACCTCATCACCGGGGGCGCTCGCAGTGGCAAGAGTCGGTACGCCGAGCATTGTGCCACGGATAGTGGGAAAAAATTGGTCTACCTAGCCACAGCCCAAGCGAAAGATGAAGAGATGGCGGCGCGAATTTCGCTGCATAAGAGTCAACGAGGTACTCATTGGTCGCTGGTGGAAGAGCCTTTGCAGATAGCACAGCAGCTGGCAAAATTTTCGAACCCAGAATGTTGCATCGTTGTCGATTGCCTCACACTGTGGCTCAACAACTGCCTGGAAAGTGACTGCTGGAGCGAGGAGAAATCAAAGCTGATCGACATACTGCGCGCCTCACAAGCAGACATCATTTTGGTTGGCAATGAAGTCGGTTCCGGTGTTGTACCTCTGGGAGCTTTAACCCGCACGTTCGTCGACGAGAACGGATGGCTGCATCAAGATATCGCCAAGGTATGCAGCCACGTAACTACGGTGATAGCCGGCTTGCCACTAGTGCTAAAAGAGCCAGTGTGTTGATGGAATCCTTGACTCAGCTCTGCCCTTTGCCCTGTGCAGACAGCACAGGCCTGGCCCTGCGCAGACAACAGGAATTGACCAAGCCGCCTGGTTCCCTGGGAGAGTTGGAGAATATTGCTGTTCGCTTCGCGGGGTTTCAGGGCAGCGAAAAACCCAGCATTGAAAGTCTGTGCGTACGAGTATTTGCAGCCGACCACGGCGTTTGCGCTCAGAGAGTTTCCGCATTTCCATCTGAAGTTACCTCACAAATGATATACAACTTGCTCAACGGAGGGGCCGCAATCAGTGTTCTGAGCCGAGCCGAAGATGCAGACTTCGCGGTCGTCAACATGGGGACTCTACAGCCGACAACCCCGGCAGTAAATTTGGTCAATGTCGCTATCGCACCCGGAACCTTCGATTTTTCCCAGCGAGAGGCGATGTCAGAAAACGACACACTGCGAGCTCTTGAGGCTGGAGCGAATCTGGTAGACCAGCTTGACTGCGATCTTTTTATCGCCGGTGAGATGGGTATCGGCAATACGACCTCCGCTTCGGCGATTACTGCTGCCTTGCTGAATAAATCTGCCGAACAGGTAGTGGGCCGAGGAACGGGGATCGACGACGCTACACTTTTGAACAAGCGCAACGTGATAGAAACAGCTTTGTCTTTACACTCGAAACAACTGGGGTCCGCCCTGGGAATACTGCGCTGCGTTGGCGGACTGGAGATTGCGGGAATGTGTGGCGCCTATATCCGCAGTGCCCAGCGTGGTATTCCTATATTACTCGACGGATTTATTTCCACCGCTGCGGCGCTTTTAGCGGTCAGACTTAATCCAAGCGTACAACCCTGGCTGATGGCCGGACACCTATCGGTCGAACCCGCTCACAGCTTATTGCTCGATACCCTGTCGCTACAGCCACTGCTTAGCCTGGGTATGCGATTAGGTGAGGGAAGCGGCGCAGCAGCCGCTCTGCCCCTGATTCATTCGGCGCTTCTGCTGCACAACACCATGGCCACTTTTTCTGAAGCCTCTGTTTCCGGCTCAAACATTTTATGATTCGTCTAATCGCGCTATTTTTAGGCCTTGTATCTATGCACTGCCCGGCAGACGTGAGTGCCATTGATCTGCGAGGTCGAGAAGTTCAACTCTCAGAACCCGCCAAACGCATTGTAGCCCTGGCACCCCACATTGTGGAAAACGCCTACAGCGCCGGAGCCGGTGACAAGCTGGTTGGTGTTGTCAGTTACAGCAACTACCCTGAAAGCGCTAAGAAAATTGAAACCGTCGGCAACTACCAATCCTGGAGTCTCGAAGCGATCATTGCGCAGCGCCCGGACCTGATTCTAATGTGGGGATCTGGCAACGGATTGGGTGCCCTCGCCACACTTGAAAGATTAGGAATACCTATATTCATCAGTGATCCGCGAAAACTCCAGGACATACCGTATACCATACGAGCGATCGGCAAGCTCGCGGGAACTCAGTCTGTCAGCGAGCCCGAGGCACTCAGAGTAGAGCGCGAGATAGCTACATTGCGCAGCATTTACTCAGAGAAAATGCCGCTTAGTATTTTCTATCAAGTTTGGGACAACCCGCTTCAAACGCTCAGTGGAGAGCATATCATTAGCGGTGTTATGAAACTGTGCGGCGGCTACAACGCGTTTGAAGACGCTGTGTCCCTGGCGCCAAAGATTGGATTGGAGTCTGTACTACACAGAAACCCGACTGCGATTGTTGCCAGCGGTATGGGGGCTGCCCGGCCGGATTGGCTAGACGATTGGAAACGCTACCCCTCGCTTTATGCCGTTAAAAACAACGGGCTGTTCTTTGTCCACCCCGATCATATACAAAGACCCACCGCCAGAATTTTGCTAGGCGCAAAAACACTGTGTGAACAATTGGATACTATGCGCCGCCCGGAAACGGGCGACGAGTGAATCTAGTCTCGCGAATCTAGTTGATCCACTGCATAGGTATAGATGACATCGGTGCTGGAGTTCAGCGCAGTTTCAGCTGAATCCTGAACCACACTGATGATAAAACCCACCGCAACCACCTGCATCGCTACATCGTAAGAAATTCCAAACAGGGAACACGCTAGAGGCACGAGCAAAAGACTCCCTGATGGGACTCCGCTGGCTCCACACGCCGATAAAGCAGCAATAGCGCACAATAAAAAAGAAGTGGCCAGAGAAACCTCTATACTCAGCGTATTTGCAGCGGCCAGGGACAACACCGTAATCGTAATCGCCGCTCCCGTCATATTGACCGTAGCACCAATGGGAATAGTCACTGAATACAATTCCTCACTGATACCCAGGCGCTTGGCCAATGACAAATTCACTGGAATATTCGCCGCCGAGCTGCGCGTAAAAAATGCTGTAATTCCCGACTCTTTAAGGCACTCGAAAACAATCGGAAACGGGTTCCGTCGAATCACAAGGAACACAATTAGAGGATTGATGACAAGGGCCATTACCAACATGGCACTGACCAGTAGCGCGGCTAAGCTGGCATAACTGCCCAGTGCTTCCAAACCAACGCTCGCAACCGTAAAACACACCAGACCGAAGATACCGATAGGTGCCAAGCGGATGATGTAGTGGACAATATCACTTACGCCTCCGGCAAGCGTCGCAAGACTGTTCTTGAAGCTGGCATCCGCCTTTCGAAAACTTAAGCCCAGTAAAATTGCCCAGGTCAAACAACCCAGAAAATTTCCCTCCAGCAGCGCGTTAATGGGATTGTCTACCAGATTAAATAGTACAGTGGTTAACACCGAAGAGACCGCAACCGGCGGGCTTCCCTGCGCTACACCACTAAACACTATCGTTTGAGGAAACGCCGAACTGAGCAGTAGTGCGACCATTGCCGCTGACATGGTGCCCAGCAAGTATAGACAAAGGGTAGCTACGGTCTTACGACCGTCGTTTCCCTGTGCCTGCCGGTTCGCGATGGCAGACATCACCAGCAGCATAACCAGCAACGGCGCCACTGCTTTTAGCATACCCACAAACAACTTACCTAGAATGCCGAGCGTCGTTGCCAGCTCAGGACAGAAGTATCCCAGCAGCGCGCCAAGAACAACCCCTATCAATATTTGCGGGATCAATCCAAAGTGAAAGATATTCACGACTCGGAGCCCATCAAACGTGAAAGTGTTTGCTCAGAGGCAGCTCCCTGATGCTCCGTTACATTTATGGTTAGCTTCTCCAATTCCATTTCTTCTTCCCCGTGCACAATCGAATTGATGCATCATCATGATACACAGTTGCCGCCAAGGCAAAGCAAATACATATCATGGCGAAGGTGTATGCCGCTTTGTGATCCTCGCAGTATTTGTTATCTTGCATAGCCCTAGTTATCCTTAAAACCAAAAATTTAATTGGAGATACTCGATGAAACCAGAAACTATTGCACTACACGCAGGCTATGCGGGAGATCCCGCCACCAATGCTGCAACGACGCCGATATACCAAACTACGTCATTCACTTTCAATGATTCTCAGCACGGCGCAGATCTGTTTAACCTGGCGGTGCCGGGCAATATTTATAGCCGTATTATGAATCCTACCAACGCTGTTCTCGAACAGCGCCTGGCTGAGCTGGAAGGGGGCGTCGGCGCCTTGGCTGTAGCCTCTGGCATGGCCGCCATTCGCTATTCGATCGAGGCCATAGCAGAGGTGGGCTGTAACATCGTAAGCACCTCACAACTCTACGGGGGCACCTACAACCTGTTCGCACATACCTTCCCAAGGCAAGGGCTAGAGGTTCGCTTTGCCGTGGCGGATGATCTCGAGCGCGTAAAGTCGCTTATCGACGGAAATACACGCGCACTGTTTTGCGAATCCATAGGCAACCCCGCGGGTAACGTTGTAGACATCGAGGCCTGGGCGGAAATTGCCCATGCCGCGGGCGTTCCTTTGATTGTCGATAACACGGTGGCCACGCCGCTGTTGTGCAGGGCTTTTGATCATGGCGCCGACATCATTGTTCACTCACTGACCAAGTACATCGGCGGGCACGGCACTACTATCGGAGGTGCAATCGTCGACTCAGGAAAATTTGACTGGGCTGCAAACTCAGACCGGTTCTCTGTAATGACTACTCCAGACCCCTCCTACCACGGAGTTGTTTTCACCGAAGCTATGGGAGCAGCAGCTTACATCGGTCGCTGTAGAGTCGTGCCACTGCGCAATACAGGCGCGGCACTATCACCCCACAGTGCTTTTCTCATCATGCAGGGCCTGGAGACACTCGCACTGCGAATGGAGCGCCACTGTGAAAATGCACTTGCGGTGGCCCAGTACTTGTCAGACCACTCTTTGGTGAAATGGGTAAACTACGCCGCGCTACCCGATAGCCCCTACAAGGAAGCCTGCGATCGCATATGCGGCGGTAGGGCTGCCGGTATCGTGAGCTTTGGTATAGAAGGCGGTACGGAGGCAGGTGCAAAATTCATCGACGCACTGCAACTGATATTGCGCCTGGTCAATATTGGCGATGCGAAATCTCTGGCATGTCATCCCGCCAGTACCACCCACCGCCAGTTAAACCCCGAGGAGCTGGCTGCGGCGGGTGTATCACAGGAGATGATACGTATTTCCGTAGGAATTGAGCACATCGACGACATTCTTACGGACATTGAGCAGGCGTTGTCGGCCAGTCAATAGATTCGCGTGAATCATGTTTTGGGAGCTGCGGAGTGGCTCAGTAAGGTCTGAAAATCAACATCTTTTAGGCCTTCATTTTCCATCTGCGCTGCCAAATCTTCCAAAGCAGGACCCACTGTAGTTTCTACTTCCTGAGGCCTCAGTGCCTCCCCACACTCGCTGCAGGTTATAGCGGCCTGAGTAGGATTACCGCAATTGTGGTGGACATACGTTAGCGGCACGCCCTCTCCTCCTTCCATCCATTCGTCGCCCCAGCGTCCCAAGCTCATCAGCACGGGGTAAAGGGCTAGCCCCTTGCGTGTGAGTCGATAGTCGTATCGAACGGGACGATCCTGATAGGGCACTTTGACTAAAACCCCGTGTTCTACCAGTTTAACCAGCCTTTCGGAGAGGCGATGACGGGTGATACCCAAGTGGTGTTGAAACTGTTCGAAGCGACGAGTTCCCAGAAAGGCATCGCGCAGGATAAGCAGGGTCCAACGTTCACCCACCACCGAAAGCGCACGGGCTACCGAGCAAGTTTGCTTACCAATTTCATCCCAACGCATGGCACGGCTCCATCTTCCTTAGGGGCGACAGTATATTCGACTGCGGAACGCGACACTAGCTGAGTATCCGTGGCCCGATAACACTACACCGTTCAATATAATCTAGCGGTGTACGCCGCATTCCCCTAGCGCCAACTCTATAGCTTGAGAAAGTTTAGACGCAATTTCCAGGACCTGGTCTTCCGTGACAATAAAGGGTGGGGCAAGCAAGATATGATTGCCCCGTCGACCATCTATCGTTCCCCCTCCGGGGTAGCACATCAAGCCCAGGGCCATGCCGTGGCGTTTAATCACTTCATGAATGGCAAGCTCTGGATTGAGGGGCTCTTTGGTGTCTCTGTCAGCGACCAGTTCAATCCCACGAAACAAACCTCGGCCACGAATGTCACCAATGTTCGGATGATCGGCCAGCAGATTTCTAAGCGCCAGATCCAGCACGCCACCTTTAAGTCGTACCTGCTCCAACAGGCCATCGTCCTCGATGACTTGCTGCACCGCCAGTGCCGCAGCACAGGCCGTAGAATGCCCTATGTAAGTGTGCCCGTGCTGGAAGAAGCCAGAGCCATCTCGAATCGCAGCGTAAATTTCCGCTGAACAAAGCATTGCGCCTATAGGCTGATAGCCGGCTCCAAGTCCCTTGGCTACCGCTACAATATCGGGCCTGACTCCGTCTTGCTCGCAGGCAAACATACTGCCGGTGCGGCCCATACCGCACATTACCTCATCCAGAATCAGTAAGATTCCATGGCGGTCGCATATTTCACGGATGCGCTTAAAGTAGCCTGGGACAGCGGGAACAACCCCCGCGGTGGCACCCACTACAGGCTCGGCCACAAATGCGATGACATTTTCAGAACCCACTTCCTGAAGGCGCAACTCCAGTTCATTGGCGACCCGCTCTCCATAGCGTTCTTCGGTCTCACTTTCAAGCATATCGCGATAGGCGTAGCACGGGGCGATGTGTTCAACATCTATTAAAATAGAGTCAAAGGGCTCTCGTCGCCATAAATTACCGCCAACCGCCAGTGCGCCTAAGGTGTTGCCATGGTAACTCTGCCGGCGGGCGATGAACTTGCTGCGTCCGGGTTCACCCTTTTCTAAAAAATACTGCTTGGCAATTTTTAAGGACGCCTCGACGGCCTCCGATCCGCCGGAGACAAAATAAACATGCTCGATCCCTTCTGGCGCGCGCTCCACCAGAAAGTCCGCCAATGCCTCCGCTGGTTCAGAGGTGAACGTCGCTGTATGCGCAAAGGCGATTGAGTCCACCTGTTTTTTAATCGCTTCGATAACACGAGGATGAGAATGCCCAAGGCAAGACACCGCGGCACCCCCGGATGCATCGAGATACCGATTGCCGGATTGATCGATAATGTAAACGCCATCCCCTTTGACCGCGACGGGAAGGGAGCCGCGGATCTGACGGTGAAGAATCCGAGTGTTCGATTTCATTTGTATCTCTACCTTCATAATCTAAGGACGAAAAAAAGGACAGTAAAAACTGTCCTTCAAAGTGCGCCTTCACGCTACAACTGGGCTACAGCGTCTAGAAATCGTAGCTGGCGCGCAAGTACCAGGAACCACCTTCATAGTTGGCGGCAGTTCGGCGAGGATACGGCAGGCCAACACTATTGCGGTTGGCATTTGGCGCATCGATTTTGTCAACGAATTCATCAAACACGTTAGAGCCACCGAACGTAAGATTTACATTCTCAGTGACATCCCAGCCCAATTCGAGGTCGACATAAATAATGTCGTCAATCTCTGCACTGGGCTCAGTCGGATCATCGATCGTGCCGCGCTCATCAAAGTGCTCACCGTAGTAGTTCGCTCGAACCATAAACCAGAAATCTTGCGCGAAACGCGTACTAGCCGTCAGCACAAATCGATCCTCCGGATAGTTGTTTTCTATATCCTCAATCAGAGATTCACTCACCGGGTTGACACCATTAACCTGCTTCTGGCCTGTCACTTCGATTTCGTTGTGGTTATACGCCAATGTGACTGTGGTTTCAGCGCCGTTAGACCAATTAAAATCAGACGTTAATACCAGGTCGAGACCCTTATGCTCGACATCCAGAGCATTGGTGTAGAACGAAATGGTGTTGCCCAGCGCTGTTAGAATATCACCGGTTCGATAAATCCTGTCATCGACCTCTGCCAGGTAGAAATCAAGAGTCAGTGTTGTAGATTCACCCAAGTCAGCGGACCCACCAAAGCTGTAGTTTAACGACTCCTCCTCAGTCAACTCCGCTCCACCGTTGGCGAGCGCCTGTGGGTTTGTAGGACGCACAAGACCCTCTTCCACTTGCAGACCGGTTGAGCCGTCAAAGGTGGTAATGGTGGTCTGCACGTTGGCCTGCCCTGGCGTTGGCGCGTGGAACCCTGTAGATACCGCACCGCGAAGGGTGATCGCATCCGTCACATTGATACGCGTTGCCAGTTTACCGTTGATCGTATCTCCGAAATCGGAGAAATCTTCATAGCGAAGTGCGTACTGCATTAACCAGGTATCGCTGACATCTTGCTCAACGTCAACATAGACAGCCCAGTTATCACGATCGAAATCACCTGCATCCTGAGGGGTAATACCACCAAAGCCACTTGAACCCGCACCTATAGAGGCATTGGGTTCACCCGCGTTCACTGTGTAGGTCTCCTCGCGCCATTCTGCACCAAATGCCAGGTTGAGATTGTCACTGAGCGCCTTGGAGAAATCTACATTGATATTGACTTCTTCCTGCTCATACCCGCCGACGTCAAACCCACGCTGCGCAGGATTGCCATCGGCACCCAAGCCCACATCGGGGTTAATCGTGTTGTTCAGGAAGTAGTCCAGTTCGCTAACGCCCAGACCCACGCTGAAGTCGTAGTACATCTCGTTGGCGAAGGTTCCTTTAATACCACCAACAACACTGTAGTCAGTTTGGTCGCCATCGAGAAACGGCGTAAAGCCCGCAGGTAAACCGGTAAAACCTTGATCTCTTAGAGGCGCTAAGCTGGAGTGACCGGGAGAGCGATAGAAAAATCGGTAGCGTCCTTCGGTCTGGTTATATCCACCAAAAGCATAGAGCTCGGTCGTGTCATCAATCGCATACCCAGTGTTAAGAAATACTCTCGAACCGCTGCTCTCTGGCCGCCCCCAGGTTTGTACAAAAGGCGCATCGCCAAAGGGCGAGTCAGCACCTACGCCGGGCACACCTGCATCGGTTAATGCCTGAGCATCTGGTCGCTGCTCACCGCGAGACAGGGCATCGTTATCGATCCACTCTGCAGTGAGGTTCAAAAAGCCGTTGTCCCCCAATTTAAAACCACCATTGGCGCCAACTTTCAAACTTTCCTCACCTTCGAAAAATTCACCGTATTGCACCATGACCTTGCCGCCTTCATCGGCATCGCTCATGCGGAAGTTCATGACACCAGCTATCGCGTCCGAACCGTATTGTGCAGCAGCACCGTCGCGCAATACTTCAACGCTTTTCAGCGCCATGCTGGGGATCATACCAATGTCTACACCGTGGGCGCCGTTACCTGCCGCAGGTGCGAAAACTGCACCAGTGCAGATCGGTGTCTGCGCTTGCCATTGACCAATACTAAGGTTTGATCCGGTGCCATACCACGCAAGGAGGTGGGGCGAATAAACGCACTGCCATCTCCAGTGGCGGGTGTCGCCGTAAACGACGGCACTAGCGATTTAAGATTGTCGGTAATGTCTGCGACATTACCCATGCTATTGAACTCTTCACTGCTCAACACATCAACAGGCACTGGCGAGTCCGACGCAGAGCGCGCCTTGAGACTACGAGTACCTGTAATAATGACTTCTTCGAGTACCATCTCTCCTTACGCAAACAGATGGGCGGGAGCAGTAAACGAGGCGACTGCCATGGATACAGCGACGAACAACGGGGTCTTTTTCATGTTTTTAGGTATCTCCGATTGCATTTTTTTTTAGTAAAGGGCCAAAATAACTGATAGGGGTATTCCTAACTGTAGCAGCCTGAGCCAATTCCAAGGGTATTGAGGCACAACAAAGGGCGGTAATAATACCGCCCTCCTGTCCAGGTCACACACTAACTGGACGTCACAATCACTTAGCCAAACTGATTCATAGTGTTGTCTGAGCCACCCGCTTTTAACGCAGCTTCACCAGCAAAGTACTCCTTGTGATCATCACCCATGTCAGAGCCTGCCATGTTCTGGTGCTTGACACAGGCAATCCCCTGTCGGATTTCCTTGCGCTGAACACCCGCAACATAGCCCAACATTCCCTGATCGCCAAAGTACTCCTTAGCCAGATTGTCAGTAGAAAGCGCTGCCGTGTGGTAAGTCGGCAAAGTGATCAGGTGGTGGAAAATACCTGCTTCACGAGCTGAATCAGCCTGGAATGTGCGAATACGCTCATCCGCAACCGTTGCCAGTTCAGTTCCATCGTAATCAACGCTCATCAAGGCATCGCGGTCATAGGCTGAAACGTCTTTGCCCGCTTCGCTCATAGCATCGAAAATCTGCTGACGAAAGTTCAACGTCCAGTTGAACGAAGGTGAGTTGTTGTAGACCAGCTTCGCATTGGGAACAACTTCTCGAATACGCTTAACCATTCCACCAATCTGAGCAATGTGTGGCTTTTCAGTTTCAATCCACAACAGGTCAGCGCCATTTTGCAAAGAGGTGATGCTGTCCAGAACACAGCGATCTTCACCGGTACCCTGGCGGAACTGATAGAGGTTGGAAGGCAGACGTTTGGGGCGAACGAGCTTATCGTGCTGCTTGATAATCACATCGCCATGGTCCATTTCCGCAACGTCCAATTCTTCACAATCGAGGAAGCTGTTGTACTGATCACCCAAGTCACCCGGCTCGTGAGTCACAGCAATTTGCTTGGTCAGGCCTGCACCCAGTGAATCAGTTCGAGCAACTATCACCCCATCATCAACACCCAGCTCTAAAAAGGCATATCGAACTGCGCGAATTTTGGCAAGAAAGTCCTCATGAGGAACCGTTACTTTGCCGTCCTGGTGGCCACACTGCTTTTCATCAGACACCTGATTTTCAAGCTGAATAGCGCAGGCGCCCGCTTCGATCATTTTCTTGGCAAGTAAGTAGGTCGCCTCGGCATTACCAAAACCCGCATCGATATCAGCAATAATAGGCACTACATGAGTTTGAAAGTCGTCGATCTGCTTTTGCACTGATTGTGCAGCCACCTCGTCACCCGCTCCGCGAGCACCATCGAGTGCGCGGAAAAGACCGCCCAGTTCACGAGCATCGGCCTGTCGCAAGAACGTGTAGAGCTCTTCGATGAGGCTTGATACCGATGTTTTCTCATGCATGGACTGATCGGGCAGTGGACCAAACTCCGAACGCAAAGCAGCAATCATCCAACCGGAGAGGTACAGGTAACGTCTGTCGGTGCTATTGAAATGCTTCTTGATAGAAATCATCTTCTGTTGACCGATAAAACCATGCCAGCAACCCAGCGATTGTGTGTATTGGCTGGTGTCGGCGTCATAGGCTGCCATATCCGCACGCATGATACCCGCCGTGTACTTGGCGATATCAATGCCCGTCTGAAAGCGGTTTTGGGCCTTCATGCGCGCTGCATACTCAGGACTGATTGCATCCCAAGCGCTACCGTGTTCCGCCCGCAATTTGGCTACGTTGTCGATATCTTGCTGGAAGTTAGACATGTTGAATCCTCTGCTACTGTTGTGGATATGTGTTGTGATACCTGTTGTGAATAGTCGGCTGCACCGCTGCGGCTAGACCAATTTTTTGAACTGGTGGGTATCTTAATGAGCGCGGAAACATAAATGAAATAAATAGAAAGTATCCCTACTATTCACCAGGTAAATTAAACCTCTGACATTCCACTGGAATATGCACGGCCCGATATGAACGAAGGCGCTATCGAGCACCTCCATTCAAGGTAAAACAACGCTCGCGCCAACGGTTGGCAATGAGAACTCGCGCCAAGATCCGAGTTCTACTATATTTATGTATTACCTCAACTAATGAAAGATAAAGAGGAACACAACCATGGCTTACTTCATTACCGGTGGCACCGGGTTCATCGGAAGATTCTTCATTGATAAATTGAAACAGCGCGAAGGCGATGTCTATGTTTTGACCAGAAAGGGATCGGAACACAAATTTGAAGCTCTCCAGGAACGCTTTGGCCCGGGCTCCGATCGGCTTATACCCGTGACAGGTGATCTTACCCAACCACTTTTGGGTCTGGGTAAATCAACCCTGGACGAGCTTAAAGGGAAGATCGATCATTTCTGCCATTTCGCCGCTATTTACGACATTAGTGCATCGGCTGAGGCGCAAACGGCTACGAATATTGATGGCACTCGCAATGCGATCAATCTCGCCGAAGCACTGGATGCAAAATGCTTCCAACACGTCAGCTCTATTGCAGCGGGCGGTTTATATCCGGGAATCTTTCGAGAGGATATGTTTGAGGAAGCGGAAAACTGTGATCACCCCTACTTTTCTACCAAACATGACTCTGAGGGTATCGTCAGAAACGAGTGCAAAGTCCCCTGGAGGATCTACCGCCCTGGTATGGTCGTTGGACACTCAAAAACAGGTGAAATCGACAAAATCGATGGCGCCTACTATTTTTTCAAAACCCTGCAGAAGCTTCGGAACGTGTTGCCCCAGTGGTTTCCGCTTATCGGTATCGAAGGCGGTAAATTCAACATTGTGCCGGTGGACTATGTGGTCGACGCTATGGACCACATCGCACACAAAGCCGACCTCGACTCACGCTGTTTTCATCTGACTGACCCGGATCATCACAGCATGGGCAATTTGATGAACATTTTTGCCGACGCCGGTCACACCCCAAAATTTAGTATGCGACTGGACACGAGAATGTTCGGTTTTATCCCTCGCGTGGTCAGAGACACACTTTCGGGTCTACCGCCGGTGAAGCGTATTGTTAACACTATGCTCGAGGACATGGGCTTGCCGGACTCAGTCACTATGTTTATGAACTATCCCACTCGCTATGACAACCGGGATACAGAGCGTGCGCTAAAAGGTTCAGGTATTAAAGTTCCTGAATTGCGGGACTACGCACCCGTGATATGGGATTACTGGGAGCGCAATCTCGACCCGGATTTATTTATTGACCACTCCCTGGAAGGGAATGTGAAGGGTAAAATAGTATTGATTACCGGTGCTTCCTCGGGCATCGGCAGGTATTCCGCCGTTCGACTCGCAACGGCGGGGGCTCATGTCCTGCTGGTTGCACGCAGCCTCGATAAACTACAGGAAACAGCGGATGAAATCGCCGAGCTTGGTGGTACGGCTACTACCTACACCGCCGATGTATCAGATATGGAAGATTGCGATCGGCTGGTAAAGGAAGTTCTGGAAAATCATGGTTTTCTTGATATTCTGATTAACAATGCGGGTCGCTCAATACGCCGCTCCCTGGAACTGTCCTTTGATCGCTTCCATGATTTTGAGCGCACTATGCAGATCAACTACTTCGGCGCTATACGCCTCATCATGGGGTTTGCACCGTCCATGTTGAAAGCAGGCAAAGGTCATGTCATTAACATTTCCTCCATCAGTGCCCTAACACCCAGCCCCAGGTTCTCCGCTTACGTTGCGTCGAAATCGGCTCTGGATGCATGGACGCGTTCTGCAGCGGTAGAGTTTTCAGATCGCAATGTACGCCTGACCACCATCAACATGCCTTTAGTACGCACACCGATGATTGCCGCTACTACTGTCTATGATTCTATGCCGGTATTGAGCCCGGAGGAAGCTGCCGATATGGTCGCCGAGGCGGTGATCAAAAAGCCCAAACGTATTGCTACGCCCATGGGAATTTTCTTGCAGGTAATGACAGCCGTAGCGCCGAGGTTCTCCGAAGTTGTTATGAATATCGTGTTCCGCATGTTCAGCGATTCAGCCGCGGCAAAGGGAGACGCAAAGCCTGAAAAAGTTGAGGTTTCCAGCGAGCAGGTGGCGCTCGCCGCATTGATGAAGGGCGTACACTTCTAGAGTTATCCTAAATCGCGATGGAAGGATGATGGCTAAAGCGGTCGTTTCTTCGTCATCCTTCCCCAAGCGCCTCAAGAATAGCCTTGATGAGATCTTCGGGAACCTTATCCGTCGCTGGTTCATCGACCCAAGTCAATAAACCGGCATCTATTTGCATCGTGCGCTGATAGGCTGGTAGCTGCTCTACTAATTCAAAAAAACACAACGCAGGATGACACCATGAAAGCCTCAGATTTAATGGTCAAATGTTTGGAAGAAGAAGGCATCGAGTACATCTTTGGTGTGCCAGGTGAGGAGAACGCCGATTTTATGATGAGCCTGGAAGATTCCAATAGCATCACATTCGTACTAACTCGGCACGAACAAGGCGCTGCGTTCATGGCGGAAATTTACGGCCGATTGAGCGGGGTACCCGCCGCCTGCCTGGGAACGCTAGGACCCGGTGCTACCAACCTGATTACCGGTGTCGCCGACGCAAATATGGATAGAGCGCCTATGCTGGTGCTCACCGGCCAAGGCAGTACTCGTCGCCTTCATAAAGAGTCGCACCAGATAATGGATGTGGTAAAGATGTTCGAGCCCGTTACAAAGTGGGCGACCACCATTATTCACGCGGATAGTATTCCCGAAGTTATGCGAAAAGCAGTGCGTATTGCTCGCAGCGAGAAACCCGGCGCAGTATTGGTAGAACTACCCGAGGATATTGCGGAGCACGATACGGATGCCCTGCCCATGAAACCGGTTCGCTTCCGTCGTTCGGCTGCCAACGCCGACATGATTACTGTCGCTGTAGAGAAAATAAAATCGGCCAATCGCCCTGTGATTTTGGCAGGAAACGGCTGTGTCAGAAAACGCAGCAACCGCCAGTTGCGTGAACTGGCTGAGCTGACACGCATAGGAGTACTGAACACCTTTATGGCAAAAGGTGCCATCGACCCAGACAGCGATCAATCCCTTTACACGATAGGACTGGGCTCCAAGGATATCGGCACCTGCGCTATTGATGCTGCGGACCTTGTAATCGCCATTGGTTTTGACATGGTGGAGTACCACCCCTCTTTGTGGAACGAAGACGGTAAAAAATCCATTATTCACATCGATTTTTTACCTGCAGAAATCGACAGCGCTTACCACCCCGGTGTCGAGCTGGTGGGTGATGTGGCGGACACACTGGAGGCGTTGGTCGCTTCTTTGAAAACCGCTCCGGACTTCAATTTCGATTTAGGCCAGCAGCAGCGCACAAGGGAAGACATGGCCCAGGAGCTTAACGAACACAACGAGGACAAGACCACCGGTATCATAAAACCGCAAAAGGTCTTGCACGATGTACAAAAGGTTTATGCAGCCGACGGACTTGTTTTATCAGACGTGGGGGCACATAAGATGTGGATCGCCAGACACTATCACTGCAAAACTCCCAATGGCTGCCTCATACCCAATGGCTTCTGTTCCATGGGTTTTGCGCTCCCGGGCGCTATTGCAGCCTCGCTGGTGGATCCCGATAGGAAAATACTGGGTATCGCTGGTGATGCGGGGTTCCTCATGAATGTGCAGGAGATGGAAACAGCCTTCCGCCTCAACAGCAATATCACCATGATGGTTTGGGAAGACAACGCCTATGGCCTCATAGCATGGAAACAGTGGACTCACTTCGGCAAGCACACTGATTTATCGTTTACCAATCCGGACTGGGAGATGCTCGCGAAGTCTTTCAGGTGGGACTATACCTTCGTCGACGACAGCGAAAAATTACTATCTGCGATAGAGCAGGCTGCGGACCATCGAGGACCGAGCTTGGTAGTCATACCCATCGACTACAATGAAAATAAAAAACTGACCCAGCGCTTGGGCGAACTTACCTGCACCCTCTAGATCGTCCATTAAAAACCGGAAGATTAAGAGGCTCGATTGCGTGGTTTATCCGAAAATACAGGCAGGGACTACAATAGTAAAATTATTCCCATATACCAAACGCTGATCTTTAAATTTCGAATCTGTACCGGCGCAGATAAACGGCCCCTGTAAGCGCAGCGAAAGCAAATAGTAAGCCCAGGGCAATACTCGCATAGTCGGCTGACGACCAAGCGGGACTATCTATAAAGAAACTGACAGAGCCCTTGCCCTCCGTATAGTGTGGAACGTGACGCTGTATGGCGTTGGCAAAGTATTCACTTCCAAGGAAGACCTCCTCTACGAACATAATTCCCAACACTGGAGCAACGGCAAGAAAGAAGGGTGAACGCCTTGCGGCAGCCGATGCAAACAACAGCCAGGCATACAGTGGAAGAATCCATAGCACTGTCCGCAACCATCCGGCAATTTGACCAAAGAATAAACTTCCGAATTCTAAATTTCCCAAGATAAGTTGAAAGGGATCCATATCCATTCGCCACACCATTAGCATCGCGATGACTACGTAAGCTAACTGCACTACCACAGATGCAAGGATGAAAACGACAGGGACCACGAGTACTGCCATGAACAGCTTTGAAAGCACTTCCTCCCATTCTGACAGAGGCATGGATCGCCAAAACAAGATACTGTGATCTTTGCGATCCGTGTACAAGCTCGACAGCAGGTAGGTGATCGAAACTATATACAACACCACTAACATAACGCTGTGAACAAGGTTCAAGACCGGGTTTAGGTTTTCAAGTTTTTCGTCTAAACCATCCTGTATTTCTTCTTGCAGCTGGGGTCCGGTCTTAGGCTCAAAGTCCCAATCTTTGGAAAAATTCCATTCCTCGTCATCGCCTGGTGCTTCTCTCGTCTCAATTTTGTAAGCGCTTTTCCCGCCATTTTCATCCGCGCTCATATCGATCGTAATGTCCAGACCCTTCACCGATTCTTCCTTCAGCAAAACGTGTAGAAGGGTATCGCCTACGACACTCACTCTATTGGCCACTAACACGCTAATCAGCATGATCGCGACCAGCATCACTGCTATCCCGACGGGTGTCCAAATCAGGGAGTTGCGATTCTCCTGGATTTCACGGCGTGCCAGTGTGGCCATACGAGCAGAATTGAAATTAGGCATGGTGTTCATCCCCCGTCACTTTAGCCACAAATAGATCCGAAACAGAAGGTGGGCGCAGTTCACCCAGCGGGGCGAGCAATGCGTGATCGATACCCTCGTAGATTATCGCCTTGCCACCGAGAATGTTGCGCATACCTATATGAGGTATTTCCTGGGCCTTCTTAACGGTTTCTCCCACGGCGTGAAGTTCGACAAAGCGCTCTTCCATTTCCAGCATTGGAGTGTCTAAAATCAACCTCCCATGATTCATAAACATTACATGAGTAAGGATATTTTGAACCTCTTCTACCTGGTGGGTTGAAATGATGATGGTCCTTTCTCCATCAAAGTAATCGTTCAGCAACTGCTCAAAGAATCGCTTTCTGAAAATGATATCCAATCCCAATGTCGGCTCATCCAGAATCAACAGCTTGGCATCAATGGCCATTACCAACGCCAGATGAAGTTGCACTGTCATACCCTTGGATAAATTTCTAACTTTTCGGCCGCCAACGACATCGGTGCTGCGCAAAAAAATTTCTGCCTGAACCCGATCAAACCTTGGATGAATTCCGGCGGTATAATCGATGAGTTGATCGACTGTCATCCATCTAGGCAAGACCGCTGTATCGGCAATAAAGCATACCTGTTCCATTAAACTGGCTCGCTCACCCCGCGGGCTATTGCCCAACACTTCGAGATCACCCGCGTACTTGGTCAGGCCCAGCAAGGCACGCAATAGTGTGGTTTTACCCGCACCGTTGGGGCCAATTAACCCGACCACCGAGCCCGCTTTGATATTTAAATCGATACCATCTACTGCCGGGATGTCACCAAAATTTTTTCGTAGACCGCGAGCCCTGACGATAGTGGTCATCAGTTTTTTCTCCTTGATTCGAGCAATATTTTTACGACTTCATCCATGTTCATTCCCAGAGCCTGCACCCGATCTACAAACGCAGGTAATTCGTCATCTATAAAGCTTTGTTGTTCGGTGTCAGTAAGTGCGACTCGCGCGCCTGCGGCTACGTACATGCCAAGGCCACGGCGTTTTTCCAACAGCCCAATATCGACCAGCTCCTGATAAGCCTTACCCACAGTGAGGTGATTAATCTGATATTCGGCAGCGACCTGCCTGACTGAAGGCACAGCTTCGCCTTCGGTAAAAGATCCGTCCATAATTCGCTCCACCACCAAGACCCGAAGTTGCTTGTAGATCGGCTGCTTGTCATTCCATTCAATCGACACGCGTTGATTGCTCCCGCTGCTCAATCGACTTATGAGGCTGCCTGCGATGTAAATCCCCCGACCCGAGAATCGACTGATCGATATTGGGTTCGCCGCTGTAATAGACATCGCCACTACCAATAATGCCGACTTCTAGTTCGGAGCGAGCATGAACTGTCGCATCACCCGAACCCATAATATTGATCTCTACCTCATCGGAGTCGACCGGCTCCAGATTCACATCACCCGAACCGACAATTTTTATATCGAGGCTGTCCAATACACCGCTTTTTTGTACCGTGATTCCTCCCGAACCTTTGAGCGAGAACTCAGCATCCTTGGCAACAACCTCCCCCAGATGAATTTCGCCCGAGCCCGATAGCACGACGTTGAGATCTTCAGCGAAGAGTTCAACCGCCTGTATATCACCGGGACCGCTCAGCTGCAGGGTTAGGTCTTTGGCGCGCACCGAGAACATTTTAATATCTCCGGATCCATCAAGGGCGACGTACAAATCTTCAACTTCAAGAGGCTTTACATAGATGTTGCCTGTACCCAGCAACTTTAAATGGGTTAGTTTCTCTACTGTGAGCATAAAATCGACTCCAGATACATTTGATCGCATCTTGCCACCGCGACCCAAAAAGAGTGTATCTCCATCCAGGTAGAAAGCTCCCTTGTCCAGCTCTTCGTCATCGCCCTTTATAGTCAGTATGGGCTGCACACCCTGACGGACCTGCAGCTTGCCAGCGCCGTGCAACACCACGCGCTCAAAGGACAAATCGCTAACTCGTTGGACGTCTGCGCCGGCAGCGTGCGCTAATAAAATGCTGGCCAAAGACAGTAGCATTCGCAGCATAAAGTTCACCTCAAAGACCGATGTATTAATTCAGCTGGGAGTGCGTGTGGTATCTGCGTTTGACGAACCAGTGCAATTGCGGCTCGCAATCTCCATTGCAACGGCGGCGGGCATAAATGCCAGGGCGCCCCAGGCACCTCCCCCTACTGCGCTCATAAGCGCGCAAACCATAAACAGAGCCGAATAGGTCACAATACGGCCATCTGTCCTGGTTACTCTCAATCTTCTTGAAGAACTCAACATTCTACTGATCTCTATTGATATGGTGTTATACATTACTATAACACCATAATTAGAAATCGCAAGTATATTGTGCTTATTTTTTGATCACAGCTTGCGGCAAACAACAGGCGCCAGGCTAACAGGGATCAGTCGCGCAGCGCTTTGGCCATATTGGCGGCAATAGTAGCCGCTATTTCGGCAGCTCGATCCGATCGAGGACCGGTATAGTGATCTCTCAGGCAATCCACGAAAGTGCTCAGCCAACGTTGGAAGTCGGCCTCCTCCAAAGGTCTCTTGGCATGGAGTTGGCGATGGATGTTCATCGTGTGGCGTTGATATGCTCGCTCGCCCAGCAATAATTTACACCAATAATTCTTGATGTGGGGAAGGTGAACGTCCAGATCGATGACAGCAACATCCACAAAAATGGGAGCCAGCTGTTTATCGGTCAGTAGCTTAGCGTAGAACAAATCGACGAAACTCTCGATATTCTCACGACTATCCAGATCGGGCTTCGCTGGGGATATCATCAAGGCAGGACCGCCTAGCGCTTTCGACTCTTCTTGGGATCTTTCGCTTGGCCGGCGATACGCCTCTTTCGGTTGGCCTGACGTTCGGTCATCTCACCGCGCTTTTCAGCATAGGGGTTCTCACTACCGCGAAATTCTATTCTCACTGGCGTTCCCACCAGTTGCAATTCCCTGCGAAAAATCTTCTCCAGGTAACGCTGATAGCTGACGGGAACTTTAGCCGTCTGATTGCCATGAATGATGATTAGCGGCGGATTCTGTCCCCCGGCATGCGCATAGCGCAGCTTAATTCTTCGCCCGTTAATCATCGGAGGAGGATTGTCGAATACTGCATCTTCTAGCAAACGGGTAAGCACGTTGGTATTCAATTTTTTAGTGGCAGATTGATGTGCAGCATCAATCGACTTATATAAATGGCCAACACCGGTGCCATGCAGTGCGGATATAAAGTGGGTATCGGCAAAGCTCGCAAACTGCAACCTGCGGGTCAGCTCCGTTTTAATGCGCGTCTTTTCTTCGGCATCCAGACCATCCCACTTGTTGACCGCCAATACCAGAGCGCGGCCTTTCTCAATGCAATGGCCCAGCAGATGCATGTCCTGGTCAACGAGCCCAAGCTGGGCGTCCATAATGAGCACCACCACATGAGCGTCATCAATGGCTTTAAGTGTTTTTACGATGGAGAATTTTTCGACAGTTTCAGTGACGTTTTTTCGACGACGAATACCTGCCGTATCGATCAAGGTGTAGTATTTCTCGTCCCTTAGGAATTCAATATAAATGCTGTCCCGGGTAGTGCCGGGCTCATCGTAGACGACAACGCGGTCCTCACCCAACATACGGTTGACCAACGTAGATTTTCCAACATTTGGCCTCCCCACAATAGCCACCCTCACACCGCGATAAGGGTCCTTTTCTTCTTCTTCTCCCGGTTCCGGGAAATCCAGTAGTACGGACTCGATCATTGATCTCACACCGCGCCCATGGGAAGCGGCTATGGCGTACATCGACTCAACCCCAAGGGCATAAAAATCACCCTTGGCTAACTCTTCCTCCAGGCCATCAATCTTATTCACTACCAGGTGAAATGCTTTGTTACGCTGGCGCAGGTGCTTTGCCAAAGCCTGATCAGCAGGACTCAGGCCGTCCCGAGCGTCCACTAAGAATAGAACCGCGTCTGATTCTTCTATCGCAGCGAGAGACTGTCCGGCCATCTGAGTGTCGATGCCCTCTTCATCACCGGTAATTCCGCCCGTATCGATCACGATAAAAGGCTTGGTGCCCATGCGAGCTTCACCGTACTTTCGGTCTCGGGTCAAACCTGAGAAATTAGCTACTAAGGCATCCCGGCTACGCGTGAGCTGGTTAAACAATGTAGATTTACCGACATTTGGGCGCCCTACAAGGGCGATTACAGGTATCACGTGAGTTCTACTTATTCCTTAGAGCTAATTTCAAAGGCGAACAGCTTTCCGCTGTTGCCATAGACGTAAAGAATGTTTCCGTCGCCAATCATATCCGCTCTAACGCCATCGCCGTCGGTTTTGATACGCCCGACAAATTCGCCATCGACTTGAGAAACCAGATGCACGTAGCCCTCGAAATCAGCGACCGCCACATAGCTGTTTACAGGAGTAGGCCGGGACAAATTTCTAAATCCCAAAGCGCCCTGCTCCCAGCGAATACCCTGTCCGTTGCGCAAGTATGCCGTCAGTGCGCCGCTTTCATCGCTGATATAAATATTGCCAAAGCCTTGAGAAACACCAGAATAGGAAGAGGCATCTTGCTGCCATATTTTTCGACCGTTGCTGATATCTATGCCGACCAAACGGCCCTGATAACTTGCTGCAAACAGCTCGCTGCCTATCAACGCCATGGTGCCATCAACATCAACAATGCGCTCTATCTCCGAGCGTCCCTGGGAAATTGCTACTCGCGCCTCCCAGGAAATAGTCCCGGTTTGAGCGTTGAAAGCAAGAACACGCCCATTGGCAAAACCTGCGTATACCACGCCGTTGCTCAAAATAGGCGTGCTGGTACCACGCACTGTCAGCACAGGAACGTTGCTATCGTGAACCCAAAGTTTTTTACCACTGGAAAAGTCCAGACCCTGCAATCTACCGTCATAGGTTTGCGCTATCACGACCTTGCCATCACCTTGGGGGGCAGCCAAAACTTCGCCCTGCAGACGAGTTGACCAAATTTCGCTTCCATCTTCCGCGCTGAGCCTGGTCACATACCCTTCGCTAGTACCTACAAAGAGCGAGTCTTCAAATTTACCAACACCTCCTGACAAATCGACCTCCAACTCGCGTTCCCAAAGCTCTTTCCCGGAGTGACGATCATGAGACACCACCACACCATCGGAGGACGCCGCAAAGATACGATCTCTGTCAATAACAGGCGTCAGTTTGTATAAGCCCTCACCCTGCCCGTCGCCAATGCCCTTTGACCATAGTTTCTTGAACGTTACCTGCTGTTCAATATCCTCAAGCTCGACAGGCTTGCGTGGATCTTCATCGTCCGAGCTAAACCAACCCCCTACGGTATCAATAGTGCCGCAAGCGGACAAAGTTGACAGCAGTACTAAGGTGGCTATCAAACGCCATGGTGACAGGGATGGTCTCATTTCAAGGTTCCTGTTGAACAGAAGGCGACTCTAGCGCGTCGGTTTCGGATGACACGGCCTCCATTTCAGCAGCCGCTACTGATAGACGCGCCGGGATAGGGCTCAAACTCTGAAGTTTCTGATTCAGAGTAGCCAGATTCAACTGGTTAGCATCGGGACCCATTAACGTCTGTGCATCTTTATAAGCATCGCGAGCTTCGTCCTTGCGCCCTAGCTGCAACAAAATATCCCCTCTGGCGACCGCATAGGATGCAGAATAGGATACTGCGCCAGCTCGCTGCAAAATTTCCTGTGCCTGATCTGCTTTACCGGCTGCGGCCAGCACTCGCGCCAATCGCAACTCGGTGATCTGCGCAACGTCCCCGCCCTTACCGGCCTTGGACAACACCCATCGCAAGTGTGCCTCAGCTTCCGTCAACTGATCTTTCGAAACCGCAAGTCCGGCCAGGTGCAACGCCGCGAATTGCGCATAGCTGGTGGAGGCAAATTCCGTCTTAAGTTGAGACGCTAAATCTGCTGCTTCTTTGAGCTGTTTGATCGAACGATTCTCACCCTCCAGATTTTGCAGCATCGACAGGTAGATACCAGACGCAACCTCCGCCTGCTCCGCCTCATGACCTTTCCAGGCCTGCCAACCAAAGCCGGCAGAAAGCGCGACCACAATCGCGACAATCGTCGATTTCCCATTGTCATCCCACCAGCGCCGAATGGCCTCTACTTGCTCATCTTCAGTACGATAGCTGTCCACTTTTCAATATTCCTCGTTACTTTACTTCAGGAGGCAAACGCTGTTTTCAGCGTCGCTTCCAGTTCTGATATAGCCACAGTTTGCTGTGCTTCTCGTTTGGTCGTGTCATCTTGCGCGCGCAGGGTCTTGAGGGTCACAGTTTGCGCTGCCACCTCATCTTCACCCAAAATCAATGCGACTTGCGCACCGCTCTTGTCTGCCTTCTTCATCTGGCTTTTGAAACTGCCGCCGCCCGTATGCTGCACTATTTTGCAGTTGGGGAGTGCGTTGCGCAAAGATTCTACCACTGCAAAAGCCTTGGTCTGAGCACCTTCTCCTGCCGACACAACGTAAATGTCAGCGCGCGACGTTACCTCAACGGCGGCCCCAAGTTCCTCCATCAGAAGCACCAGTCTTTCAATACCCATGGCAAAACCGACTGCCGGCGTCGCTTTGCCTCCGAGCTGTTCAACCAGCCCGTCGTAGCGACCGCCACCGCCTACCGCTCCCTGCGCTCCGAGACGATCTGTGACCCACTCGAAGACCGTTTTGTTGTAGTAGTCCAGACCGCGAACCAAACGCGGATTAATGGTGTAAGCAAGCCCGGCGGCATCAAGTAACTCACGCAGCCGAGAGAAGTCTTCGGCTGATTCTTCATCCAGAAAATCAACCAGCGATGGGGCACGATCCAACAAAGCTTGAGTCTCAGGGTTTTTGCTGTCGAGTATACGCAGCGGATTAGTGTGTAAACGTCTTTGGCTGTCCTCATCCAAAGCGTCTAGATGCTGCTCAAGATAAGACGATAGAGCGCTTCGGTATTGGCTCCTGGCCTCGCTACTGCCAATAGAATTGAGCTGAAGTTCAACGCCATCGGCAATACCCAAAGCGCGCCAAAGCCTAGCTGTTAACAAGATTAGCTCGGCGTCCATGTCCGGTGTTGCAACTCCAAACGCCTCGAACCCAACCTGATGAAACTGGCGGTAACGGCCTTTTTGTGGACGTTCGTAGCGAAACATTGGCCCGGTGTACCACAGTCTTTGTGGAGTATTCAAAATACCCTGCTGAATGGCCGCACGCACACAACCTGCAGTACCCTCTGGGCGCAGAGTCATACTTTCACCGTTGCGATCGGGAAAGCTATACATTTCTTTTTCAACAATGTCGGTCACTTCGCCAATAGAGCGTTTAAACAACTCAGTATGCTCAACGACAGGAAATCGAACCTCTCCATAGCCAAAGCTCCCTGCCACCTGACGAACAATCGCCTCGAAACGTTGCCAGTGGGGAGTCTCGTCGGGAAAGATGTCACTCATTCCCTTAACGGCTCGTAAATTACTCACATTGCCTCCTGTGACTGTGAAGCTTTCAACGGGTCGACTTCAAGATGAGATTTTCATCTGCAATCGCTCTCTCGCGCTCCAGCCCCGCCGCCCGCTCTCTGATCACCTGCTCGAGGTGATCGACAAAGTCAGTGTTTCCCACTTTGTGATCGGGCTCCCCATCGACATAAATTAAATTACTCGGTGATGCACCGGTTAAGCCGATATCGGCTACTTTTGCCTCACCGGGACCG
Organism: Cryomorphaceae bacterium; assembly: GCA_047612385.1. Lineage (GTDB taxonomy): Bacteria > Pseudomonadota > Gammaproteobacteria > Pseudomonadales > Halieaceae > JBALVT01. The sequence goes on along the minus strand of JBLGAR010000005.1, from coordinate 10,347 downwards.
TTGACGATACAACCGATGACCGCGACGTTCATTGGTGTGCGTATGTCCTCTAGCCTTTGCTCCAGCGTGTTCATAGTGGATATCACATCAAAGTTCTGGCGCGAGCAACTGGGGCAGGCGATAAAGTTGATACCATTTGCACGCAGCTTGAGACTTTTCAAAATCTCAAAACCAACTTTCACTTCCTCAACCGGGTCCGCTGCCAGGGAGATACGAATGGTATCGCCAATGCCGTCCATCAGCAGCATGCCCAAGCCTACGGAAGACTTAACAGTTCCGCCGCGCAATCCACCGGCTTCTGTAATACCCAAATGCAGCGGCTGCTCTATTTGTTCGGCCAGTAACCTATAGGCTTTTACTGCCATAAAGATATCTGAAGCCTTAACGCTCACCTTAAAGTCCTGGTAATCAAACTTGTCGAGGATGTCTACGTGGCGCAGCGCGGACTCCACCAGCGCCTCGGCGGTTGGTTCACCATACTTACGCTCTAAATCCTTCCCTAGAGAACCTGCGTTGACACCGATACGAATCGGAATGCCTTTATCTCTGGCGCTGTTGATCACTTCTCTGACCTTATCATCCCGGCCGATATTGCCAGGGTTGATACGCAAACAATCAACGCCATACTCGGCGACCTTAAGCGCGATTTTGTGATCAAAGTGTATATCTGCAACCAGAGGCACTGACACTCGCGCACGTATTTTACGAAATGCCTCCGCCGCATCCATACTAGGCACAGATATTCTTACGATGTCGGCTCCGGCATCTTGTATCGCCTGCACCTGCGCGACGGTAGCATCGACATCGCAGGTTTCTGTATTGGTCATGCTCTGCACGCTGATCGGCGCATCGCCACCCACGGCCACATCTCCGACGTATATTTGCCGGCTGATACGTCTCTTGATAGGTGATTCAGTTGTCATAAACTAAGCGCTCCGCCACCACATAAAGAAAACCAGAAGCAATAAAACTCCAAGACCCACCGCCACACCAATCTCCGTTCGTTGTAAATGCACGGGCCGCTGTCGTTTTTTGCTCACCTTAGTCGCTGGTACGTTCAGCCTGCGGTGCTCGTCAAACGCGGACAGCAATAGCTCTTCACTGAGCCCAACCAAGCGGGCATAGGCTTTCACATAGCCCCGAGCAAAAGCGGGGTTACGAAGCTTTTCATAGTTGTCGTCTTCGATGACGGCAACATAATCCGGCATCCAGTTTAGCCGATCTGCCGCTTCTCGTTGTGACATACCCTGCGCTTCGCGCTCGTGTTTCAAAAGCGGACCCGGCGACGATGGAACGCTCGCTTGGGACAACGGCTCGCTAGTCATTTTTCGAGCTCTGTTTAAAAGCCTGATACTCAGCCGAATCGGGATAGCGACTACTCAGGGCCATAGAGTAGCTGCCTTCGGCATCGCGGTCTCCCGATATCTTCGCCAAACGTACACCCAGCCATAACCCGCGCGAAGACTGCTGCCGAACGCTACTTCTATAGGCGCGGTAATATCTTTCTGACGCGCTGAAATCCGATGCTTCATATCTCAACTGCGCGGTTTCAAACAACGCAATGGAGTTACTGCGGTCCATCGACAAGGATCTGACGAAAGCCTTTTCAGCGCCGACGGGATCGGCCAGTTGTAGGCGTGACAAGCCCAAATTGATAAAAGCCTGAGGTCGCGCGGTATAAAATGAATCCTTCACTACGTACTCGAGTTGCGTCTGCGCCTCTTCAAAACGAGACTGCATAAACAAAAAAGCGGCATAATTATTTCTAGCTCTGGAGAAATCTTTCCGACTTTTGATGGCTTTTTTAAAACTATCCTCCGCCAATTCATATTCGCCCGTACTTTGATACACCAAAGCAAAGGCTTCGTGCACTTCAGCGTTGTCGGGATCAATATTGGCAGCCAAATTCAGGTTGCGTTTGGCGTTACTCCAGTCACCTTCTCCAATGTAATTCCGGGCAAGTTCAACGCGACGTTCAAGGACAATGTCCGGAGAAGCTGCTTCGGTGAAGCCACCTGTAGTGCTGGTAACACAACCGGAGAGAAGCATGCCGACAACACCCACGATCAGGGTAGTGTTTAGAATCAAATTTTTAGTCGTTACTGATTTCACAATTACCCCACATTGATTTCTTGAGCCTCAGCAGCCAAGCGGTAACGCTCTGCCCGGCGAGTTTTGTCGACAACCTCACCAACCAACTGCCCACATGCTGCGTCGATGTCATCACCGCGTGTTGAGCGAACGGTAACGATAAAGCCGGCATCGATCAAGATCTGCCAGAACCGCTGAACCGTATTTCCACTCGGCCTTGCGTATTCGGATTGTGCGAAAGTATTAAACGGAATCAGATTGATCTTACACGGGAAATCTTTTAACAACTGCGCGAGTTCATGAGCGTGTTCTCGTTGATCATTCACGCCGGAGATCAACGTGTATTCGATGGTGACAACCCGGGATGTATCCCGCTGAGCATCAATGTAATTTCGCGCGCTCTCCAACAGCACCTCAATCGGATATTTACGATTGATCGGAACCAGCTGACTACGAAGCTCATTGTTGGGTGCATGCAGTGAAACCGCGAGAGAAACTTCGCTGACTTTTGCCAGTTTATCCAGCGCCGGCACCACACCCGAGGTACTGATAGTGACCCGGCGCTTTGACAGCCCGTAAGCCATATCTTCGAGCATCAAGTCCATGGCCGACACCACGTTGTCGAAATTGAGTAGAGGTTCACCCATACCCATCATGACAACGTTGGTAACAACGCGTCCACTTCCGGCTTTAAAAGCATCATAGGAATTTATTGCCAGCCAGACTTGGCCGATGATTTCGGCCGCCGTCAGATCGCGCTGAAAGCCCTGCTTGCCTGTAGAACAGAAACTGCAATCTAGGGAGCAACCCACCTGGGAGGAGACACACAATGTTGCACGCTTTCCCGAAGGGATTAAAACTGCCTCAACAAGACCTCCCCCTTCAACCCGGATCGCCCACTTACGCGTTCCGTCGCTCGAGTCATTTTGACTGACGATCTCAGGCGGGCGAACCTCCGCAACACTGAGCAATTTTTCCCGCAGCACTTTGCCCAGATTCGTCATTTGGGCAATATCGAGCTCACCCGCGTGATGAATCCACTTGAGCACCTGCTGGGCGCGGAATTTCTTCTCTCCAATACTCTCGAAAAAGGCCTCCATTTGCGCAAGCGTTAGCCCCATCAAGTTGATGGTTGCCGTGTCTTGCGTGCTGGCGATTGTTGAGGTCATGGGGTTGGCATCATAAGTTTTAGTCGCTTGTGGACTTAAGCTCGAGAGCACACTTCGCTTGCGGCGAAGAAATAGGCGATTTCACGAGCCGCAGATTCAGGTGAGTCTGAGCCGTGAACAGCATTGGCGTCGATAGATTCGGCAAAGTCTGCACGTATTGTACCTGCCGCAGCCTCTTTCGGGTTTGTAGCGCCCATCAAATCGCGATTTTTCCCAATAGCGCCCTCGCCTTCCAGTACCTGCACAACAACGGGACCCGAGGTCATAAACGCTATCAAATCAGGAAAGAATGGACGTTCGGCATGTTCAGCGTAAAAACCACCCGCCAGAGCATCGCTGAGGCGCATCATGCGCGAAGCAACAACTTGCAGACCATTGGACTCGAAACGGGTAACGATCTGACCAACAACATTTTTGGCAACTGCGTCTGGTTTCACTATAGATAGGGTGCGCTCTACAGCCATGAATTTTCTCCTGATAAATGATTTTAAGGGGCGCGCAGAGCCGTGGACAGGGATATTGAGATCCCGGACGCTGGCACGCGCGAACGAAGCCGCGCAATTATACGGATTTTGTGCTTGGGTTTCACCTTGAACAGGTGCGAAAGACTATATTTATAACCTGACAAATCAACAACTTACATTTCGACTGAGATAAAGTCCGATAATTCGGCGATCACTTGGGCCGGCTCAGTCCAATTTCTCCATCCAGGCGAACTAAATTGCCACCACAATCTTCTCCCAGGGGCGATCAGAATCGTCGTCGAAATCAGGCAAAGCGAGCACTCAATTGCGCGAACTGACATGTTTTGCAGCAGTTTCTGCAATCGTCGCCCCCGTCACAAGCAAGTTAGCCTTTCTTTTCTCTCAAATCGGCGCCCTCTTTGTACCTATTCCACACGGATGATACCTCGCGAAGCTTGGCTATCGCCGAGCGTAGTTGCGCCACCGCTATATCGACATCCTCATCAGTCGTAAATCGCCCGAAGCTAAATCTCAGCGAGCTGTGCGCGAGCTCATCGCTCAGGCCTAAAGCCCGCAATACATAGGACGGCTCAAGACTCGCCGAAGTACACGCCGAGCCACTGGACAGTGCCAGGTCCTTCAACGACATCATCAGAGACTCACCTTCGACAAATGCGATACTCACGTTTAAGACCCCGGGAAGTCGCGCCTGGGGATCGCCGTTAATATAAACTTCTTCAATATCTTTGATGCCATCCCAGAACCGTCCACGCAAAGCCAGCAATTTGATCTTTTCGGCCTCCATACCCTCTCTAGCAATTTGCGCCGCTTCTCCCATACCTACAATTTGGTGGGTAGCCAAAGTACCCGAGCGCATATCTCTTTCGTGGCCACCCCCATGCATTTGAGCCTCCAATCGCACTCGTGGCTTGCGACGCACGTAGAGAGCCCCCATCCCTTTTGGGCCGTACATTTTGTGCGCTGATAGCGATAGTAAATCAACCTTCATCGTCTCGAGATCGATGGGAACTTTACCCGCCGACTGAGCGGCATCAACATGAAACAATACACCCGAATTGCGAGTGACTTCGCCAATGCCGGCGATATCGTTGACGATACCGATTTCGTTGTTAGCGTGCATGATCGACACCAGAATTGTATCTTCACGAATGGCCGCGGCGATATCTTCAGGCGTGGTCAAACCGTTACTACCTGGATCCAGGTAGGTCACTTCAAAACCTTCGCGCTCCAATTGTCCACACGAGTCCAAAACGGCTTTGTGTTCAATCTTGGAGGTAATAATGTGCTTGCCTTTTTTGCTGTAAAAATGCGCCACACCTTTGATAGCCAGATTGTCTGACTCGGTGGCACCAGAGGTCCACACAATTTCACGCGGATCTGCATTCAGTAAATCGGCCACTTGACGGCGGCCATGCTCAACCGCTTCCTCAGCCTTCCAGCCGAACAGGTGTGAGCGCGATGCTGAGTTGCCGAAGTTGCCTTCCATAGACAGGCAATGAGACATTTTCTCGGCCACACGCGGGTCGACCGGTGTGGTGGCAAGATAGTCAAAGTAAATCGGTTTTTGTATCGCTTTCAATTCCAGGCGTCTCCGTAATCGCGGGACTATCTTTCCGTAAGGATTTCCGTAAGGGTCAGGGTTTGCACCTGTTGCAACCTCATATTTTGACGCGCGGAGACACTCTGGACCTCGCTCTGCTCAACCAGATTGGCAAGACTGATATTACTTAAAAAGCCATGGATTTGGTTACTCAGGTCACACCACAAATGGTGGGTGAGACAAACCTCTCCTTGCTGACAATCGCTGGTTCCGCCGCATCCTGTCGCATCGACCGTTTCATTGACCGCATCGATAATCTGCGCCACATATATATCATCGTGCTGTCTTGCCAGGCGATAGCCGCCCCCCGGGCCACGGATACTGTTGACCAGGCCCTGACGGCGCATTTTCGCAAATAGCTGTTCGAGATATGACAGGGATATATCCTGTCGGCCCGCAACATCACCAAGACTCACAGGGCCGGAATCCGCGTGAAGTGCTAAATCAAGCATCGCGGTTACCGCATAACGTCCTTTGGTGGTCAAACGCATGGCTTTACCCAACAATGTTCGAGGTGAAAAGTATGCAATGTCATACTAAAACCGTCAACTATAAACCCAGCGTTTTCGTCAAGTATTCGACCGCAGTTTCGTTTTCTATTTCTTTGCCTTGCGAACCCATTTCTGGGTATCAGACAGAATCCCCCGAAGAATATTCATCTCCATCTCATCTAGGCGCACCCTGGAATACAAACGGCGCAGCCTGGTCATCAATTGACGGGGGGCATCCCTATCCATAAATTCGATATCTACAAGTGTCTGTTCCAGATGCACGTAGTAACTTTCCATATATTCCTGGGTGGCAAATGGCGAGTCCCACTGCTCGTCATTCTGCTGGGGAAGAGATGGAGCGTCCAGTAACATGCGCAATTCATAGCAGACAATTTGCACGGCCATAGCGAGGTTCAGTGAACTGTAATCCGCAGACGTGGGAATATTGAGGTGCAGATTACACACTTTTAGTTCGTCGTTAGTCAGCCCTCGATCTTCCCGACCGAACAGGACGGCTACCTCACCACGCTCGGATTCCTCATTCATATGTTCGGCGCAACGCCTAGGATCCAGCAGCGGCCAGGGTATTCTCCGGCCCCTGGCGCTGGTACCCACCACAAACCGGCAATCACCCACAGCCTCTTCCAGCGTCTCGGTGATTACCGCATTTTCCAAAATATCAGCCGCAGAGACTGCTCGCCAGGTCGCCTGCTCATCTGGAAATTGCCGGGGAGCCACCAAATACAGCTTGCCCAGCCCCATGTTTTTCATGGCACGAGCCACAGCGCCCACATTTCCGGGGTGGCTGGTATTCACCAATACGATTCTAATGTTGTCCAGCTTCATCGCGCGTCTAGCTTGTCCACTTGAAGATTAAAAGGCGCGCAATTGTAGCAGGTTTTTCGCTTGCATCGGCGCGATGATCAGCTTCAAACCGGGCGCGCAGAAAAAGAGATCAGGAGACTTCCGCGAAGGTGTCAAAAAGCCCCCATCTACTGCTATAATCGCGCGCCCACGAACACTGCCCGGATACACAATATGGAACCCATGATCACTATCGCGCTACGCGCTGCTCGTAAAGTGGGCGAAATGATCGTGCGCGCCTCCGATGATCTGGACAACTTTGAGGTCAAGGCAAAGGGTGTCAATGATTTTGTGACTGAAGTGGATACAAGCGCGGAAAAGGACATTATCTACCATTTGCAAAAGGCCTACCCCGATCACGCCTTTCACGGCGAGGAGTCTGGGTTAAGCGGCAATAAAGAATCCGAGTATCGCTGGATCATCGATCCTCTGGATGGAACCACAAACTTTGTCCGTGGTATTCCCCACTATGCGATATCCATAGCATGCATGTATCGAGGAAAACTGGAGCACGCCGTGGTCCTCGATCCAGTTCGCCGGGAGGAGTTCACTGCTTCTCGCGGCCGGGGAGCCCAACTCAACGGCCGGCGAATACGCGTCAGCAAGCTGGAATCTCTCGAAGGCGCCTTACTTGGCACGGGTATCCCCTTTAAAGATCACTGCGACGACAAACTCGCTGCGCACAGCAAAACCATAGAACTGCTAGCAGGACAGTGTGCGGGCATTAGACGCGCTGGAGCTGCTTCGCTGGATCTGGCCTATGTCGCTGCCGGAAGACTGGACGCGTTCTGGGAAGTGGGTCTCGCCCCATGGGACATGGCAGCGGGGGCTCTATTGGTGAAAGAGGCGGGTGGACTGGTGTCCGACATCGACAGCTCCGATAACTATATGGAATCCGGGAGCATCGTGTGTGGAAGTCCAAAGTGTTTTAAAGCGGTACTGCAGGTAACCAAGCCGCTTCTGAGCTAAGCCATAGAATCTCCCGCTCGCGCAGTGCGGAGCGGAGCGGGAACGATAAGCGCTCTTTATTCTTTACTAAGGGCTTACTTCTTCCTGATCAGAACCCTCTTTCACGGGAATCATCAAATCATCTTTGCTCACCCCAAGTAGCATGAGTGTGTTGGCCGCAACATAGATAGAAGAATAGGTTCCTATCACCACGCCGACGATAAGCGCGTCGGCAAACCCGTTGATCATTTCGCCGCCAAACAAGGCGAGCGAGCCGAGCACCAATAAAGTGGTTAAGGAAGTGACCACTGTTCTACCGAGAGTTTCAGTTAGCGATATGTTGATGATCTCCTCCGAATCTGGACGGCGCAGCTTGCGAAAGTTTTCACGAATTCTATCGGACACCACTATAGTATCGTTTAGCGAATAACCGATTACCGCCAGCAGCGCGGCCAATACCGTTAAATCGAACTCCATCCCGGTGATCGAGAAGAATCCGAGTGTGATGATGACATCGTGCACCAGTGCTACCACAGCGCCGACGGCGAACTTAAGCTGGAAACGAAACGCCACGTAGAGCATTACCAGTCCCAGAGCCAGCAACATCGCCAATCCACCTTGCTCTCGCAACTCGTCTCCTACCTGAGGCCCGACGAACTCAATTCGGCGCAGCTCGACAGATCCGGCAAAGGACTCCTCCAGCACAAGAAGAAGTGCTGCACCTTGCGCGTCAGAGTAACCCTTGGGCAGCCGTATCAACACATCGCGATCCGTGCCAAAGCTGACGACGATAGCGCCCTCATAGCCCTCACTGCTTAAGGTGTTTCGAATAGCATTTAGATCTGCCGTTTCACTGTAATTCACTTCAACCAAGGTTCCACCGGTGAAGTCCAGCCCCCAATTCAATTGGCGTGTCGCCAGGGAGCCGATTGCCGCAATGAGTAACAGTATCGAAAAGATCATGGCCAGCTTGCGCTGACCCATAAAATTAATCACCTTCATGACTTCACTCCCCCGATGGAAAGTTTATTCACTTTGCGCCCACCATAGACCAGATTAATGATTGCCCGGGTGCCCACAATGGCTGTGAACATGGACGTTACAATCCCGATAGATAAGGTGACGGCAAAACCTTTGATGGGCCCCGTACCAACGGCATACAAAATCACCGCGACGATTAATGTGGTTATATTGGCATCCAGAATAGTGGCCACCGCCCGTTCAAAACCTGAATGAATAGCCATCTGTGGAGCGAGACCATTATTCAACTCCTCCCGTATTCGCGCAAAAATTAGCACGTTAGCATCAACAGCCATACCCACAGTGAGCACTATGCCGGCGATACCCGGCAAGGTCAGAGTCGCCCCCAATATCGACATAAAGGCTATGAGTAATATCAGGTTCAAGGTCAGCGCGGTAACGGCGGCGACACCGAACACCCTGTAATAAAGGATCATGAACAGAACGACCAGGCCCAGGCCATATTGCACTGACTTTATACCCATTCGGATATTATCTGCACCCAACGAAGGTCCAACCGTACGCTCTTCCACAAATTCGATAGGTGCAGCGAGAGCCCCGGCTCTCAACATCAGCGCAAGCTCAGGCGCTTCACCCGGCCCGTCTAGACCGGTTATTTGAAACTGAGCACCCAGCGCAGATTGTATGGTTGGGGCCGTCAGCAGTTTTTTCTCATCGTAGGGGATTTTTACACTGGTCCTAACGCCCTCTTCATCGGTCTCGTATCGCGTTCGATACTTACGCTCTATGAACAGCACACCCATACGACGCTTGATATTGATTCGAGTCACATTCGACATCATATTGGCTCCTTCCGAGTCCAAACTGATGTTCACATTAGGCATACCGTTTTGATCAAAGCTCGCCTGAGCGTTGGACACGTTCTCGCCCGTAATAATCACTTCGCGCTCCAGCCACTCTGAGGCGCCACCGCGATTCTCACTGCGATACTCAAACTTCTGTTTCTCGGACGATGGAGCATCAATATTTGCAACCAGGCGAAATTCCAGGTTGGCGACCTTGCCGAGAATTCGCTTCGCTTCGGCAGTGTCTTGAATACCCGGGAGCTCGACAACGATGCGATTTTGCCCCTGGCGCTGCACTAGAGGTTCGGATACACCAAGCTCGTTAACACGATTACGCAGGGTTGTGAGGTTTTGTGCCACCGCATATTCAGCGATTTCTGATTTGGATTGCTCAGTCATCGCAGCCGTCAAATTCCAGCTTTCACCGACCTCAACCCTGTCGAGAAACAATTCGGGGAATTCATCCGCTATCGCTGTTCGCGCTTTCTCACGAAGATCTTCAGACTTAAATTTCGTTTCAACTTTCGCGTCCCTGTTCAGGTTGACCAAACCGCGAATTTTTTCCGTGCGCAGCTTCTTCTTAATGGCATTTGTGTAAAACTCCATACGCCTATCAATCGCAGTGTCTACGTCAACCTCCAGCTTAAAATGCACGCCTCCACTGAGGTCCAAGCCCAGTTTCATGGGCTGGCCGCCATAGTCGCTAAGCCAGTCCGGAGTGGTAGGAGCTAGATTGAGCGCAACAATATAGTTACCGTCGTCGCCCAGCGACTCGGATACGCGAGCGCGAGCCGTCAGCTGTTGCTCTCGATCTCGAATTCTAATAAGCGCATTGCGGCCCTTATCGTCTATGACCTCACCAATATATTGAAT
>JBLGAR010000004.1:0-79717 GCA_047612385.1 Cryomorphaceae bacterium | reverse complement strand
CTCGCAAGAAGGTCAGCAACAACAGAGTATGCCTCGGCATACGTTAGCAGCGTGATATGAGACACCACCGGAGTCATTGAGTAGAGCAGCTGCATGAAGCCCGCGGCGCCCTGAGCGAGTATCGACTCCCAGTTTTCGTCATAGCGATTCAGCTCGACCCGAATCTGCGCCTGAAACTCCTCCTTGGGCAGATAGAAAAATTCGAATTTGAACAGGTCGCGTAAATGTTCAACCTCTGCCCAGAAGACCACGAGCGCATCGGGCCCTTCTTTCTCACTGGCTTTTAGCAGTGCCAGCTCGATAATTGCTTTACTGACAAAGAAATGAATAATAGTACTGCGATAGTAGCTTGCTACAGGGTGTTGCTCCATCGCGATCCCGTAGACCGTTTCGGGACCCTCGTCATAGCGAGTAACAATGCGCTCGTTAATCATTATCCCTAGTAGGCCATCCATATTGTCTGCATAACTGCGGTCAAAGTCTTTGGACAGTCGCAGTTTTCTAGCTTCAGCCCAGCCCAATAATGCGCGCAAGTCTTCAACGACTTCTTTTTCGGTTAGGGCTTTTGGTGCGGCGCCCAACAAGCTCATTGTTACCAGTGATGGAAAGGTAATCGGAGTCACGTTATTTGCTTCAACGGAAATTTCAAAAGCAATTTTTGAAAGAGCGAGGCTGTCACCCGGTTCTGGGGCCTTGTCCAATACCACGGGTTTGCCTATATCCATATAGACCTTGCCCATGGGGCGTGCAAGGCTTCGAATGTAGCCAATAAACCAGCGCAGTGACTCAGCACCTTTACCCCGCCCTGTCTGCTCAGTGGCATATTCCTCTACATCTCTGATCAGGTCATAACTAATGGTCACTGGAATAATGTGTATGTTTTTTGCGTCGGCCGAGTGACAGGCTTCCAGGACATATTTTAATAAGCCATAGCGCGGCGGCATCAGTTTACCCATACGCGACCTAGTGCCCTCAAATGCCCAGTTCATGGGAAAGCGCTTTTCCATCAAGTAGCCGATGTAGTGGCGTAACGTCAGTTTATAGAGTTTATTGTCCTGAAAACTTCGACGAATAAAAATTGCTCCGGACCGTCTTAGCAGAAACCCTAATCCAGCAAAGCTCAGATTCGCTCCACCAAACATGTGTGGCATGGGAAAATCATTTTCATACATGACTTTGGGTACAACCATGCCGTCCAGGTAAGTCTTATGGGTCCAAAGTAACAGTGACGGGTGATCGCGGACAATCTTTCTCAGGTCTTCGACGGCCGTCTGGTTGTAAACAATTTTATCTTCATATCCCAGGCCCAAAACGAAATCATTAAACTTGGCGTAGAAGTCCAGCCAAAAAGTCCGTGGCACCGAAATCATTTCCTTCATATAGACGGAAGCTTCTTTCATGAGTTCGGCTTTGCTCTTACCTGATTCAATGGCGAGTTTTTCGACTGCCTCATTGTAACTGGGGCTGGCGTGTAGGCTCTGTGCAACGTAGCGAGGCACTTTATAACGACTTCCCTGTAGCTGCCGTTCTGCAATATCGAGCACCAAAGCCGCCTGGCGGGCGGTAAATTTCGCCAGTTCTCGCCCCTTGTCTTGATTGTCAGGGTTAGCGTGGTGGGCAAGTCGAGTGCGTAAGTTTTCCAGTGAATCGGGTTTACCCACAATCAGGTGCATTCGCTCGGGCGTTTCTTTGATAATTTTCGCCCCGCGAGAGGCGCTGGGCCTGCGCGGATCACCCAGCAGAAAATCGCGAACTCGAGGACTTGAATTGACCAGCGATTCTCGTGGCAGCCAGGTAATTCTCACCGGTGCTACCAAAATATTTTCGGGACTTTCTGCTGTGCTCAACACGGACTCTAATTGCTGAGCGTTTATCCCCTTTCTGTCATCTCCAAGCGCGACAACTACCTCTTGTGAAGTGGTGTCCGAGGGTGCGTAGTGTGCGATCCATTGCTCCAGTATGCTCTGTTCAAAATGATTCCGAGCATCGAGGATAAAAACAACACGTTTGGACTTTTGTCCTGGCCATGGGCTGGACTTAAATCTTTGCGATAAATCCATTCGATCTAAACCTTTTTAATTATCTTGTGGTTTTTTTCTTTGTAGCAGATTTGGTCTTGGCTGTTGCCTCTATCTTTGGCTTTGATTTGAGTTTAGGTTTTACTTTTGGTCGTGCGGCTGCCTTGGGTTTTGCTTTTGCTTTGGGTTTGGGCGCTGCCTTTTTCTTACTGTTTTTCTTAATGCCGACTTCAGGTTGACCGAGCGTGCGCAGGAACATATTGCGAACTTCCTGAATATGCTCGTCAATAGTATCGGTGCTCCAATCGCTGGTATCTACTGGCGCAAGAACCTCTATGTCGACCGTTGCCGAGCGGTAAACAAAGTCGCCTTTGGGCGCAACATCCCCGGCATTGCGTATGACGATGGGAATCATGGGTACGCCAGCCTGAATCGCCAGGTGAAATGCACCTTTTTTAAAGGGGGCCAGCCGGGGCGAAACTGTTCGAGTGCCCTCGGGGGCAAGCACCACAGACTTTCCTTCTTTGCGCATGGCGTCGACGAGTGGTTTCATCGCCTCAATTGCGCCTCGAGCATCGGCGCGGTCAATCATTACCACGCCGCCCATTTCCATGACCCGCCCGATAACCGGCATGTCTCTAATTTCTTTTTTACCGACACCAGCCAGATCGCGCCTGAGTAGTTTCGCGCAGATTACTACATCGGCTTTGCTCTGGTGATTAAACACGAATACGGCAGGCCGTTCTGCCCAAATGTTTTCTTCCCCTTTAACATTCAGCTCCAGCCCTATTAGCGCGCTGGCGGTATCAGCAAACAGAGAAAAAGAAAAATTCTGTGCGTTTCTTCTCGAGCCGGTCAGGGCATAAATGGGTAGTCCTGCGGCAAAAGATCCGACCAGGCTGGCGGTTGCAGCAACCGAGCGAATAAATTGAGATGCGGTCGGGCGGCCGCGGCTGCCAAAGTGAGCTACGGGCCAGCGATTATTGCGTGCAACTCGCTCCAGTTTTGCACTCGGGTTGAGTGCTCGTGGCAGGCCCACTCTCTCCAACAGCTGTAAGTCATCTGTGCTGTCTGAATAGAAGAAACTCTGGTCCAGATCTGAGCCTTCTTGTGCTGCGAGGGATTCTGCAGCAGTGACTTTTCCTTCGCCAAAACAGGTAGGTGATACCACGTTGCCGGTAAACTTGCCGTCCTCTATCTCGAGGTGGGTGCAAAGAACATGATCAATATTGAGATCCCGTGCGGCTGCATTGACCTGATAGGGCGTAGCAGAGGATACGATGGCTACCGTGTGTCCCTTGGCAATGTGCGCATCGATAAGTGAGCGCGATTCAGGATAGATGAGACGGGCGATTTGCTTGGTGTAGAGTTCTTCGGAGACTTCGTTGTAGGTCTGCTCTTCAATGCCGCGCATAAATTGTGCGTTGATTGCCATCATGGCCGAGAAACCCATATTGCCCAGACCAAAGTTGGTCATGGCGGCCATGAGTTCTACGAAGTTTGTTTTTGATAAGTCTCCGCGTTTGAGTTGTTCGCGTATGAAAACAGTTGCGGAATATCCAGATATGATTGTGCCATCGAAATCGAAAATTGCTGCTATGTTGGGTCCTTCTGGTGACTCTTCAACATCGTTCAATAACTGCTTGATGCTCGCCATACTTCCCCCTGTAATGAGGACAGAAGCATAGCGCATTCTATGGTGAAGTGCGCGAAAGGTATGATTGACAGAATAAAAAACGCCGTCGCAAACAGGGGTCTGCGACGGCGTTGCGGGGGTAAGGCTGGTTGTACTAGTTGCCCCGGTCTTGCTCCATCCGGCCCGCTACCGGATTACGTCCCCGTGGCCGCAGACTTATCTGATATAAGTCTGCATGCTTTCCCCCAAATTGTAGCGACCCTAGTTGGTCGAAAGTTACCTGTAAGCTGTACGACGATCCGCTACACCTTCAGTATAAGAGAAGATCTCCAGGGCACAAGATATTCTGCCATGATATTTTGTTATAACTATTAATAACCTCAGGTTATTTCTTTCGAAATGTCAGTGTCATCCGGTCGGACTCGCCAATAGCCGTCATAGCGTCTTTTACGGCGGGATTGTCCTGGCTGCCGCTATACGAGGGAGGCAGGCGCCAGACGATATCGTCTGCACCGGGCTGATCTTTGGAATTTGCATTGATTTCGCTGGTCGCGACGAGCTCGAACCCGGCCTCTTCAAAGGTTGCGATAACGTTGGCTTGCTTTAGGTAGCCTCGGCTGCCATCTGCCCCTGTATCGTCAGCATCCGCGGGTGCCCTGTGCTGCACCACACCTACTAAGCCGTCATCTTTCAATAGTCTGTGGACTGTAGATAGGGCCTGGGTGCGCATACCGGTACTGGCTTCAAAGCGATTTAAATTGTGCAGCGCTCGGATCAACAGTACGCGGTCCACTGTGCTATTAAGCTCCTCGGGTGCGGTCTCAAAAGTAAAGCCCTTAGCGGCGATGCCGCTTTGAGTGAATCCGCCCACCAGTGTGGGAAACATTGCCGTACTGGCTACGCGGTCTGCAATCATTTTTTCGTTTGAGAAGCTGAACAAGGGCCAGATTTTGTCCGGATAATTGATGCCATACAAGGTACTGTCGGCTCCCAGATAGCTCGCGAGGATATTCGTATACCAACCACCGCCTGGCAGGGCCTCAGCGACGGTCATACCCGGGCGCACATCGAAAAATTCTAGTGTCTGTGCCGGGTGTCTCGCCGAATCTCTTGCTATCGCCTCGGTGCTGCGAGCGCTAATAGTTTGTTCAAGAGCGGACGGACCGGAGGTAGCCGGATCAGAGATGGTGCTGCAGGCTGTGAAAAACAGAAGGCTTGCGATGGCGCAGGCGCTGGCAATGGTAGAAGTTGAGCGGAGCATATTTACGGACCTTCAAATTAGAAATAACCTGGGCCTCAAAGCATAGTCTACCCAGTGGCGATTTTACAGTGCGCCACGCGCGCGCAATATTTCCCGCAGTGCGGAAGAACTGTGAGTTTTTTCGTCGCCAACAAATTCAATACGCCCGCCACACGCTTCTACCGCAAATCGCTCTGGCATTTCGTCCAGCGTGTAATCCGTGCCCTTCGCCTGAACATTGGGGTGGAACAATTCTATGAGTGGAATGGGGATGGAGGCCTCAAGGGGGACAACGTAATCTACCGAATCCAGAGCGGCGATAATTTCCATGCGCTCCTCGCAGGGGTTAATAGATTGTTCGCGGTTGGCATTGGTGCGAATAGAGGCTTCGGTATTCACCGCAATGATCAGCACATCACCCAGCGCTTTTGCGGCATCCAGATAGCGCGTGTGTCCCACGTGAAGCAGGTCAAAACAACCATTGCCAAATACAATGCTGTGACCCTGACTCCGGTGGGATTCCAGGATTGGGAGCAAGGCCTCTGGATCGGCAAAAATTTTGTTGAAAGTGCTCATGGAAGTCTCTTAATTGGCCTTCGCAAAGGCGGTGGCTTCTAGCAGTAGCTCAGTGTAGCGGGGAATGTTGGTAGAATATATACTGCGTGCGAACCTGTTATCAGTAGTGGCATCATGCCTGTAGCGTACGCTAGTCCCCCGACAATCAAGCCATTTAGACAAGAGCCGGCGAAAATTCTCATCGTTCTTCCCACCTGGGTTGGGGATGTAGTGATGGCTACGCCGGTTATACAGGCTGTGTTTGATCGCTTCGAGCACGGTGAAATCCACTTGTTGACCCACCCTCATATGTACCCGATGTTGCAGGGCAGCCCCTGGGACAAGCACTGTCTGTTCTGGCCCAAACGCAACAAAAGTCCCGAGGCAAAAGCCGCTAACAAGAAGTTTATGGTCGATCTGCGAAAGCAGAAATTTGATCTTGCCATCATGTTACCCAACTCACTGCGCAGCGCATGGGTGTGTTGGCGTAGCGGAGCAAAGCGGCGTCTGGGGTTCAACCGGGATGGCCGCGGTTTTTTGCTGACGGATCGGCTTGCAGTGCCCAATGAGACTTCCGACGGCTATGAGCCTATGCCTATGGTCGATTACTACGCACAGTTGGCCATAGCGTTGGGCTGCGAACACCCTGGAGATCAGCTGCGGTTATTCACCACTAAGGACTGTGACCGGGCTGTCAGCGAACGTCTGGAGCAATGCGGTATTGATTCGCGAAAGCCTCTGGTCGTAATCTCTCCTGGGGCCAATTTTGGTGCTTCTAAGTGCTGGGCACCGGAACGTTTCGCGGCTGTCGCGGATCAGTTGATTGAGCAATACGGTGTAGCAGTGGCCATGAGTCCGGGTCCGGGAGAGGAGCCCCTGGCCCAGGCTATTCAAGACGCCATGACACAGCCATCGGCGCTGCTGGTGTCGCCCTGTCTCACATTGGGTGAGTTAAAGTCCCTGATTGAGCGCAGTGTTCTTTTATTGGGGAATGACACTGGTCCCCGGCATTTCGCCCGTGCCTTTGATGTGTCAAGAGTGACTGTGTTTGGTCCCACTCAAAGGCGATGGACCGATACCAGCCACGGAGGAGAGACGATTGTTCAAGTCGATGTCCCCTGTGGGCCCTGCCACAAAAAAGTATGTCCGCTTGAGCACCATGACTGCATGACATTGGTAACAGTCGATAGGGTCACGCAGGCCTGCGCTATGGAACTTTCGGCGCGGGGTATACATCGCGCCGTGGAAGTAATTTAGCCCGGAGATACGCGCTATAGGAAGTAATCGGGCGCTTCAGAACCACTGGTCTTCAGTTCAGCCAGTTGCTCCGGGTTTTCGATTAAGCTCTCGATCCACCAGTTCACATCGTTGTAGAGGCAGGTCACTTTTTCGCAGCTGGTTGTGGCGTTAAAATCGCGAATCAGAGATGCGGTTTGACCGCGAGTTGCGTCGTAAGCCAGCTCATCCGCAGCGGCATTTTTGTCTCCCAGTTTGCCATGGTCCTGATTGCGGTACACGGGGCAATTGTAAAGGCCAAGGGGGCTCAATACCTGACGGAAAAACTGCATGTGGCATTGTTGGGGCTGCTTGTTAAGTGATTGAGTCTGGCCACTTAACATCGCTTTTAGGCCTGTGCTGCGTAGCACTCTGAAATTGTCTGTCTCCAGTTTAACCGCTTCATCGATCTGGGCCTGAATTCTGGCAACCGTTTCCTCTACATTGCTCTGGCGCTTTATGTCGATAACCTCCGCGTTGTTTAATTCGTCGCGGGTTAGAAAAGGTTTGAAACTGATGTAGTCAAATTCGGAATCTCGCGCCAATTTCGTTGCCAGGGCAATTTCATGCAAGTTTTCGACGATGTCGGTGTCATTGATGTTGGCTCCGCGCCAGGTCACGATGTAGGAAAACCCCATGGTCAGATCTGGATTGGCGGCTTTGATTGCGGGGACTTTGGCGCAGATGCCTTCGAGCGTAAAATCTTTGCGCGGATTGTGCATCGGTTGAAATGTGGCGTCTGTTCCTGAGTCCAGAGACAGGCGCACCCAGTCATTGGCGTCCATGCAGTCAGCGACTTCGGCAATCTTTTGGTTACCCGTGCCATTAGACACGATCGCAACCTGCAGGCCTAAGCCCTTCAAGAAACGAATAACTTCAGCGAACTTGGGGTATAGAGTGGGCTCGCCACCGCCGATTACGATCACCGACCGCATACCTCGTTTGGCCATCAGCTCCAATGACGACATTAGTTTATCGTGGTCGTAGCGAATTCCTGTGTTGAGGATATCCAGGTCTACACAGTGGTCGCAGGCGAAGTTGCAGGCTGTGGTGAGATCCAGATTAATGGAGATAGGCGCAAAGTCAGGCACTTTCATTGATTCAGAGCCAAGGTCGCTGGCGTTTACGTTGGTGCGTTGCTCTACCTGCCAATTCACATAGTGTTCAAGCGCGTTTTTCGCGCCCGGCTGGGTTAGCTTGGTGGCGAAATCGTGGATACTGGACAACTCCAATTGTTCCCCTCCTTCGTCTTGCTCGAGCGGAGTGGCGTTCAGATCAGTCAGTGGAATAATGTTGCTCAATGTACACCTCGGGGGCTGTGCGCCATGTGGGGATATCGTGTTAGATCGCGAATCTCGCGCTGCTATGAGGGCGATTCTACTGATTGATGATCTAGACGACAACTCTAGACGAAAACTCTACCCAAAAGGTGTGCAGCCCAGGAGCCTTCGATGAGGCTATGGTTGAGGCCAGGCATGCGCGAGTTGTTCGAGATTGCGCTGGCCGAGTCTTAGCACGCTGACATCGGTCTGCCCTGCGTTGTGCAGATTATTCAGAAACTGCTCAACGACGCTTTCCAGCGGGTCTTGCAATGTGGCGGATTTTTCATCGGACACCAGCTGCTGCTGATACTCGGGAAGTTGCACTTGGCGGTCCACTCGCAAATCGTTAATTTGGTACCAGGCCGGCCGAGGGCGGCTCTCGCAGGTCTCCAGCCGCAGTTGTGCCTGTACTGTTCCCCCATGGTGTTTGTAGGTGCAGTCCAGGAGCATGCGGTCGAGCCTATCTTCGCAAGAAGCTTGCAGCTGTACTTTGATGTCCCGAAAATCTCCAGGCCCACAAAGTGCGTGCAGCATACTGATAAAGTGCGGAGCGGAATCTGGCACCATGTCGCTGCCAATTGAAATTGGACTCAGCCTCATTGCAAAGTCGCTTATGGTTTCGGGAATCGGACCGTGTATCTGAGTAAAGCCAGTGAGTGTTTGTGGCCACTGCGATACCATTTCAAGCAATAGGCCTCGGCTCTCGAACGCTTGCAGTACCGTCATAACTTGTTGGTCGTTAGCGGGCCAAGCTAGCGGTTTTTCTACCAAACAATGGCAGTTCGCCGCGGCGATAGCCATTAGTTGCTCAGTATGAAATTGGTAGGGGGAGCACAGCGCCACCACATTCGGCTTCTCGATCTCCATGGCTTTGCGCAAGTTGATATAGCCTATGCAGCGAATACCCTGATCGGCCTCAAGTGCCAATTGCGCCTCTCCCACTGTCGCCGATTGTGTTCCGACAATCGCGGAAACATTGGCCCCTAATTTGCCAAACGCACCGGCGATAAATGGACCTGTGCCTTGGCGCGCCGTGCGCGCGCCAACAATAATGACTTTAGTGGGTTTTATGCGGTTTGATCCAGCTCTACCAGAACATTGCGGGGGTCTTCGGTATCCCAAAATCCACGCAGTGATAGTAGCTTGCCTTCTTCGTTAACGTGATAGGTGAAGACCCCGTGTACCTTCTGCTGGAATACTTTGCCGTCACCACCATCGATGGTAGTGGTGATGATGGCGTGATTCGCCACTTCGTTGCCAGCGGCGTAGGAATCCAGAATATTCACATTGATATCAGACGGCGCAATGAAGGTATCCCAAAACGCCTCTCTGGCAGCCGGCCCACGATGGCCTTTCCCCGCAGGATCTATCATCGAGACTCCAATGGGATCTTCGATGATGGCGCCTTCGGCATACAAACCTAACCAGCCCTCTCGATTTTTACTGTGGACATACTCTCTGGACATCAGCGCGGCGCGACGTGCGGGTGGCTCATTTTCGAACATGCTTACTCTCCGGTTTAGGATGCTGCTAACGGCGGTAAGCTTAGTGCAGATCGACTGCGCGTGCATGCTTTTGTCTTTAGAGGATAAAGATCAGTTCACAGGGATGAACTGAGGGATCAGAAGGCCGTGTTTGATTGATCCCAGCCGACATAACGCCTGACCTTTAAATAGTCTTGAAGTACTTTCTCCTCATCAAACACCTGTGATCCATTTTCATCCTCTCCTGGCTCCAATATGGCTTGGAGTTTCCCCTCGGGGTTAATCAGAAATAAGGTTACGCCATGGCTCACGTCGTAAGCGTTGGTGAATTCGCCATCTACGAGTTCATCGCTCGGCGTTAGCCTGGCAAAAATTCCCAGGCCTTGCTCGAAGGGCAGGTGAGGGTTGGCACTGCTATCGAGATGGGTCAAACCGACAAACTTCTCGTCGAAGAAGGGAACGTAGGCCGCGAGCTGCTGTACCGTATCTCGGCGATGGTCCACTGAATAAAAAAGCACTCTGAGCGATTTTCCTTCAGAATAGGGGTCCCGATCTGCGTCTAGCCGATTAGATACTTGTGCAAGTGTAGCTAGGGTCGTGGGGCAAACATCCGGGCAAGTGGTAAATCCATAAGTCACCAGATGCCAGCGCCCCATTAGATTCTCGTTGCTAAACGGTTTGTTATTTTGGTCGAGCAGACTAAACTCGCCAAGTGCTCTAGCCTGATTTAACAATACACCTTGTATTTGTGGTGGTGGATCAGGTTTGTTCAGCCAGACAACGGCAGCGACGATAGCAATGATGATATTTGCCAGCACAAAGCCGGCGATTAACTTACTTCTGGGTGATGCCATTATCTACCGCTTGATTTACCGCTAGGTTTGCCACTTAAGTGCCGCACACTATCGATCGAAAAATTCCATTCTATTGAAATACGTGTAGTCCGCCTCAAGGGCCATAAGTGCGACGAGTACGGCGATTGCCAGCGGGGGCACTAGTAACACATATTTAAGTGACAAGCGTTCCCAGGACAGGTGCATGAATATTGCAACGATAAACCCGGCTTTCAGAATCATAAAGAAGAGGATAAGTGTCCATCGCAGGTAGCCCTGAAATTGAAACCAATCCACCATGTAAGATAGCGTGCTTAACACAAACAGCAGTGCCCATATCTTCAGAAAGATTCCAATAGGATGTTGGTCAGAGGCTTCAGCGCTCATGTTCTCTCCTCACCACAAGTAAAATAATGCGAAAATGAAGACCCAAACCAGGTCCACAAAGTGCCAGTACAGCCCGGCAATCTCTACGATGTCGTAGCCTTCTTCGTCGTAGTCCCCTTTGCTGACTTTGCGCGCGACGACTGACAGGTAGATAACCCCTGCCGTCACGTGCATGCCGTGAAAGCCCGTGATCATGAAGAACACCGCGCCAAATTGTGCGGCGCCCATGGGGTTACTCCAAGGTCGAACCCCTTCGTGAAAGATCAATTTACTCCACTCAAACACCTGCATGCCGACAAAGGATGCGCCTAAAAGAGCGGTAGCGGCGATTAACATCACCGCTTTTTGCTTGTCGCCCCGATAGGCATAATTTACCGCCAGAGCCATGGTGCCGCTGCTCGTTATGAGCACAAAGGTCATGATAGCGATGAGCAACAGTGGCCATGGTTCACCACCGAATGATAAGGCAAAAACCTCGCTGGGATTAGGCCAGGCGTCTGTGGCAGACATTCTTACTTTCATGTAGCCGGTCAAAAATACGCTGAATATAAAGGTGTCGCTTAGTAGGAAGATCCACATCATCAACTTGCCCCAGTGCAAGTTGAAGGCTTCTTTATCTCCCGACCAATCGTCCACCATTCCCGCGACACCGGGTTGGGTGAAATCTCCGCTGGATTCTGTCTCTGCTGTCATAAGTTCAACCTCAAAAGCCGCATAGGGCAGCGAGTGCATTGATGGTGTCAGGTGTGCTCGTTAACAGGGCAAACAACAGCAGCCAGATTATCAGCAGAAAGTGCCAATAGTTTGAGCACAGCTTTAACGGCCCACTTAACGCGCTTGGCTGGCCGTTGGTCCATACCCTGAACACGACATTACTAAGTGCTATTAAGCCGCCCGCAACGTGTAATCCGTGCACAGCGGTTAACAAGTAAAAATAACTATTGGCCGGATTTCCGCCAATGTAGAAACCCATCGCCTGCAACTCTTGCCACAAATCGAGCTGAGCGAGTAGGAATAGCACAGCGAAGAAGGCTGCCGCTGTAACACCGAAAATGGTGCTATTCATACGCCCGGCTCTGGCAGACATCAACCCCAAGTGCATTGACGCGCTGCTAAACACCAATAGCGCAGTGTTGAACCACAATCGTGTTGGATCGGTAAAGGGCTGCCAGGGTTGTCCAGCCAGCGCTTGGAAATCAGGGTATTGGGAGCGAGACAAAAAGGTAATGGCGAACAGGAAAAATAAAACACTCACCACTGCGAGAAAAAACCTTAGCGCTATACGACCGGCCGCGTTTGGGTCGTGTTCCAGTGCGGGTACGCCACCGGCTGGGTGAGGTAGCCAGGGTTTTTCCGTCAGTACTTTAAACGGGTTCATACGTGGCCTTCCTGGTGTTCATCAGCAGTAACAGAAACTTCATCAGTCGATACGTTTTGCGGTATGAAGTCCTCAACTGCTCCAGGAACGCTATAGTCGTAGGCCCAACGATGAACCACTGGAAGCGTATCTCCCCAGTTTCCATGACGTGGCGGTACGTCCGGAGTTTGCCACTCCAGTGAAGTCGCCTGCCATGGGTTGTGCCCCGCTTTCTCACCGTTGCGCAGGCTCCAGAATACGTTGTAGAGAAAAATTAACTGGCTCGCTCCAACGATGAGAGCTGAGATTGTAATGCTCGCATTGAGCGACTGAGCAGATTCGGGAATAAAGTCTGTACTGCCCATGGCGAAATAGCGTCTGGGAACTCCCAGGAACCCAAGATAGTGCATGGGTAAATAGATAGCGTAAGTTCCCAGGAAGGTAAACCAAAAATGCGCTTTACCCATACCCACATGTAGCATTCTGCCCGTGATCAGTGGGTACCAGTGGTAAAGAGCCGCAAACAAAACCATGATCGGCGATACCCCCATGACCATATGGAAGTGAGCAACCACAAAATAGGTATCAGACAATGGCAAGTCGATAACCACATTGCCGAGGAAAAGGCCCGTCAGACCACCGTGGGTGAAAGTGAAGATAAAGCCAATCGCGAACAACATTGCTACTGTCAGGTGTATATTCCCTCGCCATAAAGTCAGTACCCAGTTGTAGACTTTTATGGCGGTTGGAATCGCAATAATTAGCGTGGTCGTGGCAAAAAAGAATCCGAATGCGGGGTTCATTGCACTGACATACATATGGTGCGCCCAAACGACAAAGCTGAGCCCGCCAATAGCCACAATAGCCCATACCATCATGCGATAGCCGAAGATGTTTTTACGCGCATGTGTCGCCAAAACGTCTGAAACCATACCGAAGGCGGGCAGGGCCACGATGTAGACCTCAGGGTGACCGAAAAACCAAAACAGGTGTTGAAACAGAACCGGGCTGCCACCCGTGTAATCCATACTTTCGCCCAAAGAAACAATCGCCGGCATAAAAAAGCTGGTGCCAAGGGTCTTGTCGAGCATCATCATGATGGCGCTGACCAGCAGTGCTGGGAAAGCGAGTAAACCGAGAATTGTCGCCGTAAATATGCCCCAGATGCTCAACGGCATACGCATTAATGTCATGCCCCGAGTGCGAGCTTGTAGCACTGTAGTCACGTAGTTCAAGCCGCCCATGGTGAAGGCGACGATAAATATCGCCAGAGACACGAGCATTAATATGATGCCCCAGTCCCAGCCGGGTGTACCTTTTAAGATTGCCTGGGGTGGATACAGTGTCCAACCGGCCCCGGTGGGGCCCCCCGGCACGAAGAAACTGGCTAGTAATACGATTACAGATAACAAGTAGGTCCAGTAACTGAGCATATTGAGGTAGGGGAAAACCATGTCCCGTGCGCCGACCATCAGGGGAATCAAATAATTCCCAAAACCTCCGAGTAACAGTGCGGTTAGCAGATAGATCACCATGATAATGCCGTGCATTGTGACAAACTGCAGGTAGGCACTGGGATCAATAAAATCGAAAGTATCTGGAAACCCCAATTGCAGGCGCATCAGTCCCGATAACACAAGGGCAATCAAGCCGACGAATATTGCTGTCAATCCATATTGGATCGCGATGACTTTGTGATCCTGACTCCAGATATACTTTGTGATAAATGTATCCGGATCGTGCATATGGTCGATCTGGTCGGCGATGGCGACATGTTCCATACTTTATCCTCGTCCCGTATTGCTCAGGTTTCTGTTCGTCTCGTTTTTATAGATGGCCGATCTACAGAGAACTTAAATAGGCGAGCAAATCATTCACGGACTGCTCGTTCTGTAGTGTCCTGGCCATCAACACCATCTGATGTCCATAGACGTCTGATTTGTGGGCCCCGCGAATTCCCTTGCGGAAATTTTCCAGCTGTCGATGGAGGTACCAGTCTTGTTGGCCCGCCAGAGGAGGCGCGTTCAGAGCGTAGTTACCTTGCGCTTTCGCACCGTGGCAAGCACCGCAGGTGTTGTAGTGATTCTCGCCAGCACTGGCATCGCCCGGTATCGTGGATTCCGCAGAAGCTACCTGTAAGCTGTCTATATAGGCCGTGACGTGACGGATGGGCATGTCACCGGCGAGCATGTTGGCCATAGGTGCCATTTGCTTGCCGTAAGTATCTTCTTCGTGAGCGCCGCGAATACCTTTTTGATAGTACTTAACCTGCCTTTCGATATACCAGGCGGGTAAGCCCGCCAGGCGCGGCGCGTTCATGGCTTGGTTGCCCTCGCCCTGTGAGCCGTGACATGAGCCACAAACTGCGTAAAGCCCCTTGCCTTGATCTGGGTCTCCAGCTGCCAGCCCCTGTGTGTCTGCCCAGGTTTTTTGCTTCCCTAGCCAGATGTCGTAATCAGCTTGCTCGTCAACGACGACATAGCCCCGCATGGTGTAGTGAGCGATGCCGCACAACTCCATACACAGAATGTCGAATTTTCCCGTTCTGGTCGGTTCAAACCAGAGGTAGCTGACCAGGCCCGGCACCAGGTCCATTTTTACGCGAAACTGTGGGACAGCGAAATCGTGTAACACGTCTTTTGAGCGCAGTAACACCTTCACCGGTCTGTTTAATGGAAGGTGAAGTTCGTTGGTGTCGACCAATACATCGTCCAGACCGTCAGCGTCTGTAGGGTTCATGCCAAATGGGTTTTTGGGGCCGATGTAGCGAGCATCAACAGTGCCCAAAATGCCGTCCTCACCTGGCAATCGGAAACTCCACTGCCACTGCTGACCAACGACTTCGATGACATCCGCGTCTTCAGGAGGATTAACAAAGTCGGCCCATACAATGAGTCCCGGCGCTAGCATAGCGGCAACGCCAATACCCGTTATTGTCGTTAGCCAGATTTCCAGTTTTTTGTTTTCGGGCTCGTAATGAGCCCGTTTTTCAGGGTTGTAGCGATACTTATAAATGGCGTATGCGAGAAACAGATTGACTGCGACGAAGACAAAACCAGTAATCCAGAAGGTTATTTCGATGGTCGTATCTATCATGCCCCAATTGGACGCAAGTGGAGTGAACCACCAAGGACTGACGAAATGGAATACCACAGATCCGACGACAAGCAGAACTAGCACAATCACTAACTTCATAACGCCTATGCCCTTATTTCTTATTAGGTTTTTACAACTTTAATCTATAGCGGATCTTACAACTGTGCTGTGCGGAGCGCTTACGCAAGGGTTTTAATCGCCGAATTGCGTGCGCTGCAAACCCATGAAACGTATCCCCAACCGCGCTGTGATGCGAGTATAGCACCGGGAATCTTGTAATCTAGCGGCTCGGGTTTGCACGCGCACGGCGCATTACTTTTTAGCTTTATTAGAGATATAGGAGGTATCGCTTTAGATTTAAAGGCTATTAAAATAGATTGAAAAATAAACAATTCGTAAAAAACGAAGAAATTCTTCGGGTATTATTGATGTTTTAAGATTGTTTTATTTCTAAAAAGTGTCCCGTAATTCGATTAAATTGTTTCGGACGCAACACCGTATCGATCTTGATAGCTTGCAAAGCGCTCTCGCTCCGCTTTGAGGTTCAGTCCGGTATCGGCGAAATTGTAACGGTGCTTGCCGTGTCTTTCGCTGCTTGCTCCGCGGTTTAGGAAGTCTTGCATAGTCTGAAAGCTCCCCACTTTTTCTTCGAGTTCAAAAAACTGATAGATCTTTCGCACCATGGATACTGGATCCTGTCTGAATTGGGAAAACAGTACATCGAAAATACGGTCATCAGGCATCAGGCCTTCTTCTCGGGCCGACAGGGTGTGTGCATTGCCAAATGACATCAGGTCGATGTAGTCCTTTGCGATTTCCGGCAGCGATACATCGTTGGAAGCAAGACTGCGTAGCGTAGAAGTCAGGCTAGCGATAGAGACCGCTACCTTAATAGGGTCTCGGTGGGTCTGCACAACCCGAGCGTCGGGGTACTCTGCAAGCATGTCTTTGATGTTCCAAAGATACTGGGGCGATTTCAAAACCCAGGTTTTACCGGGACAGCGCCATTGTAGTAACTGCAGCCAGCGCCGGTGATTGAGAAAAACTTCAGACATATCTTCCTGAATCAGCCACTTTTGATATTCCTTGAGGCGAAACTGAACATCAAAAATCATTGAAGCAAAATCGTGGCTGAAGAGGGCGACACATTCCTGAGGCAGTTGCGCACCCATGGGATGCATGTTCCGAAAGTCAGGAATCAGTTGATCGATACGCGCTAATTCAGAATCGACTTTTCCAATTCTGGGATCAGTTTCATAGGTGGCGGTTTCTGGAGGTGGAAAGGGGTAGGCCACCTCCCAGCTCAAAGGAACACGAAACTGAGAGTCCAGCGACATGAGTTCGTGCAGGCTTGTGGTTCCTGTTCTGGGCATTCCTAGGATAAAGATAGGTGACGTTATTTCCTCGGCCGCAATTTCCGGGTTGCGTTTGAATTGTTCTACAAAAAGTAATCTGTGCTGCAAAAGTCGGAGGATCTCCTGTCTTGCCATGGTTCTTCCCAGCGCCGTGAGTTTTGCATCTCGTTCTAGGGATTCGCATAACCTATCCAGCGGACCGCGGAAATATTCCGAGCCAAAATCTGTGAGTCCTGTTTTTCGACTTGCTCCTGACATTAATGATTCGGCGTGCAATGGCAGTAGATCCAGGCCCGCACTTCGCAAGCCAGCTACTACGGCGTTGAATAATTTCACTGGCATTGGCAGGTGGGCGCGGGCGAAGCTCATGAACAATCCTTATTTTTCCTGGGCTAATGGGTTCTGTATGAAGTTATGGCCGTTCACACAATGCTCTGTATGCGATGGTGCAGTTACTATTTACATTCTATTTTGACTAAATTCGAAGGCGCTACATATGGCTAAAGTACTGATCACGGGCGCAACGGGATTTATTGGTAATCATGTTACCCGACTTTGTCTGGACAGGGGCGACGAAGTTCGTGTGATGGTAATGCCTGGGGAAGATAGGTCGCCGCTGGACGGGATGAATGTCGAGTTTGTCGAGGGGAATCTATTAGATGCTTCGTCACTGCGTGTCGCGGTGCAGGGTATTGAACAGCTCTATCATCTAGCTGCGCTGTTTGCTATCTGGACAAAAGACCCGGACTTGCACTATAGAATTAACGTTCAGGGCGCCGAGGTGATGATGCGCGCCGCCATGGATGCCGGTGTTAACAAGGTGGTTTTCACCAGCAGTATTGCGGCTATAGGTGTGGCTCAATCGGGCCAACTTGCCAATGAAGAGACGACTTTCGACAGCTGGCCCTTTGCCAGTGATTACATTCTGTCGAAATACATTAGTCATCAAATGGTGAAGGGGCTAGTTGGTGAAGGACTGCCGGCCACAATAGTAATGCCGGGTCTGCCCTTTGGTCCTGGCGATAGGGCACCGACTCCTACAGGAACAATGATACTTAGCACCCTTGCCGGAAAGATGAAAAACTACTGGGATGGTGGTGTTTGCGCAGTGGATGTTCGGGACGTGGCGGCGGGGCATGTGTTGGCCATGGAGAAAGGGCGCATCGGTCAGTCTTATTTGCTGGCGAACAGGGATGGCAATATGAGCAATCAGGAATTTCTGTCATTGATAGGAAAAGTCGCACAAGTGCCCGATGTTGCGTCCAAGGAAGTGTCGGTGAAGACTATGCTGCGAGTCGCCAAGGCTATGGAGTTATGGTCAAAGCTTACCGGTAAGGCACCGATGACGACGTATAAAAATACCTTGTTCGTTACGAAGCACTGCTATGTCGATCCGAGCAAGGCCATCGAGGAGCTTGGATTGCCACAGACTCCCATCGAAACGGCTGTCGCCGATTCTGTTCAGTGGTTCCGGTCAAACGGTTACGGTTAGTTTTTGCGCGTATTCTCCCGGCTCGTTATGAAGACCAGTCCGAGGCGAATCGATGGCCGCTTTCCCGCTGTTCAAAACGCGGTACAATCTCGAGCTCTATCAATGTAAAGGGTAAAGCGCGTGTCTGACTACGGGGCTATTAGTTTGATTCCGACTCTGGTGGTGCTCGGCTTGGCCATTTGGAGCCACCGTACAATTGAATCGGTTATTGCCGGTGCAATGGTTGCTTTCATTATTACTTCCAAGTGGGATTTTCTCAGCGCATTGTCCGACGCAGCGCTTACAGTGATGCAGGATGAGAATACCGGTTGGGTGTTGCTCGTTTGCGGGCTGTACGGCTCCTTTATCGCATTGCTGGTAAAAGGTGGCGGTGCTCAAGCCTTCGGAGATCTGGTCACTCGATATGTGACAGGTAAGCGGGGGAGTCTGATGTGGACCTGGGCTCTGGGGCTGGTGATTTTTCTAGACGATTACCTGAATTCACTCACTGTCAGTTCGTCTATGAAAAACGTGACTGACAAATATCGTACCTCACGTGAGATGCTTGCCTATGTGGTCGATTCTACCGCTGCGCCTATTTGTCTAATAATTCCCATTTCAACCTGGGCGGTATATTTCGCCGGTCTGATGGAAAAAAATGGAGTTGCCGCCGAAGGCGAGGGGATCGCGGTTTTTATACAAGCTATTCCGTATATGTTCTATCCCTTCGCAGCCGTGTTGATTGTTCCGCTGGTCATTCTCGGTGTTATCCCGCTTTGGGGGAAGATGAAGAGCGCAGAAGCCCGCGCCGAATCGACAGGGCAGGTCATTCCTCCGGGTTCCGAACATATTCAGATGGATAATACCTATGAAAGCGGCAGTGGTGAAAACCCCAGGCTGTCCTTGTTTTTTTTGCCTATTGCCGCGCTCATATTTTTCACTGTCTGGTTCGACATCGATGTTTTGATGGGGGTGATGGCCGGATTGTTGATTACTCTCGTACAGTATTTTGCAATGGGAGTGCTGAAGCCGGTTGAGATGTTTGACACTCTGATGGACGGTCTGAAAGTTATGGTCCCTGTGCTGACTATTTTGGTGTGTGTGTTTATCTTCATAGAAGCCAATAACGCCATCGGCATGACAGAGTATGTCATCCGCACTGTGGCGCCTTATATGAGCGCGCAATCACTGCCGGTTTTGACCTTTATGACCATGGCGTTTATCTCCTTTACCACAGGTTCGAACTGGGGCGTGTTTGCGATCGCAATTCCGGTAGTTTTTCCCCTGGCTCAGGAGGTTGGTGTCAGTGTGCCACTGATGGCCGGTGCACTTTTTTCCGCCAGTGGTTTTGGAAGTCAGGCTTGTTTCTACAGTGATTCAACAGTGTTGACCGCGCAAGGCGCAGGTTGCGCGCCCTACGATCACGCCATTACGCAATTGCCTTATGCCTTGCTGGCCGCGGGGATTTCGGCCGTTGGTTTTCTATTGATTTCCTTGTAACGGAAACGATTTTTGCCGATCGCTAACTCAAAGCTAGCAAGGAATAGCTGCTGCCTGGCGCTGCTGTTTGCGCTGGCGTTGATTCCCAGGCTTTACAGTGCGATGACAGTGGGGTGGAACTGGGATTTCCCCGGTAGTTTCACGTTTATCAATTTTGACGAAGGTGGCTCCTGTCGGGCAGCGCTAGGTGGTTTCGACTATTCGACCTTTGTGGGGCGCCAGACTATAGCGATTAACGAAGCTCTAGGTCATCCCGTTGGTACCGCCGCTCGCGGTGATTATTCGTCAGCAAAGCAGTATTGTCACAGCACTGAACATCTTCAAGTTGCAAGAGTGTATTCAGCGGTAGCGGGATCACTCACTGTTGTCGTTCTTGGTATCATGGGCTTGTTGTTGTTTCCCGATAAACCGCAGATTGCATGGACAGCGTCGGCTCTGCTGGCGCTTTCCGGGTTTCACACCAGTGAGTCGCACTCGGGAACGGTTGACGCTCCCTCGGTGTTCTTTATCTACCTGTTTCTCACCTGCATACTCTATGCGAAGTTGCGAGAAAACCGCACGGCACTTGTGGCAAGTCCTATGTTGCTGGTGGCGGCTATTTGGACTAAGTATTGGATTCTCGCTGTGGGGTCGTATTGCACCTTTGCATCAAAAGGTTTTTGGGACCATTCGACCCGGGGTATCAATCCTTTGCGTATTGCCGTACTTTTCGTGGCGGCGGCTTTTTTGGTGGGTCTAAGCACAAATGCTGCTTTTCAAACAGCGGGCTTTTATCCGCTGCTGGCACTGTACTACGTGTTGGTGCCTTGGCGCCGTATTGGAGTCGGTCAGTCCATTGCGTTATTCCTGGTTCCTGTTCTGGCCTATGGACTGTCGCAAATAGACCTAGTTGCTGCCTACACTACTGGTGCCATGGAGGGAAAGTTTGGGACCAGTTATGCCGCGATTGGTTGGAATAAATTAATTCGAAATCCACTGAATGTAATCGCCGTGTTAGTTGTCGGTTTGGGATTGCCCGCTTGTTCTTTTATTCCCCGCGGTGTGAAGGCCATCATTAAAGATAAGACATTTGCGTCTATTTTCCTGTGTCTGATTCCGCTGGCGTTGTTTTTGGCTTACATGACCTTTGTTTCCCCGGTCACCTATTATCGCCACTATCTAGTTTTGATACCCGTTGCTGCGTTGCTGGCCGCCGCTGGAGTGTGGTCCAGTTCTTGGTCTTCACGACCCCGATTCCTGGTTCTTTTCTTTTGCTGGCCGGCGCTGCTGTTGCTGGATCTGCAAGAGGACTTCCATGCAGATCCGCGGATAGAGCTTCGCCGGTGGTATGCGGAGCATCCTCACAGCAATGTGTTTTATGGGTTCTACGTGAATCCTCCGATGCAGGCGCTGCAAAGATCACAGTTCTTCAAACCCGAGTATGCTTTTGGCGATGCCGCCAATTTACACGCGGGCGACTATTTGATTATCAGTGAAAATTGGTACGATACTGCTTTTGCCAACGAGCTGAATGGCCCCCGTATCGATCGTTTGGAAAGGCTGATAAAAACCAAACCTGAATACACTCGCTTTTATCGAACAACACTCGCGAGACAGCACCCTTACCTGCAATTGGAGGAGGCGATAGATGTAAAAAATTACATGCCGGAGCTGTTCGTTCATCGCTGGCTCTATGGCAATTTCCATTTGTTTGTCGGTGATCTAAAGATCTACCGTATTGTAAAATGACAATAATCTACGACAATCGTCCATTGATAAAAAACCCAAACTACCTATGAATTATAATCCAAAATTGGTTCGCTTCTGTGTAGTTGGCGTTTTAACCGCTTTGCTGCAAAGCACTTTGTTGTATGCAGGCGTTGAACTTGCTGGTGGAGACTCCACGATCGTAAGTAGTCTCGCGTTTACGATAGTCGTGATCTTTAACTACTTGATGCACTATAGCTGGACATTTTCTGATCCAGCACCTCATACGCAAACGCTTTCGCGATATTTGTTCATGATTTTGTTCGGTTTTCTGATCAACGGGTCCATCATGTATGTCGGTGTTACCCAATTTGATATAAATTACCTGCTGGTCCAGGCCGTCGCATTTTTTGCCGTGATCGCGTGGAATTTTTCTATAGCCCTACTTTGGGTTTTTCGTTCGTGAGTTGTCGAGTGACGCGGGTTTAGTTCATGACAGATTTTCTTTCGGTAATTGTGCCTGCCTATAACGAATCTGAGGTACTGCCCAGTTTTCATCAGCGAATTGCGCAGGTTATGCTCGCTACAGACGCTGATTACGAAATCATCTATATCGATGATGGCAGTACCGACCAAACCGCAGCGATGTTGGGTGGCTTCAGGGATAAGGACGAGTCCGTTGCCGTTATAGAACTGAGCCGAAACTTCGGCAAGGAAGTCGCCATTTCAGCGGGACTTGATTACGCTCAAGGCGATGCGGTGATAATCATAGACGCAGACCTGCAGGATCCACCTGAGTTGATCCATGATTTTCTCCGCGAGTGGCGTGATGGCTACGATATTGTGTCGGGCAGGCGCAGTTCTCGAGAAGGTGAATCTTATTTGAAGAAAACCACCGCTAAATGGTTTTATAGAGTTCTCAATAATCTCAGCGATGTTGAAATACCACAGGACACCGGAGATTTTCGTTTGATCAGTAGGCGAGCGCTCGACGCGCTGATGTCACTGCGGGAGACTCACCGATACATGAAGGGTCTTTTTGCCTGGGTAGGGTTCCCCCAAAAACAGGTTCTTTATACTCGTCATGCACGAGCAGCTGGCGTGACAAAATGGTCCTATTGGCGTCTTTGGAATTATGCCATTGAGGGCATAACTTCGTTCTCTGACGTGCCGCTAAAAATCGCGACTTACTTGGGCGTTGCCACATCGGGAATCGCATTTCTCTATGGCGTTTTCTTTCTAATTCGCACCTTGTTGTTCGGCAATGCGGTTCCTGGCTATCCCTCGCTGGTGCTGATTATTTTGTTTCTGGGAGGTATCCAGCTTATATGTCTTGGTATTATTGGCGAGTATCTCGCTCGGACCTACAACGAAAGTAAATCTCGTGCGCTATATTTCGTGAAGGGTTATCACCCTCGACAAAAGCGTAATGTCTAAAGCGCTTTGGTGTATCGCCGGAGCTATTCTGTTTCTCTCCTTCGGCTACACCGAAATGCAGGGCTCGGATTTGTGGTGGCATATCGCCGCTGGCCGAGAGATTTTACAGACTAAAACCCTGTGGATGGTGGATGAATGGTCTTTTTCGTCACTGGGTAGCGTTTGGAGAAATCACGAATGGTTGGCCGATATCATTTATTACGCCTGGGCCCAGTTATTCGGTGTTGCATCCTTGGTGTACTGGAAATGGTTGATAGTTATTTCCACCTTCGGCATTTTGCAGCAGGTTTGCTACAGAACCAGTGGGTCATTCCCCGCTAGTCTTCTGTGCGCTGGTGCTGCAATTGCAATCGCGGCTCCCTTTATTGATGTACGACCACATCTGTATTCACTACTCAATTTCAGTGTTCTATTGCTGCTGCTGCTCAACCGACCGCCCGTGATATGGAAGCTGGCGTTATTGTTCGTTGTTTGGGTAAATCTTCACGGTGGATTTTTCTTCGGGCTTATGGCGCTGGGTATTTTGCTATTCCCCTGGCGTAACCTAAGCCTTGAGACCTTCAAGTCAGCATTTGTTGTTGGCCTAATTTGTGCTTCCGTGTGCTTGCTTAACCCCTCTGGCATCAAAAACTTTCTCTACCCCTTAACCTATGCGTTTGATTCCAATTCTCCTTTTAAAACCTTGGGAGAGTGGTTGCCGCCCAGCGAGCCTGGCGGTATTCGATCACCGATTTTTTTCTGGGCGCAGTATCTGGCTCCGTTGTTGGCTTTGGGCTACGCATTGCCGGCGGTAAGGCGGGCCATAGCGGTCCCCTGGGAAGGTATTGCTCTTAGCGCATTGACTCTCGCCATGGCGCTAACCAGTCGCCGATTCATACCTTTGTTCGCAATGTCTATGGCGGTCATGTCGGCGCCGCTGTTTGGCCTTCTCTTGTCGAAACTTAAGGAAGAAAAATTTAGCATCACTCTGGGCCTGGCCGCTCTGTGTTTTGCTATTTTTAGAATGATGCCCTATCCCCTCAATAGCGCGACGGCGTATCACTATCTAACTGCCGAATACACCTATCCTATCGATATGGTGGATTTCATGACGGCGAACAATATCAAGGGCAATGTTTACGCACTGTATAATTGGGGAGGCTATCTCCACTGGCGCACCGATGGTGATCTAAAAGTGTTTATTGATGGGCGTGCGGATACGATTTATGATGCCAGAACGTATCTGGGTTACGTCGATGTGCTGCGAAATGTCCCGGGATGGTTGGGGCAGGTTGAGCGCTCCGGAGCCCAATATATCTTGTGGCCCAATGTTGGCTACGGCGGCTCCGCCAAGGGCCAGCAACTCATTCAGTCCGGTCGATGGCAGTTTATCTATCAAGATTCGGTGTCATTTCTAATGGCTAAGCGTCCAATTGCCGACGACAAAGAGTACTTGCCCGCTCCCGTTACGCCGTACACACAGCTTGGGATGGCGCAACTTGAAGCAATGCAGGGCAATTATGAAAGCGCAATAGAGATTGCTAAGAAGACCAGGGAAGCAATTCCGTATCAGAATGGCGCCTGCAACGTGTTGATAGATTCTTATCGAGCGCTGGGCGACATCGCGCAGGCCAATGCCACCCTAAGCGATTGCAGGTCGTATTTTCCGTCAAATCACTTACGCCGATAGAAGCGGTCCCATGGGGTTGAGCAATGCCTAGCATCTGATTATAATGCACGCCCTTTTAGGACTATAGCTCAGTTGGTTAGAGCACCTGCATGACATGCAGGGGGTCCACGGTTCGAGTCCGTGTAGTCCTACCAAATTCGTTTTTTTCTAAAGCCAATATCTACTGGGTACCAGCTTCGTCAAGCTGTTTTCTGGCAAGGTTAATTTTTTCTACAAGCGCTTGTCTGCTGCCCGTGACGCTCAAAGTGGCCAATTGCTGTGCGGCCACGTCCAGCAGTGGCCGCGCCTCATCTAGCCTGCCATTAAGAATGCTCAGCTCGGCGACTTCCACCTTCCATTGCGGCGTAGCACGCAGTGATTCATCGAGTGTTGATAGCCGGCGGATTGCTGCGCCATAGTTTTTACGGCTTCGTTCCACTTCTATAGCGTGGCGCTGTAGCTGACTGAGAACGCCCACTTGCTCCATTCTTTCGTCCAGCATCGCCAAAGCCCTATCTTGGCCGCCTGACGGTAGTGCTGCAATCATACGTGCCACGCTCAGGTAGTGACCCGGGTTAGCTGTGGGGTTTAACCTAAATAGTGCCTCGAAGTCTCTTAGTGCTCCTTCGAAGTCGCCCGAATCTCTAAGAAGTCGGGCACGATATTCCAATGAACCTAGATGTCGGGGCGAGGCTTCCAGGTGTTGGCTGAAATAATCTTTGGCCCCGTCAAATTCTCCCAGTCTGTAGAGGACGATTCCGTGAGCGAAGGCGGCATTTGTCGGCGGACCTAATTTCTCGGCGATTGCCAGACGAGCCAGTGCTAAGTCAGCTTGCTGGTTATCTGAGTAGGCTATAGCTTGTTGGATATACAGCAACTGCCGTTGGGGTTGTTCGTTGATTTGCTCTTGTAGTAGATGAATACGAGCTTCCGTGGCCTGGTCTGCCCATGTTTGCCCAGCCCCTAGATAAACCGTGAGGCTGGTTATCAGGAAAAAAATCAGGCTAAGAACACGCCATCTAACCGTTGATTCAGGAACCACTGCGTGTGATCACAAACGAATCCTGAACGTCGCCCTTATCATCGACGAAGCGCGCTTCTAGCACATCTTCATTTATATCGATAACCACGGAACCCAGCGTCAGCTCACTGAAAAAATGAGCAGGGTGTGGGAAGCCGTTGCTGGTGAAAGTGATTTTCCCCGAATTACCCGCCACGGTGTAGACCACCTTGTCGTCGGTACCGTTGCGGCTGATCTGTGTGTAGGCTTCGTCCCCCTGTCCGGAAGCGGGTTCGCCTGCATCATTTAGCTCTGCGTTAAGCTGTGGATCAAAACTATCTGATAGGCCTGTGTGCCCGGTAAGATAGTAAGATCGCTCGTATATATGGCTGTGGCCGCCATACACCAGATCGACACCATAGGCGTCGAACACTGGCGTAAACTGCTCGCGCATGTCAAAAATAGGTTGGTCAATCTCGCCCAGGGGAGTGTCGGAGTCGTGGCTTCCCTTGGTGTAGGGTGGGTGGTGAAATATAACGATTGTCCAATCTGATGTATTGGACATCAGATCATCTTCCAGCCAAGTCAGCATGGCGGCTCGGCTGGATTTGTCCCTAGCGGTTAGCTGGGAGTCCAGGCTTACTACGTGAACATTGGCGTAATTGAAAGAATAGTACTGCTCCGTCCCGCTGGCCAATCCACCTGTTTCTCCCGCAGTCGGCAAAGTGAAGATATTGAGGTAGGGCATGGGGCTGTCGGGCGCTTCATCCGGCCCGCCATGAATTTCGGCGTCCTGAAAGACGGTGAAACTGTTCGGGTCCGAGCTAGTTGATATACCTAAGGTGCCCATTTCGTGATTACCGATGGTGGGCCACACGGGTGTATTAGCTAGAACACTGGGGTAGATTTCAAAGATGGCCTGTTGGTGCTGAAGGTCGGTTCCCTCGCGATAGGCGTTGTCTCCTAACATTAGAAACAGGTCGGGCTTTTCGCCGCCGCTGGCATCCATATAGCTGAGGAAACCATTGCGCACATCTATGGATTCAGTTTTGCCCTCACCACCCACACCTGAATCGCCAACAATCCATATTCGCGTATTTCCGTCCGAAGGCACAGCATTGTCAGCGGGCGAGGTGTGGAAACTGCGAGCGGCATCAGCGGTACCTGCACCGCCAATGGAGTAATAATAAGTGGTGTCCGGTGCCAATCCGGTTAATCTAGCCTCGCTGTGGCCGGTGGCGGTTACAGTTGCAACAGTCTCGCTGGATGCTTCAAGAGCATTCATATCCGTGCTAAAGCAGACCCGATCTGGATCATCGCCACCATCGATGTTGCCGCGCCATTTGACAATGACCTGATCTGAGCCAAGTTGTTGTAAGAAAAGGCGAGATGGGTTGGCCTCGGAGCCCCCGCACAATACCAATTCGGGTTGGGGTTCGACGGTAGCACTTCGTCTGTCTGAGCTGTCACTGCAGGCTGTGATCGCACTGGAGACTATCAGTAACGCTATCAATTTCCTGTTGATATTATTATTCTGTTTGTAGCGGTTCATTTTTATTTTCCGATTCTAGGAGAGTGGTTCAAATGTCGCAAGATAGTCTATCAGATTGGTGAGATCGGCATAGCCTGCAAAACTCACTTGTCCAATTTCTTCAGGTACTTCGCAATACTTTGTTTGATAGTGCCGCCATCAGGACGAAGATGCTCCGCAATTTTCATTAGCTCCAGGGCCAGCTCGAAACTGTAGCTCTCTGCTTGTAGTGCACCGTTTTTAAAGTAGTCTGCGCCCAGCCTTTTGACGATACTCGTCAGTGGGTCATGTTTGGTGGCGTGAATTTTCCGAGCTGTAAATGCCAGTATAGCGCTGGCGTAGGGCTGGGACTCCAGTAATTCCTGGCTCTCAGACATAAGGAAGTCAGCAGCGGCCAGCTGGTGCTCTCTATTGCCCAAATCTCGAATCGCATCCTCTAAGCACAGAAGTACAGACTCGTCCCATAGTGGTCCAGCCGCTGACTCGCGCTGAACCGGAAAAGCGATTTTCAGGTTGTCCTCAAGCCACTGGGTCTCCTCCTGGATTGCCTCCTGCATTTTTTGATCTTCAAGACTTTCCAGTCGAAAAGATTGACCGGGTAGATAGGACAATGATCG
Organism: Cryomorphaceae bacterium; assembly: GCA_047612385.1. GTDB lineage: Bacteria > Pseudomonadota > Gammaproteobacteria > Pseudomonadales > Halieaceae > JBALVT01. The sequence goes on along the minus strand of JBLGAR010000004.1, from coordinate 52,269 downwards.
GAGATCGTTGTACTGTCTGGCGCGTGTTTCTCGGGGGCTTGCTGCTTCCGGTGTGCTTGAGGTGTTTGATGTAATTGGGAAGGCGGGATACCGTTTGTTAATGGCGGACATCACCTTAAAGGCCTCCATTGATATGCGCGGATTTGCCGATGAGAACTTCATGTCGTTGACGAGTTCTGTCGGAAAACCACAGCGGATCAAAAATGAACCAACCAAACCAGCCTCACTTGCTACTTCCTCGTGAAAATTAATTACCTCAAGCGAGTCGGGGAACACCTCAATCAGCCGCGTATAGCGTCTGCGCACGACGCCCGCCAAATTTCGAATATGGCGGCTGCGACTCAAATCTCCGCCACCACGGATGCGCTGTTGTAAAGTGCTCGCGACTGAGTTTGATGGGTCGCGAATGTAGACAAGTACCCTCAATTTATCAGTATGGGCCTCTAAGGCATCGCGTATTTTTTGCAGGTCTTCTATGTCGAATGCACTAGTGGTCTCACCCGATAGAACAAGAGTCTGGGCTTTGGGGCTCTCGAGGATCTCGCTAAAGTAGCTTTGGTACTGGCGCTGTATAGAGTCTATGTCACTGCCCATGTCGGTGCGCCACTGCTCTCCATAGCGATCCGGCGATTCACTCACCAGTGCCGTAATAGGCCCTGAGTGATTGACCTTCAGGATGTCGTTGTAGAGAAAAGAGGGGTAGTAGATATCGTGTTCGAGAAGGGCTTCGCGCATTCGGTGCGTGTTGTTTTGAATACTGGTAGTGCCAGTTTTATGCATACCGACATGTAATATTATCTGGCGGTACCTGGTTATCATTGAGGCCTCAGAAGCGTTCGTAGTTTTATCCATAGTTAGGTTTTGTCGCAAATTGTGAAAAGACCCAGAAGAGTGTAATACTACACGAATCTTTGGGAATATTTGAGCCGCATTGACGCCGCTAGTGGGTTCGATGTGGCCTCGATCGTCGAGCTGTCAGCCATGAAAAACTTGAGTTATCTGTTCCTGTTTACACTCTTATTTGTGGGCGTCAGCGCTTGTAGTGAATCAAAAATTAGTTTGCGTATTCATATTCCTAAAGATGGGTCTGTCGATGAAAAAACAGTACGCCCGGTTTTTGAGCAACAATCCAATATAGTGTTTAACCCTGCTATTGAGTTGCGCAGCCAGTCAGGGCTCGAGGCACTGATTAATGATGATGCTGATTTGGCGTTGGTGGAGAATAGCTCGCCCTTCCAGCCAGGTGTCCGCGTCGTTTTGCCAGGCTTTAAGAGTGTTTTGCATATTCTGGTGCGGGAGGGCATCGCGTTAGACGAAACTGATAAACCATTTAGCGGGAAGTCAATCTACATCAGCAACGACTCCCATGCCGGCGAGGCATTTGTGAAAATGGCCGCCGCGCGACAAAAGCTGGGTCCTGGCGAACTACAAATTGTTGATGAGCTCAATGCAGATACCCCGGATATCATCATCTACTTCGGGCCTGTTAGTCCGCGACACTCGCCGTGGTACATTCCCGGTTATCGGCTTCACTCCCTTGATCCCGTTGGCAGCGACACGGTAATGTCATCCCAAGGCCTAAGTTTTTCAATACCCTCTATCGAAGCAACCGTGATTCCAGCTTTTACCTATGACATTCCGGGCAATGAGAAAAATATTTATACCTTGTCAGTAGACACTCTTCTCGCCACTCGCAAGGAAATCTCTGAAAGAACAATCTATCGTTTGACTAAAACCTTGTTGCAGGACAAACCGAGATTTGCTGCGGTGGCCCCTGAGGTTTTTTCGGGCCTCACGGAAGACTTCGATCCGCTGGCTCTGAGTTTTCCTCTACATTCGGGTGCGCGGCGATATTTGGACCGAGACGAACCTTCTGCACTTGAGCGCTATGCGGAAACCATTAACATGCTGGCCTACGTCCTTTTCGGATTGCTCACAGCGGCCTTTTATCTTGTGCGCCTGGCGGGTCAAAAGAAGAAAGATCGAATTGACGAGTTTTATTCCAAAGTTCTGCAGATCCGGCTTAGGGCGGAGCGTGAGCCTCACCAGCGTCTTGTTGAGGAGTTGCAGCAACTGGAAGTCGAAGCTTTTGAATCTCTGATATCAGAGAAGCTTGCCGCTGATCAAAGTTTTAGAATATTTATAGAATTGTTAACCCGAGCACTTTCTGAATTGCACCCAGAAACCCAAGCTCAGTTGCCCAAATAGGACCACAAATATGTCAACGGGAAAACACGATACGGACAGTCCACTGGAAGGTTTCACGGGTTCAATGAGTAATTTGGAGCGCAGACTCAGTTCTGTTATTGAGGTGGGGAGAGATCTCCTCGCCAAAAGGAAATTGCCGCTGTCATCGAAGGCCCGTCCGGTGGATAACCTGGTGGTCATGTGCAGGGACTTAAAAGACCATCGGGGCGAAGCTTCGGGGTTAGCGCTGGCTGGAGACATCACGCAAAGCTACCTCCACCTGGAAGCTGAAGAACGCTTGGCTTTTTTTAGACGGCTTGCAGAAGATTTCGATGTTGATAGTGGCGCAATTATTCGCGCCGCGGATGAGTATCGTCAGGACAGCAATCTGGAGAACTTGCTGTCTATTGCGCGCAGGGTAGAAGCACCTCGACAGAAACTGTTTCGCCGAATCAATATGGCACCTGGTGGCACCCGCTCGCTGGTAATCATGCGAGGCCACTTGTTGGAGGTATTGCGCGCCAATCCAGATTTGCGCGGAGTTGATTCTGATTTGAAACACTTGTTTATTTCCTGGTTTAATAAGGGCTTTCTGGAAATGCGCCGTATAGATTGGTCATCACCCGCTATGGTTCTGGAAAAAATTATCGCCTATGAGGCGGTTCATGAAATTAACGGCTGGGATGATTTACGCAATCGTCTGCGTGAAGACAGACGCTGCTTCGCGTTCTTTCATCCCGCCCTGGAAAATGACCCGCTGGTGTTTGTGGAAATCGCATTTACCAGCGAGCTTCCTGATGCGATAGCGCCTTTGCTTGTGCAGGACAGGGGAATGCCTGATAAGGCCAAGGTGAATACGGTCGTGTTTTATTCAATTAGCAATTGTCACCCCGGTTTGTCCGGTGTTAGTTTTGGCAATTTCCTGATCAAAAACGTTGTGGAGGAGTTGAAGAAAGAAATCCCAGAGCTCAAAACCTTCGTAACCTTGTCACCGGTACCGGGTTTTAGAAAATGGCTGTTGAATGCGGATTTATCGAAGTTGGTAGACGAGAACATGGCGGCCAAGGTGATCGAGCCTATTGGTCAGGTTGTAGAGAGTAACGTGTATGAAGCGCTAATCAGATTATGTACTCATTATCTGTTAAAAGAAAAGTCGGGAGAGCTGGCTAAGGACCCTGTAGCGAGATTTCACCTCGGCAATGGTGCGAGTTTGCACCGTTTGCATGGAGCCGCCGATATGTCGGTTAAGGGGCGTCATCAGTCGGGCGGCATCATGGTAAATTACCTTTATGATCTGGGTAAAATTGAAGTTAATCACGAGGCCTATTTTGAAAAAGGTAAAATATCGGTTTCGAAATCCGTGAGCAAGCTTTTGGGCTAGCTGGAGACATGTGCCTCAGCGCCGAGTAGAATCACTGATATTGCACTGGCGCTGGTAGTTTAGAAAACTTTTGAAGCGCTTCGCTAAAATTGATACCCAAAGTGTTGTTCAGTTTCTCGGCCAGAATAAGAGTCTGTGCTAGTCCTGGAAACGGCGCCCTCGAGCAAATAAGAATCATGTTGCTTGCCTCCGGTTCGGTGGACAGCTGCACATGGTTGAAGATGGGTCTGATAGACAGAAGTATGGCCAAAAGTGAGTCTTCATCAGCTGGCGCAATGTCGATGATGATTAGCCCTGAATGGGCTACGATTAGATGCAGGTCCGAATAGAATTTTGCATCTCCCAAACATTCTAAATGTCCGTTCTCATCGAACATATCGATAAAAATAATATCGAACTTCTCCTGGCAGGACTTCACAAAATCCCAGCCGGAATCCTCAATAATTTCAGTATCTTCCGACAAATCGAAAAAGCGTTTAGCCAATCTTGCAACGGTAGGGCAGGGCTCCACCGTCGTTACTGTTGTGTCGGGCAGTTTCTCCCTGAAAAATCGCTCAAACGTGCCGCCGCCCAGCCCCAGGTTAAGAACCCTGCTCGGACCGGGTCGTAAGCACAGGCCAGACAGCATGGATAAACAATAAGGTGCTACAGGATGCCAGGGCGTGGCCAGATCGCAGACACTTTGGACACCGGAGTTATCGAAACGCATCCATCGAAACTTTTCATTAGCGTGAATTGCAATGGTGTTATTAACGCCGACTTCAAGGTGAATGGGGCTGGATTGCTCAAGATTTTTTTCATCGCACAACTTCATTCAAATTCAACTCCAGGGATTCAGCCTGTGTTCAGCAATACCTCGCTACTGTGTACCCGAGAGAATACACAAGCTAGTGGAAGTTATGCCCTCGAAAGGAATCGGAGTCAATGTTAAAGCAATAACGGCTTGCAGAATCACCTACCATCACGAGTAATTGCCATCTGTGATGTCCTGGAGCCTGAAGTCGGTGCCTATTAATCGCTCGGACATATTCTGCACACCTTTCGTGACTCGTGAGCTACTTAACGCTACGCTATGCGATAAGCTTATTCGTCAGGTATTTTCTGAGGCTATTGTACTAGATGACCTTTTGATGCGGCGCTAGAACACTCATTACGCGTCTAGTTTGTGAGATTATTCGTTTCAAGCGCGATAGTCACGCCTTGGCATAGCGCTGCTGCTTGTCAATTTTCTTTCCTAAAACGGTGCAACGAACCGTCGCTAATCCATGCTCTGACTGTCGCCAGAGCCTCCAGCGCTCCGGACTTGTCCCAGGGGCGCAATCATTAAAAGGGCATAAATACTGATCTGACCATTCGCCACTCGCGTAATTACTCGGAGTCACAACAATTGGGAAACCCTCAGTCTGCGCAACCCTATTTGAGAATCCATTTTTCGCCAATGTAATGAGTGCAGTAGGGCAGTTAGAGACAGAGCCTGCCTAATGCGCAAGCCTATTCAAGGAGCAGTACTATGAACACAGCCGTAATGGAAACAATCGCTAATCCTGTAGTCGATATGTCGGATGACGCGCGCTTGGTCAGGGATGCATTGATAGCCGCGGGACTGGAAACTCCCCTGGTGACGAATGGTTTGAGTCGAGATCAGAAGTACGAGCGCATTCGCGAGTCCTTCGCCGATATCGCTCACACACTTGGCTTGGATTTAAGTGATGACAGCCTGTGTGAAACACCTCAGCGCATCGCCCGTATGTACGTGGATGAGATTTTTTCCGGCCTCGATTATGCCAAGTTTCCCAAAGCAACGGCTATTGAAAATAAGATGGGTGTTGAGGAGATGGTCAGAGTTAGCGATGTCTCCGTCGTCAGCACTTGCGAACACCACTTCATTACCATTGATGGTGGGGCTAACGTGGCTTATATCCCGGGTGATAAAATCATTGGCTTGTCCAAGATTAATCGTATCGTGCGGTTTTTCTCTCAGCGCCCTCAGGTTCAAGAAAGATTGACGCAGCAGATCCAGGTTGCGCTGCAGACAATATTGGGAACACAGGACGTGGCGGTGACTATCAGCGCGACACACTACTGTGTGAAAGCGCGGGGAGTGATGGATGCCAACTCAACCACGCAGACGACGGCGCTGGGCGGACAGTTTAAGGCAGATGCGAGAACGCGAGCAGAATTTCTATCCTGACATTCTCTCGCGATAATCCCAGGTGTAGAGGCGATGAGGGCGTACGCTGATGATGAGTTCTTCTGCTTTCCTGGAAATCAGCCACTGTGCGAACGACGAGTCTGTGTCACCTACGTACTTTTCCAGTAAGTCGTCCAATATTGGGCTTTCTCCAAGGGGTTGAAGCTGCGCCGTGCCCTGGCCGCGCACACCAAAATAGGGTGGTTCGTTCGGAGATATTTCGAACCCTACCTGATTGTTGTTTTTTAGAAGAGTGATCAACTTAGAAGATTGATGGGTGACACAGAAGAGTGTGTCGTTTGCGTACTGATACCACAGGGAAATGACGCGGGGAAATCCGTCGGAAGCATTGCAGGACAATCTCACCGGCAGATTGTTTCCAATAAGGAATTCGTCAATTTGTGGTTTTTTCCAGGGGCCTGAAAGGTCTATAGCCATAGATCATCTCTTTGTGTGTTTTTATTAGGGGCTCCGCCTGTCTGACGTAAAATCACCAGATCCAAACTGCCAACTCTGACTCCAAACTTCTTCAAGCTTGATTCATTGATTAATACATCGGGAGAAATCAGGTACATTCGATCATCTACTCGAACATCTACTGTTGAATCTCCGTAGGGTATTCTCAGAACATAGTCCAGGAAAAGACTGTTACCGGACGAGGCGAGCTGTCCCGTCCCAATGACGTCTCCAGCCGTACCTGTATATCTGCCGTCGCCCTGGGCTTTGAGTGTCCATATTCGCTGCTGGGCTTCCCCGTCGTCAAATACGAAGTCCTCTACCAGCGTGCCTACTCCATCTTTCCATGACGCGTCGATGCCGGCATTGAATGTTCTGATTACTCTTCCCCCACGATCTTTTACCATACCGTGCGCCGTAAGGTAACCATCGAAGAACACTTCAGGTAGCAATACGGGTTGGAAGTCCCTGTAATCCTGTACGGTTATTCGTGAGCAAGCGCTTGTGAGAGCGAAAAGAAATAATAGTGGTAGAATTTTGAGCATCGCTATTTCCTTACCGAATTTTTAACTATATACGCTTCGTTACATGAAGCGGATTGTCTACTCGGGCCCAGCTCGGTGATCCGTTTCGCCTCACGCACGTACATTCATCTCTAAACACGAGGAGTTGCGCTATGCTCGCCAGTCAGATGCCACAGCACAGTGAACCCTCATTAGGGCATGTTTTGGCGAATGGAATGCTGTTTAACGTCAGTTGGTTAGCCATTGTGTACACTCATTCGGCAGTCCTCGCACCCGCCATGGCGGCCCTGCACCTTGTTGCACACTTTGCATTTATGGGTCGAGGCCTCGTTGAGGCCAGATTTGTGCTGGGTGTTTCGCTATTTGGCTTTTTGCTGGATCAGGTGATCTTCTCGACTGGTGTTCTCGCCGTATCGGACTCAACTGTTGTCGTTGCAATGGCCGCTCCATTGTGGATTAGTTGTCTGTGGCCTGTGTTGGCGACGACTCTTATGCACGCCTTTAGTCCGCTCCAAAAACGTTTGGTGTTGGCAGCCCTTATCGGCGCCGTTAGCGGGCCCGCATCTTATATGGCAGGAGCGAGGTTAAGTGATGTTGATTTTGTATCGCAGTTTTGGGGGTCGGTAACGATGGTCGCCATCTGGGCTATGTTGTTGCCAGCGCTTTTGCTGGCTGCTCGACTCAATGCGGAATCCAAATCCTAGTTACTGTAGAGCGTAGCTATAGGTCGCAGCTGTAGATCCCAAGCTACGGCCCTTGTCCGGGCTGCATGACGGGTCTAAGGGAGCGATTGATCGATCAGCCTTTCTCCTAGCTTACTAATCACGCGCGCCATATCTCTAGCCAGGTTGAGCGTCATTAGCCCGAAATCTGTGGGGAAAGTCCGATGCAATTCATGGAACAGGTCGCTGGTTATTTGCAGGACAATGCTGTTTTCCATCGCGATCGCGCTGCCCCCTTCTTTGTGGAGGTCGATCATCGCAACAAACCCCACTTCCTGACCAAACGTAGCGGTGCGAACCTTATGAAAAGCCCCCTTGTGGTACTTGAGAAAATTGATTGCGCCGCTGCACACGACATAGAATCGATCACCACGATCACCGTATGTGTAAACAGGGTCGCCGGTTATAACCTCGAAAATTTTACCCTCCTCAAGTAGAAATTGAGTTGCCTCGGGGCGCAGTGCGCCAAAAATCGAGCCCGCTGATAACTCAGAAGGATCCATTACCAACTTAAACTGTTCGACGCTCAATAGTTTCATGGGGACTCAAGCATAGAGGGGACCATTCGATGGGCAAACGGCGAACTGGTACCAGTTCACAGTTGCACCGGTCTTTTGTTCGCCAGCCTTACCCCAAGGACGTTTTCAATCCACCTCGACAATGATGAGTCTCCGTACGGCTTTATGAATTATTTGTGACAATTATATGTCAAAGATAGCGCCGAGAATCAATATGCAGTTAATATAATCAAAGACTTAGCGTAGATATGTTACAAAAAAATGACATAGCGACGTGTTATTAGTCACACAGGCCCAAAAGTCTGGCGATTCAATAGGAGCTAAAAAATGACATTAATAACTAGAATTTCATCTGTCCTGATACTTTCGGTATTCGGCTTAGGTGCCCAAGCAGCTTCCACTCAGAGTTGTATTGTTGAGGGTACGGTTAAAAATCACGCCGACGTTCAGCGCGGTACCAATGTCTATGTATCGTTTCATTCTGCCAAGGACGGAGCAGGCCGCAATAGTTGCCGACTGGCGGAGCGCGGAAAAGTGGCTTTTAAGGAGCCAAAGAACGCCATGATTGAGAATGTTCCTCCCGGTTCAAAGGTGCGCTATCAGTATACCCAGGAGGGCGAACAAGCTCCGCAGTGGCAGTTAATGAACGTCTCTGTTGAGTAAAGGCGGTATGCTGTGCGCTTGCCTTTTCTACTCTAGACCATAGGCCGCGCCCGATATCTTCAATGCTTTCCTGGCAATTCGTCTCCAGCCACAGTGCCAATGCCTGTGCCACATCCGGAAAGTGTATGTTCGGTGTCGTATTTCTTGTTTGCAGCCATGAGCCCAGGGCGTCGTGGCTAAGCGAGCGGACAATGGTAGCGTAGGCTAACGCTTCCAGAGCTGTCGCGTTGGACAGCTGCTCCATTTGCCCCAGTAGCGGTTTGGCCAAAATGGGCTTTCTCCACTGTAAGCACTCGCTGATCAGTTCGAAACCGCTGTTGCATATTACGCCTCGGGCGCCGCGCAGATGAAGTTTGAAGCCTTCCGTATTCGCGGTGAAGCAATCGACATTCCCGTGGTTCTCAAAACCCAAGTGGCCTGCGTAGAGTTTGAACTGTTGCATGGGAAACTGCTGTAGCCAGGCTATGACCTCAGACTGTGCCTCAAAAGGCAGATAAACCACTATATAATGATCTCTGTGAACTTCGAGATTGGGTAAGTCTAAAATTGGCGGCAATATGTTTGCACCGTAGGGGTGCCAATGTAGACCGACAGGCTTAGACACAGGAGCGAAATATTTTAGTAGGCAGTCCGATATCCAATTGTCACCTGACACCGGTGTGCCTTCGCCAAAAGCGTACTGGTGGCCTATGCCTATCGTGGGCACTCCTGCAGATCTAGCGGCCCAGGCGGTTATCGGCTCAAAGTCGGTGACTACGAGGTCGTAGTTGTGAAGTTCCGCAGCAAGCTTTTTAACGTCAAGCAAAAATCGGGGTAGGTTATTGAAGGTAATTGTGCGTAGGTAGTCAATCTTTCCCGCCTGGGCGTAGAAGGTAAGCCCTCTAAAATGGTGATACGGACCAAATAAATCCATGCCGAAAAGTTTGCTGCTGTCGCGGCCAGAAAAAACCCAATCCACTTCCACATCCAAGCCTTGGAACGCTTTTGCCATGGCGCGAGCTCGGCTGATATGGCCCTGCCCAGTGGCTTGTACGCCGTAGAGAATTTTCATGCTATCCGACTCCCAGTAACGACGCAGTTGCCAGCGCCACAGTAGTTCCCATTATAGCTCCGGCAATAGCGTCCCCTGGAAAGTGAACACCCAGCAACACACGGGACACGGCTACACCAATGGCCCATAGGTACAACACGAACACCGGGCCTGGATAGGTGACCGCAAGTACTGTTGCGAGCAAGAAAGCAGCACTGCTGTGCCCAGAAGGAAAGCTGAACTGGTCAGAGGGGGTTATGAGAGACCGAAAGCTTGGCTCAAATTCCTGTGGTCTTCGTCGTTTGAGAGAATTTTTCAGAACCCAATAGAGCGCGCGCTCGCAGGTGATGGCCAATGTAAGGGTGAGACAAAACTGGCTAAGGTGGTTCGCGCTGAGTGTAAACAGTAAAACTGGAATGGCGATGTGTAGATAGCCATCGCCACTTTTAGACAGCGCTTTGGTAAAACTCAATACCCCTGGTCCGCGAATGGAACTGGCCAGCCAAGTAAACAGCTGAACGTCGAAGCACTGTAGTTTCTTTAGAATGTCCATGATGCCTATTCTTGTTTAGGCACATGGCACTGTTATGACATTTATGTGTATTTTTTGTGACAGTTGGATCTATGTTGCTAGAAAATCTCTGGAAGAAAATCGGTAGCCGGTGCCTCTCACTGTTTGAATCAAGTGGCTGTAGTCTTTGTGCTCGCCTTGTAAGGCCACTCTGAGGCGTCTGATATGGACGTCTACTGTGCGCTCCTCGACATAGACGTTTGCACCCCAAACACAATCCAGTAACTTGGTTCGGGTGAAGGCGCGCTCGGGATTAGACATGAAAAACTTCAAGAGGTTAAATTCTGTTGGCCCCAGGTTCAGGGTTTCGGTGCCTAGAAATACCCGTTGGCTTTGCTGGTCTAATGTTAGATCAGCCATCTGTAAGCGCTGTGCGAATTCTCCACCAGAGTTTCGTTTTAAGAGGGATTTAATACGCGCCACTAACTCACGAGGAGCAAAGGGTTTAGTCACGTAGTCGTCGGCGCCAACCTCCAATCCCTGCACTACGTTTTCTTCGGTTGTCTTTGCGGTTAGCATGATTATTGGCAGTTCGCGCGTATGTTCTTGCTTCTTAAGGCGATGCAGTAATTCAATGCCACTGCCACCTGGAAGCATCCAATCTAAGAGTATTAGACTGGGGTTCTGATCAATAATCATTGCATGCGCGTCATGTATATTGTCGGTCTCGATCGACTTAAACCCTGCTATATCCAATACCATGCGCAGCATTTCGCGGATCGAAGCTTCATCGTCCACGATCAGAATTGTTTCTTCCTTCATCACTCATCCACCAACTTTACTCAGTTAATGAATTCATTTAATAACGCAATTGTTACACTTGGATGACAAAAACCAAACAGTCAGAGAACTTTTTGAAAAAGCGGGGCTAAGTTGAAGAAACTCGCCTTATGTAGAGATTTTGACGAGCTCTGTTTTCGAATCACCTGCTTCATCGGTGCGGTAGCGATACTGAACCTCGCTACCCGGAGCCAATTCCCTCAGTCTCGGGTCGTCCGGAAGTTTGAATTTGAGCTTTCTATCACGACGAATTCGGCACGCACTATCATTACTGTATTTCTCTACACGATGAATTTTTACGCGAACTTCATCGTTGTCACCCTTTAAGACTGTTCCTTCAAGGCGGCAGTCGCGACTAGATTCTGCCTGCGCGGTAACGGCTATTGCACTGCAGAGAATCGAGACGGCCATTGAGTGATTAAGTTTCATAATAAGAACCTCTGATCGATAGTCATACACTACACCGTTTATTCGTAATGCTCTCTCCAAATGTAACAAAAATGTCACAAAAGCTTAACAAGGCGAGTTTTAATAATCTCCGCTTCCTTCTGAGGCGCTGCTATCGGCTTGTGCAAGCGATAACAGCGCTCTTAACGCCGCTGTAATATTTCTGTAAAACTAACCCGCTAGACTACTGCACTTTGAAGGCCCAATTGAGTGGCCGCTATTTTTAGTCGAGCTGGACACCTATGAATCTTCGTATCGCAACACTGGCCATCGCTTCGGGTTTTTTCTGTAGTAACGTCTCCGCTTTGTCGATGGCTGCTGAAGAGTTTCTTGCTTCACGTGCAATGGCCTGTGTTTTGGCTGAGCAGGCCTTGGGCCAGATCAACGATGATGAGTACGGAGCCCGATGGCATACGGTTCTTGACGGTTTTGAAGAACCCGAGCGCACAACGATTCTTGCCAAAGCCCTGGGTTACTACGATGGCTTGATGTTTGATATTGCGGAAAGCGATACCGGGCAAATTAACCGCCGTTTGGAAGTATTCGTCACCAGTAAGTCATGCCAGGGCAGCTATCAAAAAGTGGGTTTTCAGCTGTAGTCAGTATTTTCCTGGTCAGAGTTTAGCGCCAGCTCACATGCATTTCGAGCCCCGCTAAAAACGCAAACCCATTCTTCTTAACATTTCTGCAATACAAATATCATTTTAGTGTCATAAACGATCGGTACGATGCTGCCTTCAGTAGAGTTTAGGTGCGATCTGTTGCTCATCCTTCGTTCTGCGATTACAACGAATTTAAGTTCCGAGTTGAGGTGTGTTTGAAATATGAAGAGATTTACAGTTTATGCGGGTTTGGTGTTTGCGCTGTTCACGTATCAGGCCCATTCCGCCAACCTCTATCTGCTGACTTTTCTCGAGGAGGCCCCACTAAAGGGCGTCGTCGTAGCCTTGGATGGTGATGACCTCGGTGACACCGACGCACGGGGCAGTGCGAAGGGCGATTTGGTTCCGGGTCAGCACGAGCTTGTTCTCACCGCCAATGCCATAACTTATCCCATAGATTTTTCTTCAGCACCTGATGAGGACGTGGAGATAAGTGTCACGTTTACGGATGACGCCAGTGAGGAGCCAGTGGTGCGGATGGCTAAGTATGGCCCCGATAGCGAAGCAGCTGAGGGCTATCTGACCGGAGCAATTACAAACATAGCGGGCTATCCAGTGGTTGGCGCCACTGTAAATCTGGTAGGTACCCAATACAGCGCCAGCACCGATGATAGTGGAGTCTACCTGATGTCGGTGCCACGGGGCCTTTATGACATCGAGGTGAGCTATCCGGACTACCGCAACATAGATGTTAGCGGCATTCGCATTCTTGCCGACCTAGGGGTAACTGCAGGTTTCAAGCTTTTCGAAAATGATGGTTCCGAGATCTCATACGACGATTCTATAGAAGAGGTTTTTGTCCTCGGTGTTTTCAACCCGGTGGAAGACTCTTCGAGTATCGAGCGCTATGCGACCTCCATTACCAATGCGATTGATATTGCTCAATTGGAGCGCTTTGGGGATAGCGACGTTGCTTCGGCGCTTAATCGAGTATCGGGTGTAGCAGTGACTGACAGTAAGTATGCGACTGTACGAGGTTTGGACGGCCGCTATGTCTCAAGCACGCTCAATGGCTTGCTCATGCCCAGTACCGACCCCCAGCGACGTGATGTGCAGTTGGACCTGTTTCCCACTTCGATACTCGGCGGGATTGAGATTCAAAAATCTTACACGCCCGATCAATTGGCCACGACGACCGGTGGCGCGATAAAAATTGAAACTCGCGGATTACCGGATGAAAAGATACACAAAATTTCCGGATCTTTCGGTTACAACACCGACTTTACCGGCGATGACATTGTTAAATATCGCGGTAGCAATTATGACTGGTTAGGCGTTGACAGCGGTCTTCGCGACCTGCCCCGCGACGTTGTTGCCGCTACGCGCGGTGGTAGCTCTCTTACCATCTGCGATCCGGCGATCGACCCTATCCGGTGTACATCAGAATTAGACGCTGCTCAATTGGGAGTCCAGTTTCAGGATGATTACAACATATCCACTAAAGAAGCGCTTCCCGATGTGGACGCGTCCTGGGTATACGGTGATCGGCTGTCGGCCGGCGACAGTGAGTGGGGCTACTATCTGGCCCTCTCTTTTGACCGGGAGACCACGGATCGAGGTACTGCCAAACTAAGCAATCCGCTGGAGACTGTCGGTAGCTACATGCGCTCGCGCGAGACCACTGCACTGACCGGATATGTAGTCGTGGGCTATGAATTCGGCGAAGCAGACGAAATCCTGTCGAAAACCACGGTGTTGCGCAGTTCGGACGACACCACTCGGCAAGAGCAGGGTATTGAACGCCGAGAAGACAATTCAATCAGCAGCGCAGTACTTGAATGGGTAGAACGCGAATTCATCTCACAGTCTTTCTCCGGACACCACGAATTCGATTTTGGCGCGCAGCCTCACCAACTTGACTGGAGGTTGGCTTACTCACAAACCGATCGCTATGAACCCGATCGCCGGCAGTACACCTATTTTAACGACAGCTTGTCTACGTCTTCATTTGAGCGACGTTGGTCGGACCTGAACGAAAATAGTACCGATATCGGGTTCGACTATACGCTGCCACTGGAGTGGAGCAACACGGTCCTAACTGATTTCAAAGCCGGTGTCCTTTGGTCTGACAAGGATCGTGAAGTAGAGCAGTATCGATTTGGTATTCGTCTGGGCAGTTTGAACGATTTGGATCTTGGAATAGATCAGGATATTGAGCGAGACATCCTGCCCTATCAAAACTTCGCGCTGGATCGTGTGCGTTTGTCTGCCAACACTACCGATACCGACTCATACGAGTCCCAAGAGGAAATCAAATCCTACTACATTACGAGCAATACCGACTTTGGTGAGCAGCTGAGCGTGTTATTCGGGGCGCGCTTTGAGGATTTTAGTCAGCAGCTGGATTATCCGAATCAAGCGTCGGCCTCTAACTCGCTCGATCACGATGATTGGTATCCTGCGCTAAACCTCACTTGGCGTATTACAGATGAAATACAGTTGCGTGCCGGTTATAGCGAAACAGTGTCTTATCCTGGACTGATTGAGCGCTCAGAGTCGCAATCCTTTGATCCAGAGACCGATGATCCTATCTTCGGCAATCCAGATCTGCAGGTGTCCACTATCGACAATCTCGACCTTCGCGCGGAGTACTACTTCAGTGAAGACGAGAGCATCTCGCTGGCTATTTTTACCAAACAAATCGACAGCCCGATAGAACGAGCAATTCCGGATGCCTCGGGCTCAGCGGCCGGAGGTATAACTTTTGTTAATCAGGACAGCGCGGATCTTCTGGGCGTTGAGTTGGATGCGAATAAAAACCTGATTGATCACGACGAATATATGCTCTTTATTGGCGGCAACCTGTCCTATATCGATTCAGAGGTAGATCTATCTGAGGACTCGCTTCGATTAGAAGGTGTGAACGCGGACGGTCGTACTTTGCAGGGGCAATCTGAGTGGTTGGCCAACTTCCAGCTCGGCTTTGACCACTATCCTACGGAACAGAAGTTCACCTTGCTGGTGAACTACTTCGACGATCGAATCTTTCGGATTAGTCGCGGAGCAGCCACAGGTGCTGAATTTGAGGACGCTCGGGTACTGATAGATTTTACCTATGAAAAGATCTTCAGCGACTCCTTCACGCTCGAAGCTTCGATCAAGAATTTATTAAACGAGAAGGTGGAATTTTCTCAGAACAACAGTGCGATCGAAAGTTATGAAAATGGTAGGGCTATAGGTATCAGTTTGAAATATGAGTTTCTGTAAGAGAATCACAGAGTTGAAGCTAGTCGTTCTCGAGCACTTTTTTATTGAAAAAAACACGAAAAAAATATCTAGAATTATTGATTGATTGGGGAATTAGACATGAAGAACAAAGAGTTTTTGACAGCGTTCCTTGTTGCAATCGCGGCAGTCACCACAGGTTGTGGTGGCGGCTCCGAAGGTGACAGGGTCAATATTGAAATCAACCAGCCAGCGACCGGGGGCGGTGGTACACCCAATCCAGAACCAGGAAACGGTAATTGCGACAACGTTGTCGAAGCGGATTTTGTGAGTTTTAACGACGATTGCTCCGTTGCCAGCATCGAAGGTGTTGTGGATAAAGACTACACACTAAACAGCGATATTCAGTGGCGTCTGAGCGGGACAGTTACTGTGGGGAACGGCAACGAGAGTGTTGAAGACGCTGCCGGCGTGCAGGCGATCCGCGATGCCGGTGTTACATTGACGGTAGAGGCCGGTACAGACGTTCGTGCATTTGATACGGGCACATTGCTGGTGACTCGGGGATCGAAATTGATCGCCGATGGTACAGCATCATCTCCTATCACCTTCAGTAGCCTGGACGACAATTTTGATGGTCTGGGCGAGTGGGGTGGGTTGATTCTGCAAGGCTTTGCGCCGCAGTATGGTCAAGGTGGCACCGGCGCTTGTTTTGGCGCGGGAGAGGTGTGTAACGTAGAGGGCGAGGGGGGAACAGACATCTCTGTCTACGGTGGTAATAATCCAGCCGATAACAGCGGTATTATCCGCTATGTCCGTGTCGCAGAAGGCGGCTTGGTAGCGGGCCCTAATAACGAGATTAATGGCATCACTTTGCAGGGTGTTGGTCATGGCACCGTTTTGGAATATGTGCAGGTTCACAATAACCTGGACGACGGCGTCGAGTGGTTTGGCGGTACGGTAGACGCACGCTACCTGGTACTCACTGGCAACGATGATGACGATATCGATTTCGACGAAGGTTATCAGGGCAATATTCAGTACGCCATTATCGAAAAAACCAAAGATAAGTCAGTTCCCTCGGGTAGTAACGACCCGCGTGGTATCGAAGCGAACTCCAGCGACGATCAATACGTTCCTGAGACTGAAGCGGTGCTCGCAAACATCTCTATCATTGGAAGCGATCTTGTAAACAATGCTGCGTCCGACAGTGGCCGCCAACCCGGAATGCGCTTGCGTGGTGCTGTTACCGTTGGCATCTACAATAGTGCTGTTGGCGAGTTTGACGACGGCTGTATTCGCATCGATGATGCCGATGTTAATGGCGATGATTCGCTAGTAATTGACTCCAACGTAACTCTGGTAAATATTCTTGCTGATTGCGAAGACGGTATTTACAACAAGCGTACTGCCGATTCGGAGCAGAACGTTGTTTCACAGACTTTGAGCTACAGTGCATCTTTGGCGATCAACGAGTCAGCTGCTTTACTGGCTTCTGCGCCGGTTATTAATGCTGTTAATAATGGCTCGGGTTTCGTGTTTGATCAGACCGACTATATCGGTGCGGTAGACCCCCGAGGTGAAGCGTGGTGGGAAGGCTGGACTTTGCCGAATACGGTTGGAACACCGGAGGTGTTGGCCGCGGCTGATTTTGTCAGCTGCACCGATAGCGACACGGTTTGCACAATATCTGGCGTTATCGACCAGGACTACACGCTAATAAGTGGTGTTGAATGGCGACTCGATGGTGAGGTGTTGGTTGGGCGAGGCAATGATACTGTTGAGAACGAGGCCGATGTGCAGGCGGTTCGAGATGCGGGCGTCACGTTAACGATTCGCCCAGGCGTGCAGGTTCGCGCCTTTGACACTGGCTCATTACTGGTAACTCGAGGTTCCAAACTTAACGCGATTGGCTCAGCAGCATCGCCTATTACCTTCTCAAGCTTGTCCGACGATGATCTCGACGGAGAAGGTGAATGGGGTGGCGTCATTGTCCAGGGCTTTGCTCCACAGTATGGTCAGGGCGGCACCGGCGCCTGTTTCGGCAGCGGCACTACCTGTAACGTAGTCGGAGAGGGCGGTACTGTTGTAGGAAACTATGGTGGCAATGATCCCGCGGACAACAGCGGAACGATTCGCTATGTTCGTATAGCCGAAGGCGGCAGGGTCGCCGGACCGAACAATGAAATTAACGGCCTGACTTTGCAGGGCGTTGGTCATGGAACCAGCATCGAATACATTCAAGTGCACGGAAACCTCGATGATGGTATCGAATGGTTTGGCGGCACGGTCAACGTTCGCTATGCGGTGTTAACCAATAACGATGATGACGACATTGATTTCGATGAGGGCTATCAGGGCAACATCCAGTACGCGATTGTGCGGAAAAACCCGAACAAAGCAGCACCGACCGGTAGTAACGACCCACGCGGCATCGAAGCGAACTCCAGTGATGACGATTATGCTCCAGAGACAGAAGCTGTCCTGGCCAACATCCTGATCCTGGGTAGCGATGTTAACAATGCCCTCGACAGTAATGCAGGCGCTCAACCTGGAATGCGACTGCGAGGTGCATTAACAGTCTCTATCTATAATACCGCTGTCAAAGATTTTGATACCGGCTGTATCCGTATCGACGATGCCGATGTGAATGGCGATGATTCGCTGATCATTGAATCTGATGTTGCACTGGTCAATGTTATTGGTGAGTGTGCCGATGCTTTTTACAACAAGCGTGATGCCGACACTGAGCTTAATTCCGGAAATGCGACCGTCACCGTTGATGCTGCTTACGCACTAACAGATGGTGCGGCTAGCGTGTCTCCTCCAACCATTACCGCAGTGGACAATGGTTCGGGCTTCGTGTTCGATGAAACGGACTTCGTGGGCGCGGTTGAACCGGGTACCGCCGTTGCTGAAAGCTGGTGGTTTGGTTGGATTGTTGAAGGTTCGCTCGATTAGCAGTAGATCTATTATCGAAAGCCACGCCTAGTGCGTGGCTTTTTTTTGCTCGAAATAATGTGGGTCTGTACTGGGGAAATTGCAACGAAAATAACATATTAGCTTCACTCGCTTGCAATATTGCGGATCTATAGTCATGGCTTCTTTTACCAGGAGCTACACTATGTTTTATAAATCTCTTCTTGCCGTGTCAGTAGTTACAGTAATGGCCAATACTTCGTTCGCCAGCGGTTCTATTCGGGTTAGCGATGAGCAATCTCTGCGAAGCGCATTCGAAAGAGCCAGTTTTGACAGCAGTATTGATACCGTTGTGTTCGACAGAAATACTCGTATTGCGTTAAGCGAACCTGCCGTTTACTCAGGCTCCCAAGCACTTTCTATTTTCGGCAATGGTGCTGTAATAGACGGGTCCTCAGCAGGTGAGTTTGTTCTCGATGGTGATCTCACGGCAATCACCGAAGATGGCAGCTTGGTTTTTAATACTAGCGCAGCACTGACCATTCGAAACTTAAGTGTGATCAATAGCGCTACTCGTGGCATCGTCGTTAATATACCTGCCGATGCGACTGGGGCAGATGTTGCCGTTACGCTAGATGGTGTAAAAATTCGTAACTCAGCGCTGTTCGGATTACACATCGACGATAACGCCGACGAGTTCGACGATGGTCTCAGCGGCTCTTCAGTTGGTATTCACCTTCAAGTTCTGAACGCCATCTTTACCGAAAATGGAACAGGAGCCATAGACTTTGACGGGGTCCGCGTTGATGAACGCGGGGAAGGCGACATTGAGGCGTTTTTCTATAACACTAGTATCAACGCAAACGGCGGTGACGGTATGGAACTTGACGAGGCAGGCGATGGTGACGTGATAGCCAGCCTTTTGAATGTGAAACTTAACAATAACGGCTACTACAATGCCGAAGATTTAGACGATGGCTTTGATGTTGATGAGGCCGGTGAAGGCGATGTTCGACTGATACTGAATAACGTAGAAATCAATGGGAATCTGGATGAAGGTCTGGACGTTGATGAAGCTGGCGAAGGGAGTGTTGAGCTTCGATTACGAAAAGTCACTGCGGTGGATAACGCCGATGAGGGGGTTAAAGTGGACGAGGAAGACGAAGGGGATATCGAGGCTAACCTCAAACAGCTAACCGTTCGGCGCAGTGGTGACGATGGCATTCAGTTCACCGAAACTGGCGAGGGTAAGATTAACGCGAAGTTGAACAAAGTGGTGGTCAGAGATAGCGGAAAATTTGGTATAAAATTTGAGCAGTGGGTAGAGGAAGACGAAGCTGTCTCGATTGAACCTGAAGGTCGCGCGCGGCTTAAGAAAGTGCGCCTAACGGGTAATCTCAGCGGTGACGAAGTTCAGGTGAATAACGTCAAGCTTAAGTAGTCTTGACTGGAGCAACCTTTGTGCCTACCCGATTCATGGGGTAGGCATTTCCGTTTTGGCGATAATCGCGCCCGGCAAACCAATCACCACGCTGGCCAGCTTGGAAGCTTTCAATACAGATTCCTCCGCTGAGAAGCCGACATGTCTTGCGGCAATGAAACCTGCGTTGAAAGCGTCCCCGGCTGAAGTGGTATCAACTACGCTATCAGGCGCTACAGGCTCAACTTCAAATAGTCGACCATCATCGTAGCCAGAAATCGCATTGGGGCCATT
Source organism: Cryomorphaceae bacterium (assembly GCA_047612385.1). GTDB lineage: Bacteria > Pseudomonadota > Gammaproteobacteria > Pseudomonadales > Halieaceae > JBALVT01. The sequence continues at coordinate 32,339 of JBLGAR010000004.1, read as the reverse complement.
CGTCAATATGATTTGATCGATGCCGTACGTGACCAAATGCTCCAAAGCGCTTGTTGTGCTGGATACGCCCCATAGCGACTGCTCGTCCTCTATGCCCGAAAGCAGAATATTGCATAAGCGGTAGGCCCGCTCATATTCCTTCAGCACTCCATTTTGGCCGCTCCACAGTCGCTCTCGATAGTTCGGATCAAAGATAACAGTCTTGCCCTGGTCGCGAAATTTTTCTGCAATACCAAACAGTTGTTGTCTGCTGCGTGAGTCCAGAATGGCCACAGTGATACCACTGAAATAGAAGTAGTCCGCTGCATCGATCGCTCTGGAGAGCATCGCTTGGTCTGCCAGTTGAAGCATTTTTCTGGCGGCGGAGTCTGAGCGCCAGTAGGTGAATGTTCTTTCGCCAGTCTTGTCGGTATGGATCATGTACAGACCGACGGTTTGCTTGTCTGAGCGAGCGACCAGTGTCGAATCAATGTCCTCGTTGGATAAGAACGTATACAACTTATCACTGAGCACATCCGTGCCCGTGGCCGAAAAAAACTGCACGCAAGAGGATGTGGTCAGTCGCTTCAAATAGACTGCGAAATTGGTGACGTCTCCCGCAAATCTGGATGCATAATCTGAGTCACCTTTTTCAAACGCCCCAGCTGGACGCAGTTCTACCATGCACTCGCCTGCACAGATGATGTTCAATGGTTTCGATTGTGGAAGGCTCATATTGTGAAAGACTCATGTTGTGGAAGACAGTGCTCGAATAACACCGCGCACCTCGGCAAGCCCTTTAAGTCTGCCTATCCCCGAGTACCCCGGATTCACTTTTTTACCAATATCGTCCAACATTTGGTGACCGTGATCGGGACGGATAAAAATCTCTTGCGTTGTGTTACTTGCAGCTTGTAATCGCTTGTGTTCCTCGGCCAGTAACTCTCGTATCACGCCGACCATATCGATATCACTGTCCAGGTGACTCGCTTCATAAAAAGATCGTTGCTCATCCGGGTCTCGGCTTACGCCCCGCAGGTGGGCGAAGTGAATCCGTGAACCAAACCGCCGGGCCATATCAGGTAAGTTGTTATCGGGCCGGCTGCCATAGGTGCCCACGCAAAGCGTTATGCCGTTGGCGGGGCTGGGTTGATCTTCAAACAATCTGTCGAGATCTTCAGCGGTGCAGATGACTCTGGGTAGCCCGAGCATGTCTTGTGGTGGATCATCCGGATGGATGGCCAGCTTAACCCCGGCGGCTTCGGCTTTGGGTAATACCTGAGCAAGAAAGGTATAGAGATTGGTTCTAAATTGCTCACGACTCATAGACTGGTATTGTGCCAGCGCCTCCCTGAAGTTCTCCAGAGTGTAAGCATCCGTCATTTTTCCGGGTAAGCCTGCGATGATGTTGCGGGTGAGCTGGTCGGCCTCCTCGGCAGACATTTGGGTGTAAATGTCTTTCGCTTCGCTGATTTCTGCATCGGTGTAGTCCAGAGCTGAATTAGGCCTTCGCAAAATATACAGATCAAAGGCAGCGAATTTCTTCTGATCAAAGCGCAGGGCATAGACACCGTTGTTTAATTGATAACTCAGATCCGTGCGGGTCCAATCAATCACTGGCATAAAATTGTAACAAATAGTTTTAATTCCGCACTGCGCCAGATTTTCCATTGAAGTGATCCAGCTATCGATATAAGCCTGGCATCCGTCCCGGCCCAGCTTAATATCTTCGTGAACCGGAATGCTCTCAACGACTGACCATAGTAGCGGACTGCTGCGGGCATTGCCGGCTTCAATGAGAGATTTGTATTCCTGGATAGCATCGATCGGCCAGATTTCTCCGGTAGGCACGTTATGCAGGGCGCTAACAATGTCCGTGGCACCGGTCTGACGGATATCATCAATGCTGATGGGGTCGCTGGGTCCAAACCATCTCCAGGACTCACGCATGGGGTATTTCCTCTCTAAATCTGTGATAGCGGTATCAGCTTTTTGCGCCAACGGGTCATCGATCGTGGTTTGTGAGCCCAATGAGATTGCCTTAGGTTCACTCAAGCAAGGCATTGTAGCGAGGTTATATCCTCCTGACGACACGCGCCAGTGTTTCTCATTTCAATGTGATGGCTTCGATCTCAGGTAAATCAGTAACTTTGATTAAAGCCTGACGCGAGTTCTTTGTTTTGGCAAAACTAGTGCTAAATTCGGGGGGAACACCTCGAGAAGACGAGTCAACGTCTTCGTCCACTCAAACAATGCTCTAACGAGAGGCTAGGTAATGAACCAAGTGAAACACCGAACGACCGTATTGTCTGCTGCGATGGGATTAGGCTTTATCATTATAGCGGCGCTTTCCGTGCGACAAGTACCGGGTGCGATAATGTTGGGTGTGCTAGTAATACCGTAATAGGCTTGATAATGGGTGAAGTTCATTACCGGGACCTGGTGTCGAGCCCGCCGAGCATCGCACCTACGCTCCTTAAGTTAGACATAGCCGGTGCTCTGGTCTATGTGGCGCTGCTGATGATGGGTGGTATGTGCGAACTCGATTGGGACGACGCCACCGAGCTTGTTCCTGCGCTGCTGACGGTCATAATGATTCCACTGTCGTTCTCTACTGCCAACCGAATTGCCGTGGCTTCATTAGCTATGTGGCGATCAAGGTCATTACTTCCCGTGCCGGCGAGGTTAGTGTTGGTGCCTGGTTTCTTGCGCTAATCTTTATCGCCAAGTTTGCGTTAATGTAGCGAGCCAAGTCCCTTTTCAATGCGCTTTTACGGGCTTTGGCTCAGCGATATTTACAGAGCATCTAAGTAAACTCATTACTAAAATGTAGAGCGGCCTCGTGAAATGAAGTCTCATTTGTAAGGTCGTCAATGCGTTTCAGTACAGATGCATCAAGCGCCAAGCCCCAAGTTTTTAGCATGCCCGCCAGAATTAAGTACATGCCATGTATAGCAATTAAATCCATTATTTGAGCGTTGCTATGATGTTGCTCCAGTATCGCTAGTGTCTCTGACGCAATACAGTGGTCACGTGTGAGTTCGTCGACGGCTCGCAGGAGAACGGCATCTTCCACTGACCAATGATCGTCTGTATTCGCTTCGAGGACTCGGTGAATGTCGTCAATTTGAATGCCGATTTTTATCGCACGGTCGACGTGTGAGCCCCACTCGTACCAGCTGTTCATATGCACGCCGACTCGAAGAATCAGCAGTTCTGCTTTTCGCGGTCCTAAAGTGCCGCCGTTGACGGAGTGATTCCTAAAAGTCCACCAAGCGTTTAACAAGGCCGGGTTGTTGGCCATTAACTTGTGCACATTGATGGGCTTGCCGCTCATATCTGCCGCGATGGCGGAGAGTTCTGGGGGCCATTGCTCTACATCGATTGTCGTTGGCCGCGCGACTGATCCTAGCTGTTTGTTTGAAGAGTTCACGATAGTTTTGTTAAACCGATTCGCTATGTTGATAGGCCACTATACGGGTGGTGAGTCACGGTGCCAACAGTCCATGAAGTTGCGGGTCATCGCATTATGGTGCGGCAACTTCCAACACAATAAAAGCATTGCCTGCGATCTGTCCGAGCGTTCCGTAACCGGCATTAACAAACAACTGCCCGTTATCGAGGTAGACACCGCCGAGATCAATTGCGCCACCAGATGCTTTTTTAGCATTGACGGCCGCGAACTCGCCCCTGGCATCGAAATCCCAAATATGCGCGCCAGTATGCGAATCGAAAACTCGAATATGGCCGTCGAGCGATGGTGCGAATACTAAATTATCTGTGACGGTTATCGCAGCGGACAACCCCGGGTGACAGTCATCGATACTTTTTCCTCTGTCATCAATGCAAACGTTTGGCGCGGGTGTTGACCACAAGTTTTCGCCGCTGAGGATATCGTAAGCATGAAGCGAAGGGTTGGGTTCGCCCTCGGGGTTTTTACCCAGCATTTCAACGGGTCTATCGCTAATAGGTACGTAGACGACGCTCTTGGCTTCGTCCACGCCCAGACTAAAGTGTATGCCGCCCAGTTTGCCGCCGGTGCCCGGCTTTTGCTGCCATAGTAGTTCGCCGTTTTTGTTCGGGTCCAGAGCATAAACGGAACCGCTTTTCTGTCCGGCCAGAATGACGTCTCGGCCATCTACCGTGACCAGTACAGGAGGCGCGCCAAAGTCGAGATCAACGCCGCGCTCATTGGGGCAGTTTGAGCTTAAAGGCGATTCGCAGGCTACGTTCCAGGCATCACCTGCTAAAAACTGCTGTTGCCAAAGCATTTCACCGTTGTCTAAATCAAGAGCAATAATCGCATCGCTGGTATCGGTGCTGGGGGATGAGTAGTTCTCGCCCGTGCCAACGTACAAGCGATTGCGCTTAGCATCCAGCGTAGGCTGTGACCACACCGGTGCGCCTGATGGACCGTATAGATCACCCCATATCAGATTTTCTTTCAGTAAGCGGGGTTCTTCTTTGATCATGTAACTGCGCCACAATAGTTCGCCGCTGGCCGGGTCCAGCGCGATAACAGAGCTTCTAAAAATGCAGCAACTGTAGAACGGGTTTATCGCCCACGCGGCCTCCCAGGATGAAACTGGCTGAAAGATGACGCCCTTGTGATCGATAGCCGAGCCCGAAACCATGGTCTTGGAATGTTCGTCGGCTCTTATGCGCCACTGTTGTTTGCCAGTGAGTGGATCAATGCCAAACACCTCTCCGCCTGCGGTGCCGAAGGTGAGTATTTGACGCTTACTATCACTGGCTTGGTAAGTCACAAAGCGTATTGCGGTGCGCACTGTGTTTTCGGCGTCGAAGCGCCATTTTTCGCAGCCGGTCTCTCGGTCCAGGGCATATACAATACCTGGTTCGTCGCCAATAAAGACCGTGTCGGGAGTGATAAAGGGTTGCGAGTGAGGAGTTTTGGTATCGGGTAGCGCAAACACCCATTTAACGTGCAGCCGAGCTAGATTGTCTTTGTTAATGCCTGCATCTCTTTCGGAGATGAATCGGTGGTTTTTATCGTTGATTCCCCAGCCATTGATATCGGGTGTTAAATCAATTTCTGCTGCTATTTTTGGTGAGCACTCGCTCGCAATTGCGGTGCTGCTAAGGAAGAGGCAGAAAAGTGCGGTGGTGGTTGTTTTGGCGGTCTGCAACACGACATTTAATCCCCTAGCATTATTTCAGGCGCCAGCGACGATGCCGGCATCGTGATAGCGGCCGATCTCGCCGCTGCTTAAGCCCAGAATCCCCGCCAGTATTTCATCAGTGTGTTGTCCTAGTCTAGGCGCCGGGCGCACGGAATATCTGTCGGCAGCTGTAAACCCCAGTGGGTTTTGTGGCATCAGATACTCGCCAATGCCGGGTTGCTCAACCTGTTCAAACAGTGGGTTATCTGCTGAACAATCGATATCATCATGCACTAGCTCCGATACGGTTTGATACTTGCCCCAGCAAACACCGGCGCTTTCCAGCTGTTCTGTCAGCACAGTGAAATCTCGCTCGGCAAACCAGGGTTCTAGTAAGCGGCAAATTTCTTCCCGGCCGGTATATCGATCACCTTCGGCATTGAAATCAAGGCCCATGGATTCGCCCAGGCTTGCGATAGCCTGTTCTTGTCCGGTTGCTTTGACAATGGCTCGCCACTGATTGGTACTAACACCCACGATCATGACTCGCTTACCGTCCCGGCTTTCAAAGTCTCGACCAAAGGTGCCAAAGATATGGTTGCCCATGGGTTTACGCTGCGTATTGTTGATCATCGCTTCGCCGATGTAACCCAGATGTCCCATGGTAGCCAGTGCAACGTCGGCCAAAGCCAGTTTCACGAACTGCCCCTTACCGGTGCGCAGGCGCTGACGCTCGGCGGCGAGTAACCCCAGCGCGATATGTTGTCCGGCGATGACATCCCAGGCCGGCAAGGGGGCGTTGATCGGTTTGCCATCTGATGCGGAACCCGTCATGAACGGAAAGCCTACTTTGCTATTGACCGTATAGTCCAAAGCGCTGCCACCGTGACGATCGCCTGTGAGGTTCAGGTAAATCAGATCTTCGCGATGGGCGCGAAGCTTGTCATCTGCTAACCAGCCGCGAGCGGGAAAGTTGGTCAGGAATAATCCACAATCGTCACCGGGTGCTGTGATCAATTGGGTTAGCAAGTCGCGCCCTTCCGGGTTTTTAAAATCGACGGCGATTGAACGTTTTCCTTTGTTGAGGCTGTGCCAGTAGATACTTTCGTTATTGTGCGTCACCGGCCAACGGCGGTAGTCGATACCGCCACCAATAGGGTCGAAGCGAATGACGTCTGCTCCCAACTGGGCGAGGGTCATGCCACCAGAAGGGGCGGCGACAAAGGCGCTCCCCTCTACGACACGTAAACCAGACAGTACATCTTGCATTAATTTCTCTCTCCGGCGTTGGCGATAAGCTCCCGCGCGATTACCTTGAGGGCAAGTGTCTCTTCGGCGCCCTCAAAAATAGACAGGACCCTCGCATCCACGAAATAGCGGCTCACGTCACTTTCTTCGGCATAACCCATGCCGCCGTGAATCTGCAGCGCTTCTCGTGTGACCCACTCTGCAGCTCGGCAGCTAAATAATTTGACCAGGCTGGCATTCATCTTGCCGGCTCCGTTATCTAACATTCGCGCTACCGCGTAACTGAATTGTCTGGAAGCTGTTAGCGCTGCCCACATGCGACCCAGCTTTACCTGGGTAAGTTGGTAATCTCCTATGGGAGCGTCGAATACCTTGCGATCTATCGCGTAGGTCACAGCGCATTCAAGCGCCGCCTTCATAACACCGCAGGCGCGTGCAGAGGTTTGTATGCGCCCGCCTGATAGACCCTCCATGGAGAGGTAAAACCCCTGACCGAGACCATCTTCACCACCGACCAGCCCTATGTCGGCTACAAAATAGTCTTCAAAAGACAAATCGAAGGAGTGCATGCCACGATAGCCCAGGGTCGGGATAGCTTTGCCAGTCATCCGTCCCCCCGTCTCGCTTTCATGGTTAAATTCATGTCCCGGGAATCGAGGTTTCTCCACTAAAAACATGCTTAGGCCTCGATGGCCTTTGCTGCGATCCGGATCCGTGCGGGCAATGGCGACCACTACATCGGCTTTGCCGGCAAAGGTGCACCAGGTTTTGGCCCCGTTGAGCAGCCAGCCTCCGGTTGTTTTGCTTGCTTTGAGCGCAAGACCTGCGACGTTGGAGCCATAATCAGGCTCAGTGATTGCGATCGCTGCAAGCTTCTCTCCGGCAGCGAGCTGAGGTAACCAGGTCGATTTTTGATCTTCGGTGCCACCGTGCAATAGTGCCCGTGCCGCTATTTCGGGCCGGGTGATCAGGCTGCCCGCTGCGCCGAGTGAGCCGCGAGACAGTTCTTCAGTGACAACTAGCATGCCGATACTGTCGTGGCGCTCGTCGGGCATCAATCCGCCAAAGCGCTCGGGAATGCAGCTACCGAAACAGCCCATCTGGGCCGCGCCGTCGATAATCTCATCGGGAATATCCGTGTCAAAGCGGTGAATATGTTCGGCGCGAGGCATCACCACCTCTTGGGCGAAACGCGCAAAGGCGTCGCGAATCATATCTTTTTCTTCACTGAGTCCACTCGGTAGATGAGCACTACCGCGCTCCAAGAGCGCTGTCCCAATTTTGGCGAATTGATCCACCTTTCCTTGTTCTGCCAAAAAGCCGGCTAGTGGCTCGCTGCCCATTACTTCGAGCAGCGCAGAGTTGGACAGGCCAGCCTCTGCGGTGTGCGCCAACAGCCGCTGCCAAACGGCGCGTAAGTTATCCGCGCAAAATGCGAGTGACATCTCAACGGTTAAGCTATCTTGGGCAGACACTTTCTCGGCGTATTTTAGTAGTACTTCCGATGCCTCAAGCTCGGCGACGCAAAAAGCCAGCTCATAGCTGACCTTTTGATGGGCATCGAGCTGCGATGCTGCGAACTTTCCATCTTGAGTGCACAGTTGATGTAGATGCGCATGAGCTGCATTGACTTGATTTTGCAACAAGGCAATGCAGGCGAATGCCTGCTGCATGTGCTGGTTGGGCTGAAACTCCGTCACGTATCTATTCCTTCTTGCCTGCTAGAGAAACCAGGAGCCGCCATCAACCATGTGGGTTTGACCGGTAACAAAGCTGCTTGCGTCCGAGGCGAGGTAGATGATTGTTCCGGTCAAATCAGCCGGTTCGAGGTTGCGAGGGATCACCTGCCCCGCGGCGATAACCGTTTTGGCTTTCTCGAATTTTTCACCAAAGAATTCCTGCGTACCTTCCGTCATTACAGCCGAGGGAGCCACTGCATTAACTCTGATACTGTCCTTACCCAATTCACGTGCCATGGACCGGGTCATGCCTATTACCGCCGCCTTGGAAGCGGCATAGTCGCAGCCGTAAGGTAGCCCATACACCGCGGCTAGCGAGGAGATATTAATAATCGATCCTCCACCTGCTTTGCGCATAGGGTTTACGATGGCTTTGCAGCACTGCCATACGCCCTTGATATTGACGTTCATTACAGCGTCCCACTGGGCCTCTTCAAGGTCTTCGAAGCGCGAACCTTGCAACGTTGCGTACAGCGCCGCATTGTTGATCAGTACATCAATCTTCCCGAATGCGGCGACAGCGGCGTCCGCCATTGCCTGACAGCTTTTCATGTCGGAAATATCGGTGAATGCGGTCTCAATGCGGCCCCCGACTGCTTCAACTTCAGCCATTGTTTCACTGCAGTCGCTAATATCGCAGGCAAAAATTGAAGCGCCTTGTGCTGCCATTGCTACTGCGTAGGCGCGGCCCAAACCGCGAGCTGCGCCCGTGATTACTACTACTTTTGAGTCCAACTGCATGATAATCCTCAGTGATTTGTTGCGTGTTAAATTTCGAATGTTGAGCATTGTACCGACTGTATTCCCCACTACCAGTATTACTATTGTCCCTGGCCCGTCTTTTTTCTGACGCCTGAAGCTGCTACCTTCCCAAATCAAAGGAGACACTCATATGAACGACAACGCGAATCTCTACGCGCATTTCCAGCAGAATTTTCCATTCGACCTGGATAGGGAGTTGCTGCGCTCCGATCAAGGGCGCAGCGTAAGCTACGCTGAGGTAGACGAGGTTTCTGCACGCCTTGCCAACGCTTTGCTGCAAAGCGGAGCTAGCCCTGGTGACAGGGTCACCGTCCAGGTCGAAAAATCAGTTGAGAATTTGCTTCTTTACCTGGGGTGCTTGCGCGCAGGGTTAGTTTATCATCCCTTGAACACAGCTTATACAGCCGCCGAGCTCTCTTACTTCCTGGGCAACGCGAAGCCAACGGTTGTGGTCTGTGGTACCGATTCTCGCACCATCATGGAAGCTGTGCTGCCAGCAAAATCAGAAAAATACTCAGGCGTAAAAGCACTGCTCACGTTAGATACAGATGGTGGCGGTGACTTGATGGGGTTAGCTAAGAGTGCCAATGCAGGCGCTGAAGTAGCGCACTGCGAAGACACAGATATGGCTGCATTGCTCTACTCGTCAGGCACGACGGGAAAACCTAAAGGCATCATGTTGAGCCACGACAACCTCCGCAGGAACGCGGAAACACTCGTTGAAGCTTGGGGTTTTTCCGCCGCCGATCGACTGCTGCATATGTTGCCGCTTTATCATGTACATGGTTTGTTTGTCGCTTTGAGCTGTGTGCTTATGAGTGGGGCGAGCATGGAATGGCACAGCGGCTACGGCGATAAGGCCGCCGTAAAAGCACTGCCCGATTGCACTGTGATGATGGGCGTTCCCACGTACTACACCCGGCTTTTGAGTAACCCGGACTTCGGACCAGAATGTAGTTCAAATATGCGCCTGTTTGTGTCTGGCTCCGCGCCATTGCTGGAAGAAACTTTTGTCGAATTTGAGCAGCGCACCGGGCACACTATCCTGGAACGTTATGGCATGACTGAGACGGGAATTAATACCTCTAACCCCCTTCAAGGTGAGCGTCGTGCCGGTACCGTCGGTCGACCATTGATAGGGGTTACTGTTCGCGTCGTCGATGAGTCCGGCAAGACGCTCGACAGTGGCGAGATCGGCAACCTGCAGGTACGAGGCCCCAACGTGTTCCTGGGTTACTGGCGTATGCCGGAAAAAACAGCCGAGGATTTTACTTCTGATGGGTTTTTCAATACTGGTGACAAGGCGACTATCGATCCGGACGGTTATGTCTCTATCGTGGGGCGCGCCAAAGACTTGATTATTTGCGGTGGCCTTAATGTGTATCCTAAAGAGGTAGAGCTGGTGATCGATGACATGGTGGGAGTCAGCGAGTCCGCTGTCATCGGTATTCCACACGTCGATTTTGGAGAGGCCGTAGTTGCAGTGGTCGTCGCCGATGGCAATGCGCCCACCGCCGCAGAGGTGATAGCGCGCTGTAAAACACAGTTGGCCAACTTCAAGGTCCCCAAGCGCGTAGAGCTAATAGACGCAATGCCGCGTAACGCGATGGGGAAAGTGCAGAAAAACCTGCTGCGAGAGCGCTTCTCGATAGAGTCCAAGGCGAAGGTTTGATAAGTGGGTATTGTGACTAAGGTTCAAAATCAATTTGAAAATACAATTTGATAAATATTACGCCTTCTTGCAATGTGGAACATTGTTACCCAACACCAAAATAAAAAGGAGATCGCTGTGTCCGGATTCGACAAGGTGGTAAACAGTTACGAGGAGGCTTTGGCCGGCCTTGAAGATAATATGACTATTCTCGCCGGAGGCTTCGGTTTATGCGGGATACCTGAGAATTTGATCAAGGAGATTAAACGCAAAGGTACTAAAGGCCTGACGGTTGCCTCCAACAATGCCGGGGTCGACGGCGCCGGCTTAGGCATACTGCTCGAAGACAAACAGATCAAAAAGATGATCGCCTCATACGTGGGCGAAAATGCCCTGTTCGAGGCCCAGATGATGAGTGGCGAGTTGGAAGTGGAGCTGACACCTCAGGGCACTCTGGCTGAAAAAATGCGAGCCGGTGGTGCCGGCATTCCCGCCTTCTACACAGCCACTGGTTATGGGACACCGGTGGGTGACGGCAAAGAAGTACGTGAGTTTGATGGTCGACATTACATTTTGGAAGAAGCGCTTTGTGGCGACTTTGCCATTGCCAAAGCCTGGAAAGCCGACCGCTACGGCAATTTGATGTTTCGCAAAACGGCGCGAAACTTCAATCCTATGGCAATTACAGCGGGCAAAATCGCCGTGGTTGAGGTTGAAGAAATTGTTGAGGTAGGGCAGCTGGACCCGGATGAGATCCATCTGCCGGGCATATACGTGAATCGCCTTATTAAGGGCACGTTTGAGAAAATTATTGAACAGCGCACTGTGCGCGGCGCATAAGGAGAACTGACATGGCTTTGACTCGCGAACAACTCGCCCAGCGCGTTGCACAGGAATTTCAAGACGGTTTCTACGTGAATCTAGGGATCGGCATTCCCACACTCGCAGCCAACTATATCCCCGCCGACATAGAGGTGATGCTGCAGTCAGAAAATGGCCTGCTCGGTATGGGGCAGTTTCCTCTGGAGGAAGAGGTGGATGCAGATCTGATCAATGCCGGTAAGCAGACTGTCACAATGATCGACGGGGCCTCTCTATTTTCGTCGGCCGAGTCTTTCGCGATGATTCGAGGTGGTCATGTAGATCTCACGGTGTTGGGTGCCTTTGAAGTGGACTGTCAAGGAAACATTGCCTCCTACATGATCCCGGGCAAACTGATCAAAGGTATGGGCGGTGCCATGGATTTGGTTGCCGGTGCAGATAATATTATTGTGACCATGACGCATGCCTCTAAAACCGGGCAGTCCAAGTTGCTCAGTGAGTGCACGCTGCCCCTCACAGGAAAAGGCTGTATCAAGCGGGTGCTGACTGATCTTGCTTTGATGGACATTGACGGCGGCAAGTTTATATTGCGTGAGCGCGCTCCGGGTGTGAGCGTGGAGGAGATCCTAAACCTTACGGAGGGCGAATTGATTGTGCCGAAACATGTGCCTGAAATGTTCTTTTAGGCATCACGTTTTTCAAACGAATCCGTCAACGAATATGCAGATCTCGTTGCGGGAAAGGAATTTCTATATTATTTGCCTTGAGCGTACGGAACACTTCGCTGTTGATCTCATGAGTTAATGGCATAAGGTCTAACACTTTGCTGACAAAGACGCGCAATTCATAGTTCAGACTGCTGTCGCCAAAACCCACGAAAAATACTGATGGAGCCGGATTTTTTAGCGCCCTTGGATGGTTGTTCACAACATCCGACAAAATCTTATGCACCTCGTCGACATCAGAATTATAGGACACTCCTACCCGCATGATGATTCTTGTGATGGGGTCGGACAGCGTCCAGTTTGTGAGTTGTTCTGTGATAAAGGTTTTATTGGGGATAATTTGTTCTCGTCTATCCCAATCCATTACGGTAGTGGCGCGAATTCGAATTTTTGTGACCGTACCGGTGGTCCCTCCAATGCTCACTGTATCGCCGACTCGGATCGGCCGCTCAAAAAGAATTAACAATCCAGACACGAAATTGGCAACGATTTCCTGTAGTCCAAACCCCAGGCCGACGCTCAGCGCTGCTACCAGCCACTGCAGTTTCGACCATTGTGCGCCCAATAAATAGCAGACCACGATGATACCCGTAAACACAATCAAATAGTTTAGAAGACTGGTGATGGCATAATTGGTTCCCGGGTCAAGCTCCAAACGACTAAGCAAGACCATGTCTAACATGCCCGCGAGGTTGCGAGCTGCCAGAACCGTTACGAGAATCCATAAGCAGGCCAGGGCGACTACATCTAGCGTAATGTTCTTTATCTCGTAGTTGCCTTCGGTACCCGTGCTGGTTTGCCACAGTACAATGTCATCGAAGACTCCCAGAGCGGGCAATAGACTGCTCCAAACACTCCATAAAGTAGAGGCACATAGGACCACAACAACCAATCGAGTCAGCGAACGGGTCTGCGCACTTACGGTTTCCAGGTCCAACTGCCCCGCGTCCACGCTCTCCGGTTGTGCTTCTCCTGACTGGTATGCAGCTTCCTGTTCGTTCTGCCGTACTCTGGCTAATTTACGCTCCTCAACTAACTGTCTAAATCTGATCTTTCGCTCGCTGATGGCCAACAGTCGCATGGCCAGGAAGAAGATTACAATGGCCACGACCACGATACAGGCTGTCGAGAATATTCTTCCCTCCAGTTGTACGGCGGTGTAGTAATAGCCGTTCAGGGCGAGCAGTGCCATGAGTGCGGGCAGGCTCACGGAGGCAACATACAGTAGCCATTTTCCAAGACCTGTGGTATCGATTAACGGTTTATGTTCGGCTGTTGTTCGACTTGTGGTAATAGGCTTAAGCAGAAAATGGAAAAAAACTGAAATCGCGACTGACCCGATTACCAAGGCGATTATCCCCAAGGTATCGCTGGCTAATTGCCCGTACCGCGCCTCCGTGCTGGAGGTCACCACGCTGATGGGGATGAGTACCGCAATGAGCCAGCGCATGTTCTTTCGAGTAACCTGCAGAGAATGTTCCTGCCATTTGAAATGCCGTTCGCCCAGGCCTTTCGGACGACAGAGCTGGTAGTACAACCCCAATAAAAAGTAGAGATAGGCTGCACTCTCCAGTCCGTCGGCTACCGGGTCATATTCACCTGTGGTGGCAACGACCCAGCTACCAAGCATTAGTAGTAGAGAAATCGGTAGGCTTAATAGTGCGGTGACAAAAAGGCCCAAAAGTGTAAATCGGAAGCGATCGCTCTGCACTTTTCCGACATGCTTTCCGGAGGACTCCAAAATCTTAACCAGGCGTTTTCTCAGATGAATTAGTAGCAAAATTGATGCGCCGAGCAGTAGGTATCGCAGAGGGTTGTCTTGCAGCGCTGTTATCAATTTCTGATATGCGCTGCCCAGGGTCGCTGGTGAAAAAGCAGACAACGACTTTGTGCCTAAAAGCTGGAGGTTGCCCCATTGAATAACGCCAGCGCTAGGTACCCAAAACAACAACTCATCGACAAGATCGCGATATTTTTCGAACACGATGCGTTGATTGGAGATAGAGCTTTGCGCCCGGCCTAGAGCCGCCACGTGTTCTCCAGTGGCGCTATGCAGATCAACCAATGTGCGGTGGCGATCCGCCACCAGCTGCACCACAGCTCCACGGAGGTCAGCGCTGGCCTCCGTGGAGCTGTGCGCCAATAAATTGCCAACCACTGTGTGTTCGTCTTGTGTGAGCAAAGAAGCCAGCTCTATCTGCTTGAGCCGCCCATCAATAATATTTTGCTGGAGGTCTTGGTTGGGATCGTTTGAGGCTTCCACCAATGCTGCTAGGCTCTCCCGCTCTTTACGAAGCGCAATCGCCAATGTCGGGGAGATATTGAATCCGGCGACTCGCAGCTGTTCGGTGAGAATGTCATAGGCGTTTTTCAGCCGATTAAGGTCTGCATCGCGCTTTGAATTGTCTGCTATGACATCACCAGTGCTGGTAATTAGGTCGACCAAGACCGTTGCACTCGTCTTATTTCCCTCCAGATATTCGCGCACTGCAGTGGGGATCGCATCGATGCCGCCAGCCAGATTTTGCGTGCGCTCAATGGTGTTGTCGACGCGGATATTTCTTCGGCGCAGTGACTCGGCCGCCAACCCCTGTACCTGCTTTTGTGAGCGGTCTGCCTTGGAATAGGTCAGGTTTTCTGCCGCGCTGGCTAAATTAAGCCGGGTTTCGTAGCTTATTCTTTTCTGGTCCAGAAGATTTATGTGGGCTCGCGCTGCTATTTTACGAGCGCGGTTGGCGACCGTTCGCGCCTCGAGAATCACATCATTTTCCGAAATCACTTTCGCGAATATCAGGTTTTCGATCTTGGCCAGCTCAGCTTCCGCCGCCGCGAGTTTTGTCTGAGGTTGTTCGTTGCGAAGAAGGTCTATTTCCTCTCTGCGCTCGTGTAACTCGCTCTGAAGCGCTGAAAGACGTGAGCGTTCATAGGAAAGTGTGACATCAATCTCGTCACTCCCAAGGCTGGAATAATCTGTTTGTGCACTATGATTTAGTAGACTGTTCAGTGCCTGGGCTATAGCGCCGGCTTCTACCGTAGCACTGCGAAGTATTTCGCTAAACTCCGTGGCAAGTAGCCGATCTGCGTCCGCGGCTTTGAGGTGGTCCAGGGCAGTTTGGTATGTGGCCTTCAATGTAGGCTTGTGTACTGAGTCGACGCCCTCAGCCGAGTCAATAGCATTCAGGCGAGACTCAATTCCAGCCGTATCGAGATCATATAGGTTGCCTACTGTAGTCGGCCCACCGGCCTGGGCCAGGGCCACCGGGGTAGCTATCGACAGCATTATGGCGATGAAACAGTGGCGCCATGACGCCAGTACCGGAGGAGACACCAAGCGAGCGCCCAGACTATCGGCTCGGCTCGGGCCATTTCCTTTACTTGATAATAATAGAATATTGATCTGCCTTACTCCATTTCTCGATCTTAGGCGCGGAAGATATTTGCACAGGGCGTTAGGAAGGTATCCCCGGGACGGCCTAAGATTTCAAACCAAATCACTAGTGTGGCGCATAGTTATTGTATACGGATTCGCTAATAGCATAGTATCTAAAGCATTAATTTTGCGGCTCAGTGGTCGTTGGCGGAGGATCCCATGTACGATTTAGTGATCAAGAACGGACAGATTGTGGACGGCACCGGTAGCGCTTCCTTTCACGGCGATATCGGTATTAAGGGTGGTGTGATCGTTCAAGTGGCAAACGCTTCCAGGGGAGAATCGATTTCGAGTTCTGCGGCCCAGACTATTGACGCCGAAGGCGCTGTTGTGTCTCCGGGTTGGGTTGATACCCACTCCCATATGGACGGCCAAGCAACCTGGGATCCCTATTGCAGCCCGGCTAATCACCATGGGATAACGACACTAGTGATGGGGAATTGCGGAATTGGCTTTGCACCGTGTGAGCCCACCGAGGAGGCTCATCGTAAGCTGATACATGTGGTGGAAGATGTAGAGGACATCCCCGAGTCGGCTTTGGCGGAGGGTCTGAAATGGAACTGGGAGAGTTTTCCCGAGTATCTCGATGCATTAGATGAAATGCCTCGCGCCATTAATATTGCCGCACAGGTGCCACACTGCGCGATTCGCACTTATGTGATGGGTGATCGCGGAGTCAATAATGAGCGAGCGACACCGGAAGATGTTGAAAGAATGGCAACGCTGGTTGCAGAGGGAATAGAGGCTGGCGGTGTAGGTTTTACTACTTCCAGAACAGAGCTACATAAAACTCGAAACGGTCAGTCAATGCCTGGTACCTACTCCGAACAAGACGAGCTATTTGGCATCGGAGCCAAGCTGGGAGAATTGGGAAAGGGTTTTTACGGCATGGTATCCGACTGGGAGGAAGACGCCTGGCTTGAAGAAATGGAGTGGATGAAGCGGTTGTCGATTGAAAAT
This sequence comes from Cryomorphaceae bacterium, assembly GCA_047612385.1. Classification (GTDB taxonomy): domain Bacteria; phylum Pseudomonadota; class Gammaproteobacteria; order Pseudomonadales; family Halieaceae; genus JBALVT01. Next base: position 15,903 of record JBLGAR010000004.1, on the reverse strand, counting down.
AATTGCCGATTCAACTTTTTGCTTTTCTACCACACGAGTGATCAGTGGGAGCGCGTTCAGGCACAATTAGCGTTTGTAGCGCAGGCTAATGAAGAGGGTGCGCAGCTGATGGCTCACGTTGGAGCGCGGCCTGTCAATGTATTGATGAGTTATCACGGTACAGTCCATCCATTTTTTATGCATCAGAACTTTGGACCTCTCATGGCGCTAAGCCCTGAAGAAAGAATAGAAAAATTGCGTGATCCGGCAGTGAAGGCCGCTATCTTGGCTGAGCCGACGCCGGTTATGGGCATTGAAGTGGCCGATAGGATGGCGACCGACTTTGAACTGATGTTCGAGCTGGGCGAAGATCCCGATTACGAGCAAGGTGCTGATCAAAGTATTGCCGCCAAAGCTAAAGCTGCTGGTGTAACAGCCGAAGAATACGCCTACGATGCATTGCTTGCTCGCGATGGTAAGGCAATGTTGTATTTTCCTTTTATGGGCTACGATCAGCGTAATCTGGATCGTCAGTTTGAGATGCTGCAGGACAAAAATAGTGTGATTAGCCTGGCCGACACAGGTGCCCACTGCGGTGTGCTGTCAGACGCCTCGATGCCAACCTTTTTGCTGAGCCACTTTGTGCGCGACCGCAAAGGCAGCAAGTTCACTCTTGAACAGGCGATAAAAATGCATACCCACGATACGGCCAGGGCGGTTTGTCTGGAAGATCGCGGAACCCTCGAGCTGGGTATGCGCGCGGATATTAATATTATTGATTTTGACAATCTGAAGTTAGAGTCGCCCGAAGTCATTTACGACCTCCCCGCAGGCGGTAAACGCATATTTCAAAAAGCCAGGGGCTATCGCTACACTCTGGTTGGTGGTGAGGTCATTATGATCGATGGTGTGGAAACACAGGCGATGCCGGGAGCGCTGATTCGTGGTGCGCAGCCGGCGCCTACAATGGCGGCTTAGACCGTTTAGCGCCCACATCGGCGGGCGCGAGCTCTACTCACTGGTCGTTTTCAATTGCGCGGTGGCAAGCCATGCACCATCGTTAGTGACTTTAGCTCCGCCCCTGCTCTGCGGTGTTCCGACAGTGCCTGATATTCCGGATCGTCATACCAGGCTTGGGCAACAGCCTCTGAGGGAAACTGAAATATAATGAGGCGACCGGGGCGAGGCTCGCTGCCTTCCAGGTGCTTGCTGTTGTCGTCATAGGTGATGAATGTGCCGCCAAACTTTTTTAGTATGGGGAAAAAACCCTTTTCGTAGGTGCGATATCCGTCGTGACCTTCGATAGGGACCAGGTTGGCGATGATATAAACAGGTACGTCTGACATTATTGAATTCCTTGCATGTGTATTTGAGTTGAATTTACTTCGTTTGCATTAAATGGTTTTCAACCAAGTGGCTACAGCCTGGCCGATCTCAATGGGCGAATCTTCCTGGATAAAGTGCAGACCTTTCACAGTGACTTCCTGTTGATTGGGCCAACTGCGGCAAAATTCTCTTTGCGGACCCACTAGAATTGAACCTGGGTCTGCGTTGATGAACAGTTTGGGTATATCGCTGCCCGCCATGAATGCACCGTATTCGTTCACTAGTGCGACAACATTTTCGGGTTCGCCTCCCAGGGGTATTTGTCGAGGCCAGTTCAGTAGAGGTTGGCGATCATCAGGCTCGAGGTGTGGTGCTCGATAGGTATCCATCTCGGTCTCGCTCAATGTGCGGATGATTGATGTGGGCAATACGCCTTCGATAAACATATTGCGATTGAGGATTAGGTCCTCGCCCTTGTCGGAGCGGAAGCCTTTGAAGATTCCAACAGCGCCCTCGGGCCAGTCTGTCCAACTCACAGGCTTAACAATGGCTTCCATGTAGGCAACACCCTTCACCGCTGCGGCGTGGCGCATGGCCCAGAGAAAGCCGATGCCGCTGCCCCAATCATGAATCACCAGCGTAACATTTTCATTAGCGCCAATCACTTCGAGCAAGCCTTCTACATAGCTGTAAGCGACTTCAAGAGTGTAACGATCCGGTCCTTCACTGGCGGGGAGTTTTTCCGAATCGCCCTGGCCAATAAGATCTGGGACGATGACTCGGCCAGATTGCACAAGTTCAGGTATTACGTTGCGCCACAGAAAGGACGAGGTAGGGTTGCCATGCAACAACACAATAGGGTCTCCGCGTCCTTCCTCGACGTAGGCGATTTGTTTGCCGTTTACCGTGGCAAATTTTTTGTCGTAAGGCATAGTTTCAGACAACATGGTTAGACCTCCTTGATGACTTCGTGAGTGAATGTACAGATAAGGGTCATTCGGCCAGTCCCAGCAGGGACAGGCTGTTTTCTATAATGGGTTTCATTGCTTGCTGAGAGAGCTGTTGGCGGCTGCGCACGCGCAGACCAAAGTTGACCGTCATTACAAGGCTCGCGAGTTCTTCCGGGCTATGTATTTTTTCGAGGTTACCGCTGTGTTGCGCCTGCTCAAACGCTACCATAAATGTGTTTTCAATGGAGCTGAGCTTTTGCGTTGCCAGTTGATTGAGCTCGAGATCCACATCGGCCAATTCCAGCACCGTATTGACGAGTAAGCAGCCTTGTTTTGACGTACGCTGTGATACATCTAACACAGTGGCCTCGAAAAAAGCGCGGGGCAGGGCGGTCGCAGGCAACGTTTTAGCGTCGTGTTCAACCATTGCAAGGGTGCGATCGCCGAACAGTTCCAGACATTCAGCAAACAGCTTGCGCTTGGTGCCGAAGCTGGCGTAAAAACTGGAGCGGGCTATCCCCATTGTCGCCAACAGATCAGGTAGGGAAGTTGCGGCATAGCCGCGGGCCCAGAATAGTTTCATTGCCGCTTCCAGCACTTTCGTGCGATCGAACTCTAGTGATCTGGCCATCGCTGCTTTCCATGCTTGGATTACACGAATACTGAACCAATCGGTACAGAATGGCAAGCAATTTCTGTTCTCCCGGTATCCGGCGGCTGCACCAGGCTAAAGGCCTGTACCAGAAGCTGTTTTGGCGAGAAGTTCAACTCCGACCCATTCAGGATGCTTTATTATGTGTCCCACAAATCACTTTTTCGGTACTGGAATCAAAACAATGAACGAATTCGGCAACAAAACGGCAGTGGTCACAGGCGCGGCTAGTGGCATAGGCCTTGAGCTGGCCAAGGTGTTTGCCGAACAAGGCATGAACGTGGTGCTGGCAGATATAGAGTCGGGAAAACTTAGCGAAGCTGTTGCGGAAGTCGAGGCGCTTGGCGCTGAGGCCATTGGCGTGTTGACCGATGTTGGTTCAGGTGAGTCTGTGGCAGCCTTGCGCCGAGCAGCGGTCGATCAATTCGATAGTGTTCAAATTTTGTGCAATAACGCGGGTGTTTTCACGGGCGGTCTTATTTGGGAGCAGACCGAAGATGATTATGAGTGGCTGATACGGGTGAATCAGTGGGGAGTCATTCACGGCCTGCGCCATTTTGTGCCGCAGATGATTTCCCAGGGAGACGAGTGCCATATTGTGAATACTTCCTCTATGGCGTCGATGTGTACTCTGCCCTTCGCCGGTATCTATCACATGACCAAGCATGCCGCGTTGGCACTGAGTGAGTGCCTGTTCCATGAATTAGCTATGACAGCGCCACAGATCAATGTGTCGTGTCTGTGTCCGGAGTTGGTTAACACCGGTATTGCGACGTCATCGAGAAATCGTCCGGCCGATTTGGCAGAAGAAAATATTACCGATATGCAAAAAATGTCCATGACTGCGATCACCGATGCAACAGCGGGTTCTTTGCAGCCACGAGCACTGGCTGATCGTGTGTTGCAGGCTATTAAGGATCAGGTATTTTATGTTTTACCGCCCGAAGATAATCCCTGGTGCGATACGGCGAATACTAGGCTGGAAGACATCCGCCTGGTGCGCAATCCGACGTTTGCGCCGCCAGCGATATAATTTCACTGATCACCATGACGGTAATGAAATGACCACAAAACTGAAAGCAGTTGTATTCGATTTTGGAGGCGTTTTTACGGACTCGCCTTTTCACGCCTTCACCGCTTACGCCAAAAAAATTGGCGCATCGGACGAGCAGGTCAGCGATATCGTCTTCGGTGGCTATGGCGTTGACGGCGACCACCCCTGGCATCGGGTCGAGCGCGGTGAAATTACGCTCGAGAAAGCACGCGATGACATTATGGAGCTGGGCAGCAAACAAGGTTTGACTATCGACATATGGGAAGTGTTTATGGCGATGTCGGAAAACGGTGGGGGACTGCGTGAAGAACTGGTCGATTACGTTAGAACAATTAGAGCCTCGGGATTGGCGACTGGCATCATTACTAACAACGTGGTTGAGTTCAGGGAACACTGGCGCAGCATGCTGCCGGTAGAAGAGTTGTTTGATTTTGTTGTCGATAGTAGTGAGGTTGGCATGCGCAAGCCCAATCCCGCCATTTTTGAAAAGGCTCTCGAGATTGCTGGGCTCTCCTCAGAGCAGGTGATATTTTTGGACGATTATGAAGGCAACGTGATCGCCGCTGAAGCTCTCAATATTCAAACGATATTAGTTGATGGTGATGGCGCAAAAACCGTCGCCGATCTGGATGCTATCTTGGCTTTAAAAAAGTAGAAAGCGTGAGGCCGATAAAACTGCCCCCAACTTTTGGACTAGTTTTTGGGGCTGGACCATTAATGCGGTGCGATAAACTCCCCAGGTGATTCTCCGGTTGGTTTGCCGTCAGCAAAAGTGGGAATGCCATTGACTAAAGTCAAGCGCATGGGAGCAGCATCCCGCGTCCAACGCCAGGTTTTTCCGCCGTCGCCATCGGGCACATCAAAAACTTTGTATTTGTCTCGTCGCTCAATCTCATCCAGTGAGAATACTGTGATATCGGCTCGCATCCCCTCTTTCAATACACCTCGATCACTAAACCCAAAGTGTTGTGCCAATTTTCCTGTTTGTGAATGAACCGCTTCTTCTACCGTTAACTTGCCTTTGCGCACAAACTCGGTGTACAGCAGCAAGTTGTCGCCGGCGCCGCAGAACATTTGCCCATGGGCGCCGCTGTCGTTGATATTGCCAACCGCTAATGGATCTCGGGTCAGTCGTATGACCATGTCATCGTCTGTGGCCCATGGTGGCATGGTCACGGTGGACGACAAACCATTATTGATAAACCACTGAGCCAGCGCATCTGACGGGTGCACGTCTAGCGCTGCAGCGTACTCGCCAAGGGTGATTCCCATTGGGCCGACCTCGTTCTCTGGGTTGTCCAGCATCATAGGCTGGGGCTGGCGGAAAAAACCTGTTTCCAGCGATTCGTTATCCCAGGAATCTCGCGCGCGCTCGCGCCAGCTGGGATCCGCTAGCAGTGCCAGTTTCTCCTCGTCAGTCTCGGCGGTCACCACCTCGTGCCACACGTATTCATTTGACTGGGCGAACAGTAGAGATTGACGAATACTCGCCGTTACGGTGATGGGTACGTGGGCATAGCCAGTCCAAAAATCTCGGCCCTCACTGGCGAAGCGATCGTGTAACTCTACATAAGGCTGTTGAAGTCCATAATCTTTCTGCCATTGCAGTGTCGGTACTCCCGCCCATTGAACCCTTACTTTCATGTCTTTGGTCAAAGCCGCAATGCGTTCCATGGTGTCCGCGCCGGTGAAGCGCATTAGGGTATCGATGACGACTTGCACAGTAGTGCCCGGGTGACGCTCCACTACCTCGAACAAGGCCGTCAGTTCGGCGTCGTCTGCCAGCATAGAAGGGATGGCTCGGTCTTCACCGTCGTGGTCCAGAAAGTTGGTAGACAATCCCAGCGCTCCTGCTGCCAGAGCGTCTTCCAGGTGATCGGCTATTTGTAGTATTTCTTCCGCCGTCGCTGCCCGCTTCCAGGCGTCCATTCCCATCACGGCCAAACGCAGGGCAATGTGGCCGACGAAGGTGGCATAGTTTGCGGGTATGTTGCAGTTCTCCACCATCGAATCTTTGTACTGGGACCATTTACGCCAGTCCCAGGGCAAATTACTGAAAAAAGGTGATTCGGGAATATCTTCGAAAAACGAAAATATTTTTACTACTTCGGCGCGCACTTCAGGGTCTTCATGGGTGGGGGCGAGCGCGAATCCGCAGTTTCCCATCACGATTGTAGTCACGCCGCAGCCGGGCAGTGGATCCAAATCGGGCTGCCACCACATGGTGCCGTCGAAATGCGTATGACTCTCTATCAAACCGGGTGCGACGTAACAGCCAGTGGCATCAACTTGCTCCTCACCTGAGTTGGCATCAAGGCGCTCCCCCATTGCTGATATCACGCCATTTTCAATCCGCAGATCTGCCGGGAAGGCAGCTGCCCCGGTTCCATCGACAACCATTCCACCTTTGATCAACATGGCGACACCCTCTCACTTTATATTTGCGAACTAGATCGTAGCTAGCGATTAGTTTACCTAATAAACCCCTTTGTTATCTCGGACCCCTAGTACAATAAATCTGACTACAGCCCTAAATACTTACAGTGAAGAAATGGTCTATGCTGTGTGTTGTAATAATAATTAGACGGCATCGAATATGAAAAAGCTCTGTATTTTTCTGATAGTGGCAATTCTGTTTGGTTGTAATTCGCGCGACGCTGCGATACCGGAGGACGCCTCCGCCCAACCCGATGTAGGTTGGGGTTCACATGGCAACGATTGGGGGGAGCAGCGTTACTCTGTGCTCGATCAAGTCAATATTGACAACATCGATAAGCTGGGCCTGACCTGGTCTTTCGATCTTTATACCCGGCGCGGTGTAGAGGCGACGCCTCTGGTAGTAGACGGTGTGATGTACGTTACCAGTAGCTGGTCTATGGTCTACGCACTGGATGCCCGCAACGGCGAACTGAAGTGGTTTTATGATCCCAAGGTTGAGCGCGCATTCATGGCGAAAGGTTGCTGCGGTGTGGTCAACCGCGGGGTTGCCTATCACGAGGGCAAAGTTTATGTGGGTACCTACGATGGTCGCCTGGTTGCGCTTAATGCCGCCGATGGCGAGGTGATTTGGGATGTTCAGACCACGGATCGCGAGAAGTCGTATACGATCTCCGGGGCGCCAAGAATCGCCAAGGGCAAAGTCGTTATCGGCAACGGTGGTGCCGAGCTGGGCGTCCGAGGCTATGTATCAGCGTATGACGCCAACAGCGGGAAACTCGCCTGGCGTTTCTTTACTGTTCCGGGCAATCCGGCCGATGGTTTCGAAAGCCCTTTGATGGAGAAAATCGCCAAAACCTGGACCGGGGAATGGTGGAAGTGGGGTGGAGGTGGCACTGTTTGGGACTCCATGGTTTACGACCCGGAACTCGACCTGCTTTACATCGGCGTCGGCAACGGCTCACCGTGGAACCAGGCACTGCGAAGTCCAGGTGGCGGCGACAATTTATTCCTGGCGTCCATCGTTGCGCTTCGCCCCGATACTGGCGAGTACGTGTGGCACTATCAGACTGGACCTGGAGAAACCTGGGATCATACTGCCACTCAGCACATCATGCTATCCGATTTAGAAATAGACGGTGAGAAACGCAAGGTCTTGATGCAGGCGCCAAAGAATGGTTTCTTTTACGTGTTAGATCGCGCCACTGGTGAACTGCTTTCCGCAAACAACTATACCGAGGTCAGTTGGGCCACGGGTATTGATATGGAAACTGGAAGGCCTATAGAAACGCCCGGTGCGCGTAATTTCGATGAGGGTAATGTAACGCTGCCTGGCAATGGAGGCGGTCATAACTGGCCTCCTATGTCTTTTAATCCAAATACTGGGCTTGTGTATATCCCGGTGATGTCTTTTCCATCGACATTCCATTCGCCGGTGGACGCTACTGATAGTGAGCCCGGTCGGGGTTTTTGGAATTTGGGTTTCAATACCGCAGCCATGGCGCCGCCGGCTCTGCCACAAAAAGAACTCGACCAGTTTATGGACGAGACGTATACCGGGCAATTGGTGGCCTGGGATCCATTGAAGCAGGAAGCGCGCTGGCGCTACGATTCTGGCAGGGTCAACTTTAGCGGAACTCTCAGCACGGCGGGTATGCTGGTATTTCAGGGCGATGTCGATGGTCACTTTAAAGCCTTCGATGCTGAGTCGGGGGAGCTGCTGTGGTCCCAATCGGCGCAAACTGCGGTGATGGCAGCACCCATCAGCTATTCAATAGACGGGGAGCAGTATGTAGCTGTTGCGGCTGGCTACGGTGGTGGTCTTGCGGCTGAGGGTGGGGCGTTGACCAACGGTTGGAAAGCGTCAAATAAGTCTCGGGTGTTGGTGTATAAACTCGATGGTTCGGCGGTGCTCCCTCCCAGGGCTAAGGGTGAAAAGGTTATGCCCAAGCCAGCGCCTGCCACCGCAAGTGCGGGTGTCATTGAACAGGGCCAGAAGCACTATCAACGACATTGTCGATACTGCCATGGCGACGGCCTGCGTACAGGAAACCTCACCCCAGACCTACGTTGGTCGCCAGCCGGCATTCACGAGCAGTGGCAAGACATAGTGATCGGAGGCTCACTCGCACCGTTGGGCATGGTCAGTTTTAGGGAGTACCTCACACCTGAAAGCGCCGAGGCGATTCGTCAATATGTGTTATCGGAGGCGGGGATCGTTTATACAGAGCTCCATGGTGATGCCGAAACCAAAAATACCGGTGCGAGAAGCGAGTAGGTGGGTAGTGTTCGCGCCAGCGCTATTTTGCGCTTTTTTTGACTAGCGTTATCTGCCATATCCCAGCCGGCGATTACACAAACTGTGCTGACGAGTCCGGCGAGCCAGTCAGAGACGCGCACCTTACAACTCGAGGGAATAGAAATTCTGGAGGCCTTTGCCGATGTGCGTGACGATGCCGAAGTTCAGGGTTCTATCGGCACCCGCGCGATCAATTACTGGTACGCCGACGGTCGGTTTTTCAACCGTTGGAGTAACGGCGAAAACACTGGCGAAGTCACCGGTACTTGGCGTCTTGAAGGCAATCTGAGGTGTGTCACCATTCGAACTGGGCTACCCAAGAGAATTAATCGTGAAACCTGCGGCCCCGTTTTTAGTGCACAGTTGCACCAGGTCGGTGCTGTAACAATTGGACTTTTTCGGGACATAAAGTCTGATCCTCAGGTTTTGTGCGGTTGGGAGACTTTGGCACGATTTTTGAATGTTTAGCTATCGAGATCATTAGCAAAACCACAGTTGCGATCTCGACGTATTCATATCAAAGAGGTGCAGCATGAGTCAGCCGCAAGGAATCACTGAAGATAATTACGGAATATCCAGAGTCGATGATGACAATCATTGTACTCATGCCTGGCGCGTAAGCCTATGTCGCTACGGTCGCAGGCATGTGAAGAATTTTCCCGACAAGAAATACGGAAGTCGCTCGCAGGCACTCGAGGGTGCTCAGATTTTTCGAGACGAGTTTCTGTTGACTCACCCTCCCATCAGTCGCAAAGAAGTGTGTTCTACCATTCGCTCAAACAACAGCTCTGGTATTACCGGCGTGTGTACCTATGCCAAGCGTCACCGTAGGCGCGATAACTCGGTGAAGGAAAACTGGTACTGGGAAGCGAGCTGGCCCAATGAACGAGGAGAAAGCATAAAATCGGTTTTCTCGGTAAATACTTATGGCGATACTATGGCCAGACAAATGGCGATTAGAGCCAGGCTAGAAGGGATTGAGGCTTTGCAGGGAGCGTTTTGGGCATCTGAGCGAGGTTTGGTTAAGTTGCACATCGACAGCGCTGAAGCGGCAGCTAGCAGCTGGGCCGCTTACGATGAGGCCGCAGTTGACAGCTGGGTCGCTTAATCGTAGATACCTACGGGCAGGCACTCGGCCTCCAGTGGGAAAAGCACTCGCGGTCGGGAGACAGTTTTTGGGCGAAGCTAAGAATCTGTCAATTGCTTGTTTGTAATCCACAGTGGTTGATAGGGAGTTAGCCGGAGGAAGCCGCTGGCGTCCTCTATCCGTTCGCCGCTGATAAGTTCCCACCAATCATCAGTGCCGATCAAGTTGATGTCCATAAGAGGCAGTTCCAGTTCTCTGTCAGAAATGTTAAATATGCAGAAAATGCTTTGTGAGCGATCCAGGCTTTGCCGCCAAAAACCAAACACCAGGCTGCCAAGTTGCAGCGTAAACTGTGTCGCGTTGGGATGAAATGCACTCTGCTGTGTGCGCACCTTAATTAGATGCTTGATTCTCGAAAAAACCGCTGCGTGGCTATTGTCTTGTTGGGCTAGCTCGGTTTCCAGCGCGGTATAGTCCCAGCGGTGGCGGTTGATAGAGCGGTTTTCACCTGTAGTTTTTAATCCATCTAAATCGTTTCGCGTGCCTAGTAAGCTGTGAATGTACAAGCCGGGAATACCTTCCAAAGCGAACATTACTGCGTGTGCACAGATAAAACGTGCCTGTTGCCATTGGTCTGGGCCACTCGGGGTTCCGGCCATTGCGTCGTACAAAGAGATGTTGATTTCATAAGGCTTGCGCTGGTGGCCTTGTGTGCGCCAGGAAACGCGGCCACCAAAAGACTCCATAGTGCCGATGAGTGTGCTGAGTTCTTCATCGTTTAGCAGCCCCTCGGCAGGGCGCAAACCTATACCGTCGTGTGAAGCAATAAAGTTAAAGTACGTCGTGCCATTTTGAGCCGGTGGCATGCTCATCAGCCATTGCTTAAGATATCTACAGTCTCCGGTTACCAGTGCGTTAACCAGAAGAGGTGGCAATGAAAAATTGTAGATACAGTGGGCCTCATTGCAGTTACCAAAGTAGGCAAGATTCTCGCGATTGGGGATATTGGTTTCTGTGATGATGATCGCGTCGGGTTCAGAGTGCTCGATAAGCGACCTCAGAAGGCGTATTACTTCATGTGTCTCTTCCAGATTAATACAGGGGGTCCCCGATTTTTTCCACAGAAAAGCAACCGCATCTAATCGAAATATGCGCACGCCCCTATCGAGATAGTGACGAATAATCGTCACCATTTCTTTGAGAACGTTGGGGTTGCGAAAGTTGAGATCGATTTGATCGTGGCTGAAAGTGCACCAGACGTGCTTGGTGCCATCGCTGGTTTGGGTTTTCCGCAGCAGCTCGCTAGTGCGTGGTCGAACGACGTCACTGAAGTCTTCTTTTGGATCGGCCTCCAGAAAAAATCCCTTGCCAGGTGATTCGCCGCGTATATAGCGCTGAAACCATTGGTTCTCACTGGAGCAGTGGTTAATGACGAGATCAGCCATAAGGCCATAGTCGGTTGCTATCGCCTGAATGTCGGTCCAGTCCCCCAGTTCTTTATCGACCCCAGAAAAATCAACAATGGCAAAACCTCCGTCTGAGCTCGACGGAAAAAAAGGCAGGATATGAACGTTTTTAAATATATTCTCACTGTGATCTTTCAAAAAGCGATGCAGTGTTTTCAGCGGTTTTTCGTCCGCTGTTCTAATACTGTCGCCGTAGGTTATGAGGATCGTATCTTTTTCGGACCAATTGTTGTGATAGGGCCGCTGCGGGTGGCAGATCTTATCCAAACGCATAATCTGGAGTAGGTCTGTCGCGAGATAGTCTGCCCCTGTGTCCAGCGCTACCTCAGCATAGATAAACTCAATCTGCTGCCTAATTTTCTGATGAAGAGCACCCAATAGTTCTTTGGGCGAATCATCATTACTGTGTTGGGATTCGTGCATTAGCTGAATTCTTTGTTGTCTTCTTCTACGGCTTCTAGCAAGCGGTCAAATACATCCGGCATTGCACTGACTACACGGCTCCAGGTAGGCATGAAAGGCGTCTCCATGGGGTTATCGAGAAATCGCTGGCCGGCTTCCATAATGTTTTTTGCAAACATTTCCACTGATTTTTCTTCCTGATGAACATCCAGTTGTAAGCCATTCATGAGGGCATCGTTGTGATAGGTTTCCACAAAATCCAGCGCTATACGGAAATAGGTCGCTTTGAGTGTGCGGAAGGTCCCAGTGGTGAATACATCTCCCTGTGTTGCCAGCTTGCGAATAAGGGCTTTGGCAATGTCGATCGACATTTTTGAGAGACCGGCTTCCTGATCTTCCGGAGATAGCTCTTGATGTTTGTGATCGTATCTGTCGGCGATATCAACCTGGCAGAGACGATTGTGCGCATAGTTTCTGTGCATTTCCGATAGCACGCCGATTTCCAGACCCCAATCACTGGGTATTCGAATATCCGCGAGTACATCCCGCCTGAAACTGAACTCCCCGGCCAAGGGGTAGCGAAAGCTATCCATGTAGTCTAAGTAGTCACTGTGGCCTCGTACACGCATAAGTGCCCTAAGTAGTGGCGTTACAAACAATCGGCAAACACGCCCGTTCATTTTTGTGTCGGTGACCCGTGAATAGTAACCCTTACAAAATTCATAGTTAAAGCGCGGGTTGGCAACAGGGTAGATCAGTCGCGCTAGTAAATCTCGGTTGTAGGTGAGAATGTCGCAATCGTGTAGAGCTATGGCTTCTGATTCGTTTGAAGCGATGGAATAGCCCATGCAGTACCAAACATTTCGGCCCTTGCCCATCTCCTTGGGTGCCAGGCCTAATTTATCAAGATCCGCGTCGAGTGCTCTAAGTCGTGGCCCGTCGTTCCACAGCACGCGATGCTTTTGTGGCAAGGTAGAGAAAAATTTGAGGGCATGCCGATACTGATCTTCGGTTGCTGCATCTAACCCAATAACGATCTGCGACAAGTAATGGGCATCAACCAGCTCATTGACAATGTGAGGGAGTGCTTTGGTTTCCAGCTCGGAATACAGAGACGGGAGAATCAGCGACATCGGTCGCACTTCACTAAACTGGGTGAGCTCTGCTTCCAGGTCCGCGAGCGGACGGTCAGTCAGATTGTGCAGTGTCGTAATAATGCCATTTTGGTGAAAGTCACCCATATTTTTTTCCTTAGTTGTGATTGATATCCAGCTGATACAGCAGTTTACTCACACCTTCCACCCACCCTTCGGGTCCGCACGCCCGGGTGTGATACAAACGAGCATTCGCTGCTTTGTCTTTTTCTGTATGCAATTTTGGTGCCGTATGAGTGGGTGATTTTACGATTACGGCATAACTTGCCTCATCAAGCATTGCCACATCGTTTTGACTGTCTCCGACCGCCAGTATTTGGTAAGCAGTCGCGCTTTCGTTGAGGCTGGCATACTGCTTAACCAGCCATTTCAATGCTGTTCCCTTGTCACAGATATCTGAAATATGAGTAAATCGGCCGCCCCGTAGTATCTGTGCACCGCGCTGCTGAAGCAGATCAAAGAATTTTTCGCCTTGCTCTTCTGAACTTAGCCACTTCAAGGGCTCTCCGTATTCTCTGTTAGCGGCAAGCAGTGCCGTTGAGTGATCCAGCCCTGTCATTTCTATAATGCCGGCTATACCCGCCTGTTCGAAAGTGAGGAAACTGTTGGGAAATGCGGAGCCAATATCTGCTATCAGCTTCTGCCAGTGCGCGCGAGATTTCGAAAACGTTTTCACCCAGTAGTCACCTTGCGATGTTGTATCCACTGGTGGTTGCTCAAAAATATTCTTGGGTAAGAATACCGCGGCGCCATTTTCCGCGATGAAGGGATGATGGTTCTTGAGCTCCAATCTAATGTGCTCAATTTCCGCCCGAGTTTTACTTGTGTTGGGGATAACGGGTATGCCCAAGGCGTTCAACGTTGCTAGCAAATCATCAGCGGCAGCATGACTGTAGGAATAGTGATCGAGAAGCGAACCGTCCATGTCGGTGAAGACAAGTAATTTATGTGACGTCATATCCAGTAATAGGGCGTGCTCTGATTGAATTACTCAGTGTATCAGCTCAGTGTTTGGCAGGACCAGTCTCAAGACCAGAGATGATGAGCTGTTAAAACCGATGCTGGTGCTGCTATGCTGGCGCCACTAAAAAAACTCTAGCCTGAGGTCACACGCCATGAAACTTTTTTATTCGCCTTTTCATACATTTATTCACAAAGTGTTGGTCACCGCACATGAAGCGGGTCTGTGGAACGATATTACCTTTGTGCCCACCTATCCTTTCAAGAACCGGGAGGGTGAAGACCAGGGAGATGCCTACTCGATCGCGGCGCTAAACCCGCTAAATAAAGTGCCGACGCTGGCGTTGGACAGTGGTCAAGTGGTCTATGGCAGTCAGGCAGTCGTCGAGTGCCTGGATAGCATGAGTAAATCCGGGAGCCCTCTTTACCCGGCTGCAGGGCCCAGTCGCTGGGATGCGATTAGCCGGCTGGCTTTGGCAGACACAATGTTTGAGACGACTGTGATGCTGGTGATGGAGGGCTGGAATCCGGAGCAAGAGCAGCGCATTGAGTTTTTCGAATGGATCTGGCCGAAAATTATCCGCGGATGCGATTCACTGGAGGCTTCTTGCAAGCGGGGTTTCGATGGTTTCGATATAGGTCAGGCCTCAATGTTGCATGCAATCAGTTATATGGACTTCAGGGTTAATTTCTATGACGCCAAGGATCCGCTGTATCCGGATTTTGACTGCTTTGACAAGCGGCCTAACCTTAAGGCCTGGTGGGATGAGTCTGTCGCGCGGCCCTCGGTCACTAGCCACTATAACGTGGACTTTGAGGGTGATGACTCTGCAGTTTTTCTGCAGCGCAATGTCGCCGAAGTGCTGGCTGCACAGGCCTCGGGGAAATGATCCGTCATTATTATTGGCCGACGCCGAACGGTCACAAAACCGCCATCATGCTCGAGGAGATAAGCCTGGAGTACGAGGTATACCCGGTCAATATTCTTGAGGGCGAGCAGTTCGACCCAGCCTTCATTGCGATTAGCCCAAATAACAGAATACCCGCAATCGTTGATACCCAGGGCCCCAGAGGAGAGCCTTATGCGGTGTTTGAATCCGGTGCCATCTTGATGTACCTGGCGGAAAAAACAGGCGAGCTGTGGCCCGAAGATACGCAGGAGCGCTGCGACGTAATCCAGTGGCTGATGTTTCAAATGGGCAATGTAGGACCTATGTTCGGCCAGAATGGCTATTTTCAAGGCTATTGTCCGGAGGATGTACCCCTGGCCAAAGAACGCTATCTGAAGGTGAGTAATCAGCTTTACGGTGTGATGGACGCTCGTCTGGCAGTATCAGAATATCTTGCGGGACCACAATACTCGATCGCTGATATTGCTACCTTCCCATGGACGATGCCCAAACAACAAGAAATGCACCGTATTGATATTTCGCAATATCCCAACGTCAAACGTTGGTCAGATACTGTGGGGGCTCGCCCGGCGGTGCAACGTGGCATTGCTGTATTGTCAGAGGATATGAAGGTGGGTGATCCCACCGAAGAAACCTATAAGAATATGTTCGGATCGAACCAGTTTAAGCAGTAGCAAGGTAGTGTGGGTAGGAATGTTTTATTGCATTCCCGCCCTCTATTAGCCGGGACGAATACTCGTTTGTACCGGGAGATTGTCAGGCCCTGTTCTGGCTCAGCCAGTAGTGCGCTCGCCCGCCTTCGGCGGTTCCAGTGAGTTCACTGACCAGTGCTACAGCGCGCAGTAACTCCGGCATCTGAATGCCGGTGGCCAGTCCCATTTGTTCGCACATCATTACGACGTCTTCGGTGGCTACGTTGCCCTTTGCGCCAGGTGCAAAGGGACAGCCACCCAGGCCGCCAAGTGAACTGTCAAATTTACGCACACCGCTCTCTATTGCTGCAAATACATTTGCCAGGCCCATCGCCCGTGTATCATGAAAATGACAAGCCATTCGGTCGGCGCCGTATTGGCCTACGAGGTTGTCCATTAAGTGTCGCACGGCCGCCGGGTCTGTTGCTCCGATGGTGTCGGCAATGACTAATTCATCAGCGCCCCAGTCGATCAGTTTTCCAGCTTGTTCAGTCACGACAGCAGGGTCGAGTGCCCCTTCAAAGGGGCACTCGAA
>JBLGAR010000003.1:0-92605 GCA_047612385.1 Cryomorphaceae bacterium | reverse complement strand
ACGCCAGGTTACTTCTGAAGAGCTAGCAGCCAAGCCATTCTGGTTTCCACTGGCCATGGGCATCGCGCGGCTATTCTCGCCAGTACTGTGACCGGCATCATCCGCTCTACGGCGGATGTACAAACTCTAATAAATGCTTAGAGTTTGTTGTCTGACCAGGCAGAAGTATCAATCTCCAAGTCAGAATAGTCCTCTACTCGCAAACGCGGGGTGACACCTGATGCCAATTGCTGATCATAATCGCGCATCACACGCAGACCAATTTTGAACATCCACACCAAACCTATGAGATTGACCAGAGCGAGCAGGCCCATGGTAAGGTCAGCGAAACTGAAAACCGTACCCAGGTTCTGCACAGAGCCCCAAAGTATGAGCAGTAGCACCATCACCCGAAAACCATTGAGCAATAGTCGATTCGACTCACTCAAATAACTCAAGCTGTTCTCACCAAGATAGTAGTTGTACATCATGGAACTGAATGCGAACAGCACTAGCGCAACACTGACAAAACCACTGCCCCATGAACCTACGTGGCTTGCCAGAGCATTTTGGGTAAGAACTACACCGTCGACGCCCGTCGCACCGGGATCGTAGACATCCGACAATAAAATTATCGTAGCGGTACAGGTGCACATTACAATGGTATCGATAAACACACTGAATGCCTGAACAATGCCCTGATTCACCGGATGGGAAACATACGCTACGGCTGCTACATTGGGCGCACTCCCAAGTCCAGCCTCGTTCGAGAAAAGGCCTCGCTTTACCCCCTGAATGACGGCAATACCCAGACCGCCCCCGATAGCAGAATCAAGACCCAACGCGCTTTTAACGATCAGCAATAAGACCCCAGGAACTTCACTGATGTTCAATCCGATAACCAGCAGTGTACAAAGAAAGTAGCTCACTGCCATCGCAGGGACAAGCACTGCAGCCACCGAAGCGATCCGACCGATCCCGCCGAAGATGGTCAGACCCAATAAGACAGCCATAAGCGCACCGGTAATACCTGGTGGCACGCCGAAAGATACTTGCACCGACGTTGCGACAAGATAGGACTGCAGCGCGTTAAAGCAAAACCCAAAGGTAAGTAGCAGCAGTACGGAATAAATTGCGGCGAGGGCTTTCTGATTGACTCCATATTTCAGATAGTACGCAGGCCCGCCTCGAAAACCTCCATCGGCCTGCTTGCGTTTAAACAGTTGAGCGAGAGAACATTCGAAGAAGCTGGTCGCCATTCCCATCAGGCCAATCAACCACATCCAGAAAATTGCGCCTGGCCCTCCGAGCGTTATGGCGACCGCGACACCGGCGATATTGCCACTGCCTACACGCCCAGCAACACTGACCACCAGAGCCTGAAAAGAACTCACACGCCCGGCCTCGTGATGCATTCCGCCCTTCAAAACGACAAACATCCTGCCAAAATAGCGGAATTGAACAAACCGGGAAGAGATCGTCAACAACAGCCCCACACCAACCAGGAGCACAATCAGTAGCTGGTCCCACAGGAAGTTATTGAGGATATTCAGCATGCAGGTTTATCAGGCCACTACACCACCGATTAAAATAACTAACACAGCCGGGGGAACAATGTATCGAATCAAGAAATGCCAAATTTCGAAACTCGTATCACCTAAAGTGGTGAGTTCATCTTTAGCGTATTCCTTTTTAATGACCCATCCAGCAAACACTGCAATGAGTAGTCCACCGAGAGGCAGCAGGATCTGATTGGAAAAATAATCCATGACATCGTTAAAGTTCTTGCCGTCCAGAGTGTACTCCTCCAAAACATTGTAAGAGAGAATACTGAGTACGCTCAGACAGGCAATGGAACCCACCAGTACCACCGCACTCTTATGGCGTGTGATACCGTGTCGGTCCTGCAGCCAGGAATTAACGGACTCAACCAATCCCACCATGGACGTTATGCCCGCAACCGATAGCATCAAAAAGAACAACACACTAAAGAGATGGCCACCTGGCATCTGTGCAAAAGCGACCGGTAGTGTCTGGAAAATGAGTCCAGCGCCGGCGGCGGGATCGAGCCCATAGTGAAATACCGCAGGGAAAATAACCAACCCTGCGACCAGCGCCACCAGGGTATCCGCAATCACAATGATCAATACAGAGTGCGCTATTGAAATGGTACGTGGCAGGTATGAGCCGTAGGTCATCATTCCACCCATCGCTACACTAATAGAAAAGAATGCTTGTCCAATAGCGGCGAGAACGGTTTTTGGACCAATTTGACTAAAGTCGGGGGTAAACAACCAGTTCACCGCCTCCCAAAAACCGCCGGTAAAATAGTTGTAGCCAGCCAGAGCAAGCAGCAGGACAAACAGAGCGGGCATCATGACTTTCACAGCCTTTTCAATGCCACCTTCCACACCAGAATAAATGATATACCCAGTAATAGATAAACCCACAAGCGTCCACATAATCATGCCAGGCGTGTTATCAAGCACACTTTGAAATTCCGCCTGCGCAACGACGGCATCGACGCCCACAAAACCAGTGACACCCGCCTTATAAAAGTACCACAGCACCCAACCGACCACGACAGCGTAAACAATCTCGATGGTGTACGCCGCCAATAGGCCCATTCCGCCCACCCAACTCCAGAGACCGGATCGCCCGCTCTCCCTGGCAACATTACTCATCGCGCTCGGGGGGCTTCCCTGCCCACGCCGACCTATCAACAACTCGGACATCAGGATGGGGGCCCCTATGCCAAAAACACAGGCTAGATAAACAATGACAAAGGCCGCACCCCCGTTCTCGCCAGTAACATAGGGAAAGCGCCAAATATTACCCAGGCCAACTGCAAAACCAACCGAGGCCATAAGAAATGCAAAACGGGAAGACCAGTGCGCCTGCGCGCCGCCGCCTGATGCCATAACTGAACCTCCACTAATTATCTTTATTGGCGTTGTCTACTGGACACAGCCTACACAAATCACACGAGGCATACAGCGGAGCCAGACATGTGCCCTGGACTAAACGGCTTTCGTGACCGCCAGTAACCACTTGAGATCATCCCCATCCAACAACGGCTCTAGCGTGTCGCGAACGCGATCATGATAGGCGTTCAGCCATTCACGCTCTGCCGGTGTGAGCAGTTCTGACACCAACAAGCGATTGTCAAATGGTACCAGGGTGATTGTTTCGAATTCTAAAAGAGCAGTCTCTGTTTGCTCTTCTTTCACGTCGCGAACCACCACCAAATTTTCACAGCGAATACCGAAACCATCCTCTCGATAGTATCCCGGTTCATTACTGATGATCATTCCAGAACAAAGAGCAACGGTGCTGCTGGCTTTGCTAATACGCTGGGGAGCTTCGTGGACGCTGAGAAATGACCCAACGCCATGGCCGGTGCCATGATCGTAATCAAAGCCCTCCCGCCACAGAAATTGTCTGGCTAACACGTCTAGCTGTGTGCCCGTGGTTCCATGGGGAAATCGAGCCTGCGCCAATGCGATATGACCTTTTAAGACCAGAGTGTACATTCGCCTTACGTCATCACCGGGGTCGCCGATAGCAATCGTTCGAGTAATGTCGGTAGTGCCATCGGGGTATTGCGCGCCGCTATCGACAAGATAGACCGAGCCCATTTCCATCTGCCCTGGTAGACCGTTGCGAAAATTGTAATGACACATGGCCGCATTGGCGCCGGTGGCTGAAATAGTGTCGAAAGAGCTGTCCTTAAACTCAGGCGCGAGCTGCCGGAACGAGAGAAGCTTGTCGGCTAGAACCGATTCATCATAGAGGTTCCCCTTCGCAACCTCGGAATCCAGCCAAGCCAGAAACTTCACCTCCGCGACCGCATCGCGAATATGAGCAGCACGGGTTCCCTCAATTTCGACACTGTTCTTGCACGCCTTGGGCAACAGCACAGGATCTTCACGTGATATCAGCGTGGCCCCGCACTCGGCTAACAGCAGCTGTGTCCAGGCGTTGCAAGCGCTCGGGTCAGCGAGCATAGTTTTCCCTTTGTATCGCTGGAAGATTTCCTGTGCACTGGATTCAGCTACCACTTCAACGCCTTCACCAACATGGTCGGCAAAGCCCTGGGGTATCCTGCCGGGGTCGACAAGTAATACCACCGAGCCATCGACTCCCAGTACGGCAAAACTCTGAACGATAGGTAGACACGGAATATCCGTTCCGCGGATGTTCAACAACCAGCTCACTGAATCGGGAGCAAAAATCAAAGCGGCGTCCGCTCCAATGTGCGCTACTGCTTCGGCGATTCTGCGCCGTTTATCGAAACTGCTTTCGCCCGTGTATTGTTCACCCAACAATATCGCTTTGCCGATATTGGCTGCGGGCCGATCATCCCAACTACGATCAATCAGGTTATCGGTATCGGCTATCAATTCTAGCCCTCCACCGCCCAGAATCCGCACGGCCTCGCGCTGCCAAACCAGCGAGTGCAATCGCGGATCATAGGACACACGACTTCCCTCGGGCAATTGATTTTTCAACCATGGCAAATGCGGTTCGTTGATGAGATGGTGATATTGGAAGGAATCCGCTGACACTTCCTGGCGAACCGCAACGGTATACCGTCCATCGGTAAAGATTGCCGCCGTGTCCTGCAGTATTACAACTACGCCAGCAGATCCGTTGAATCCCGAGATCCATTGCAGGCGTTCATTGTGGGCTGGAATATATTCTCCAAGGTACTCGTCCGCACGGGGTACGATCAGTGCGTCATACCCGGCGCTTTTCATCAGCTGCCTGACACGGACCAAGCGCTGTTCCATTGGAATCACTCTTCTAGTAAATCAAAATCAGTTTTGGAAATACCGCAATCGGGGCATTCCCAGTCTTCGGGGATATCGGCCCAAAGTGTTCCTGCCGGAAAGCCATCATCGGGTAAGCCCTCGGCTTCGTCATAAATAAAGCCGCAAATAACACACTCATATTTCTTAAAATCACTCATGGTTCAGTCTTACTCCGTAATGTTCGATGTGGTTGGTATTCTAGACCGGAAATTATACGATAATCGTTGATAGGAAAGCTGAAAAAAATTATCCGTTTATGTCGCCCGACTTTTAAAATTCGCTTTTAAGTTGTATTCGATAACCGTCTTCTAGCGGCTGCGCAAGTAGGGAAAGCGATTCTTGCAATTGCGCGTCGAGCCCCGTCTCCGAGGTGACTAATACACCGAGCGAATAACTTCTCCCCAGCAGCTCAAACTGACCCGATGCATCGACGGGCCCAGCGATGGTAACCACCTCGCCGACCAAAGCCTGATCTTGGGATTGTGCAAAGTCCACAGCGTAGCTACCCAGCGGAACAGGACCTTGCGAAGAAGTCCAGGTTGCATTTTCCCAAACCACTCTACCGCGACCTGATACCGGCAAACCCTCACGCACTTTCAAAGCCGTTATCTGAATTAAAAAATCACCTTTAACAGCCAGAGGAGAGATTTGTCCGAGTAAGTTAGCCGACAATCTGGCCTCAATGTCGGCAAGGTCAAAACTCTGCTCATTTCGGTAAATGACTTGACCAGAAACTGTCTGGGCACCCCAGCGGCTGCTCAGTGATACTTTTGGGGACAAACCCAACAGTGAAACAGCTGAGAGTTTCCATCTAACAGCCCCCAAATGAAGATACCCGTGACCGACAGCCACTGCAGAGCGAGCAGCCCTGCCCCGCCAGAGGGTGCCACTAAAACCCTGTATCACCAATACGTCTGACGCCACAAAATATCCAATGAGTCTGGCGGGAGCATTAATGACGAGAATGAGGAGCAATAAAACGGATACGGCGATGCCGATGCGGCCAATGCGAATAGGCGACACCTCTCAACCCCCCTGTGCGATTCTAATACTGGCGTTAACCCGACCAGGCGCCGAGGATTGCGTAAAAGACGCTTCCAGTACCAAAAGCCCCTGGGCATATTCCATCTCGTGCAACCATTTCAACATGTCATCAAAGGAGGCGTTCTCCAGCCGAACCTGAATCTCGCCCCGACTATTGGGCTGCAGGCGAGTCACTGGTAACGACAGTGCTGCGGTCGATCGATTGATGAGCGAGATCAGGTTGCGTTTTTTGTTGACCGCTCCACCCGAATCTCGCAATCTGAGAATTTCCGATGACATCGAGTCCACACGCTGTAAGGTCGCCGCCGCAATGACATTGCGCTCTGTCATATCAGATTGTTTTTGAGCCAACGAAGCCCACACAACAAAATAAAGCAAATAGCAGATAACAGCGCCAAGTAACAAGACCAGACTCAATTGCTCTCTTTGATTAAAGCTGGCAAACCAGTCCTTCACGACTTCGCTCCCACTCTCAATCTCGCGCGCACTTGGTCACCTTGCGCGTTGCTATTTTCCATCACTGCCTGCAGACCAAGGTTGGTCATCGCCGTGCGGATTGCCTCGACATCCTCATAGTTTTTAGCTGTGAGATTAATGCGCATCTCGTCTCCCTTGTCGTTGTAGTTGATACTGTCAATGCGCGCACCGGGCTTCTTGGCGACAACTTCGCCCACCCGACTGATCAAATGAACAAAACCGCTGGACTGGGCTGTACCTTTAAGAGAGTTCAGCTCTCGCTCGATCTGTTTTTCTGGCTGGTTAAGCACGCCGCGAGGGAAAACCTGCCGAGCACTTTTTTCCGCTTCCTGTCGCAGGGCAATATTTTGTTGTTCAAGACTGAGGAAATTCGCATAACCGGCAATGAGCTGAAGGCAAAAAGCGCCGAAAAATACAGCGGCAACCAAACGCCATTCTCGCCACCAGCGCTGTAAAGGAAGACGCTGACCAAACGCGCCCTGAAGTAAGTTGACCGCTGGATTGTTGTCCTGCGCCAACATCATGGCTGTTCTAAAGTCTCCATGGCGCCACTGCATCAGTTCAATCAAGGAATCGGGCAGCAATACCTTTTCAATATTTTGATCTTGACCGTAGACCACAACCGCCGAGGGCATCTCTTGCGTCTCATGCACCAGTGCTTGCAACATATTTGCCAGGGAGCTCCGCTCGACGCTAAACCCCTCGCATGCACCCGAGCGGACAAGAGCGTAGTTTTCCTCTAGGACAATTGTCCATTGCCCCTCTTCCCATGGCAGTAGCTGCGCTTCGGGGATCCACTGATTAAGATTGGGGATATAAGCCAGGATTTCTTGCCACTCACCCATCTTTTGCTTATCGCAAATGGCTGCGCATAAAGTACTTTGATCAAGTAGCTGCGTGGAAAAGTGTAGATCGTCTATATCCGACACCAATTGTTCTTCGAGGGCGAACGGCAACGCCTTGTTGATATGCTTTTTTTCAGCTTGACTAAATTCTACTCTCAATAAAGTGACATCAGTACCGGGAGCCGCGAAGCAAAGATTTGCGCGAGGTTCAGCCGCCATCAGTAACAGACGATCCAAAGCGTCTTCGAGCCCCAAGCTCTGAGCACCGGTGTTCATACCCGGCGGGTACCAGACCAATTGGTCTTCGATAAGACGAACTACAACTCTATCTTGCACTTTTGAATCTCCGATCGGTCGAGCTGTGTATACAAACTGCCACTAGCTCTTGCCACGACCTTTATGGCTCTATCATTGCGTTCCAGCACACTGTACAAGCGCACCTGCCGCTCGGCAACTTCAGCTTGTGCGGCCAGCAGGAAAAAGCTGGAGGTTTCTCCCAAATCTTTCCCCATATCCTTGGGCACTTTACCGCTAAAAACCGGGTTTTCAAGAAAGTTCGCTACATCCTCAAACTCAGTCTCACAGCGATACTCAAACAAATTTTGACCATCAGCTTCGCTCAGAGGCTGATAGTTGCCATCCTCATTAATAGTACGCAATAAAATCGGCGGCGCGGTGTGAATATTTAAAGAAACATTATCCGGCAGAGCACTGACCCAAGGTGCAAGCGCCGTATAGATTTCCGGTGTGATATTCGCCACCGCTCGCAACTCACTAACACTAACCATCAACCGGTTCGCGGCTCGGTAGGGTGGTGTTTGGGAAAAATAAAAATCATCCTCTGCGCCATTGCCCAAGCTAACGCTGTCCGCGTCTATCCAATCTCTAATAGCGTCCGTTATTGCTTTCGCCTCAACCTCGCCAACTTCCACCGAGGGTAATGCCTGTAGCAGGCGAATGAAACGCTGCTGTGCCACCGTGTATTGGAGTACTCCTGGATTGGCAGGATTGGCGCTGCCGCCAACCACGCCCAGCCAATTGAGGTTAAATCGCCCCTGTAAATCCTCCAGTTCCCCCGCAACTGAACTATAGCGATCAATGGGATAGGGAATCGCATCGGCAGACCAGAATTCAGTGAGATCATCGCGAGGACGCTCGCGAGTCTTATCCTGATCAAAATCGATCTGAAGCGCCAGAGAAGCCAGCTCTTCTGCACCCAGTAAATAGGAATAGGCCTGCTCGGCCACAAATACGTTGGAGCCACGTTGATAGAAGAGGGTGAACTCGCGCTTCATCGCCACGATAAGGGCCGTACAGAGCGCGAACACCAATAGAGCAACAACTAGAGCGGCACCTCGCTGATGGCTGGCAGTGGGCCTCCTAGAGCGTGGGAAGAGCATAAAGCCGCCTGATTTCGCCCAGGTCATCCAGCCGCAATCGCAGCTCAAGGGCTGCCGGGGGCGCCAGTGTTGCACCGAACACACTGGTATCGACCAGCCAGTTCTCGGACCAGTTTGCAGTATCCAGGGTGACCCGATCGCTGAGTGTCTGAACAGAGCCCAAGGACGAAAGAAAACCCAGCTCGAGATAATCGACTCCCTCCAGCAATCTAACTCTGCTAGGTGTGCTGTTATTGGCCCTGTCGAGAACGGCATAACTCTCTCGCCACAGAGCGCCGTCTTCTACAAGATAATTCACTCGCTGCAAATTGCTGCGCTGCTGCCCCAGCGGATTGTGCCAACCCGCCCGAGTAAAGCTGAGCAGGAACCTCGCTGCCTCGCCTCCTACCATGGCAGGCTCCTCTTCGCCAAACTCATCGCGAATCGGGCGCGGGGAAAACTGCCTCAGGTCTCTGGTAATAATCATCCAGGCTCGATTGATTTCATGAGTGCGATCCGCGGCAGACCGACTACTTTCTACTCCCAGCAGAACCGAAGACAAGCTGGCATAGGAAATGCTCGCTACAAAGGCGGTGATCGCCAGTGCAACCAGCACCTCAATCAGAGTAAAGCCTCGAGCCCGGCTAACCACCACCGTCCCCACTTCCGCCCTTAAGTTCATCCAGTTTGAAGTCTGCTGACATGAAGGCAACCAGGGTTATCAAAGGCTCATCGATCAGTTCTTCCGCCTGGGCTACGCTAATTTCGATCCGATAAAAATTGGGATTGTCAGGCTGTGGAGTGCTCTCGCGCCACCAATACCATTGCCTATCGGCTAATTCCCGCACACCACTGCCCTCACCAGAAGGCAATTTGCGGGTAGCTTTCGCTATAAGGCGAATCTCCTCCAGCTTGTTTGCCGCAACGATATTGGCCAATGATTTGTCCCGTATGTAAGCGGTGCCATCTATCTGCTGATTTAGCGTTAACATGAGGGCAGGTAGGGCAACGGCCACCACAGCAAGGGCCACCATCACCTCAATCAGGGTAAAGCCCTTAGAATCTGTTGGAGTCACGGTCATCCTCTTCGGGCAGTGGTTCACCACGCAGCAGCGCCGAAAAACGACCGATCAAATCCCATTCCAATATCCACAGGATATCTCCCGTTTGACGCCGCCGAAACTCAATTTGGCCTGGGCTTGTTTCACCGCTTGAGTAAAAAACAATCTGCGGTATCGGGTCGTTAGGATCGGGAGGTGTTGTCAAATCCGTAACCGGTAGATCTTCCAATTCCAGTTCCAATTCAACGTCGGGCGGAAACTGGCCCGCGTCAAAAACCTCGGAGTCCTGGGCGGATAGAATCCAGCGTTGCCGACCACGCTCCCACCAGGAATAGCGATAGAGCGAATCGGCTCCCCTCGCGTCAAGCTCTATTAGCAGCCCCATATCGATACCACTGAGTTGCGCTTCATCCAAAGCATAGGAGGAAATATCGGCGAGACTGCGTACTTTCGACTCCAACTGTATGTCTTGTCCACCCGTGTTCACATTCAAACTCACTAGGGAGGTAACGATGACCACAACAAACAGAGCGACAAGAAGCTCCAGCAGGCTAAAGCCTCGTTGGGCGGAATCGATCATCGGCGATTTACTGTGTCTCAGCCCAGTTACCAATATCGCTATTTTGTCCCTCGCCACCTGATACACCATCCAAGCCCAGGCTGTAAATATCAACCTCGCTATTTTCTCCCGGGCTGAGATACAAGTAAGGTTGTCCCCAAGGGTCTAGAGGGACTTCGGGTAGATAGCCACCGCGTTTAAAATTTCTCGGTTCTGGATCGATGGTGCTCGCTTCTACCAGCGCTTCCAGGCCCTGCTCCGAACTGGGATAAACAAAGTTGTCCAGACGGTAAATTTTCAAGGAGGTTTCAATGGACTTGAAATCCGCATAGACCTTCTGAACACGCGCGTCATCCGCCGTGTTGAGAACCGTGGGAGCAACGATGCTGATCAGCAGCCCCATAATCACCAGCACCACTAGAATTTCAACCAACGAAAATCCAGTCTGTGCGCTCTGTGTTTTAGTTCGAACATTCATAATTTATTTCACCATCGTATTTAGATCGAAAATAGGCAGCAGCACGGCCAACACAATCGTCAACACCAGCCCCCCCATCACCACCACCATTAGGGGTTCAAAGATACTCATCACAGTACCCAGCGTCATTTCAAGTTCACGTTCCTGATTGGTAGCTGAGCGTTCCAACATGGTTTCAAGTTCACCGCTGGTCTCACCACTGGCCACCATATGAACCATCATCGGTGGAAAACGACCGCTGTGCTGGAGTGCGCGATGCAAACTACTACCTTCCTGAACGCGCTCAGCCACGACCTGACTTTCATCCCGCAGCACTAAATTGGTGAGAACTTGCCCCGCAATACGCAGTGAATCTAACAGCGGCACACCGCTGGCCATTAGAATACTTAAGGTAGAGGCAAATCGTGCGGTATCCATCGCTGTCACCAATCCAGAAATACCTGGCGTAGCAAGTAGTATTGCGTGCCAGCGTTTCTTCCGGGAAGAATTCTGTAGCGCTCGCCGAGCGACCAACACAAGCGCAACAATTCCCAGGAACAGCCATAACCCATAGTCGCGCAAAAAGTCGCTACTGGCGATAAGCCCGCGAGTCAGCAACGGCAGCTCAGCTTTGCTGTGCGCAAATATTCCCACTAGCTCTGGAACAACAAAAACCATCAGTGAGGTGACGACAGCAATAGCGACAAACACGAGAATAATCGGGTAAATCATCGCCATCTTGAGTTTCTGCTGAGTGTACTGGCGCTGTTCGCTATAGTCGGCGAGCTGTTCCAGCACCGGACCTAAAAACCCCGCATGCTCTCCAGCATTCACCATGGCGCGATACATTTCGCTAAAGACCTGGGGAAACTCGCCCATGGCATAGGCCAGCGTATGGCCCTCGGCAACGCGGGACCGAACCTGCAATAACATGCCCTTGATACGAGGCTTGCGAGTTTGTTCCGCCGCCGCCTGTAAACACTCATCCAAGGGTAAATTGGCGGACACCAGCGTCGCCAGTTGCCGAGTCACCAAAGCGAACTCACCCGCCTTGATACGCGGCTGGAACAAACGCATTTTGTCTGCCGCACTGTTGGACGCCTGCCGATTGGCAAGACCAACTTCGACCGGACGCAAGCTTTGACCGCGCAACGCAATTCTTACCTGGCGTTCAGAATCTCCTTCTAAAACGCCTTTCACGAGTTTCCCCGAAACGTTCAACGCCTGATAACGATATGCCGTCACTAGGAAGCTGCCGTTGTGACGCGAAGCACCTCAGCGGTGCTGGTTTCGCCTGCCAGAATACGCCGGCGCCCATCTTCCAACATTCCAGGATAGCGCTGTCGCGCCGCAGCGAGCATCTCCTGCTCACTAGCTCCCTGATGAATCATCAAGCGCATAGCGTCGTCCACTTCTATCAACTCGTAGATTCCGGTGCGACCGCGATACCCTGTGTACTTACAGTGCTCACACCCCTCACTGTGATAGACAGTGGTATCACCCGCCTCGGAGCTGAGCCCCAACAATGCCAGTTCGGTTTCATCGGCTATGCTGGCCACTTTGCAATCATTGCACAGAAGGCGAACCAGCCGCTGTGCCATCACCCCAATTAAACTTGAGGCCAGCAGAAACGGCTCGATGCCCATGTCCTGCAGACGTGTGACAGCGCCGATCGCCGTGTTGGTGTGCAGTGTCGACAACACCAGGTGACCTGTCAGTGAAGCCTGAACCGCGATCTCCGCTGTTTCGAGATCGCGAATCTCACCGACCATAACGATGTCTGGATCCTGGCGCAAAATAGCCCGCAGCCCTCTGGCAAAGGTCATATCCACCTTGGTATTAACCTGAGTTTGGCCCACGCCGGGCAACATGTACTCGATAGGATCTTCAATGGTGAGGATATTGCGGGAGGCTTCATTCACATGGGATAAGCCCGCGTAAAGCGTCGTCGTCTTACCTGAACCCGTTGGCCCGGTCACCAGAATAATTCCGTGTGGCGTCTGCAGGCATTTTTTATAAGCGGAGAAGACCTGATCATTCATAGCCAGTTGTGTCAGCTGCAACTGCCCGGATTGCTTGTCGAGCAGGCGCAGCACTACCCGCTCTCCGTGGGCAGACGGAATCGTCGACATGCGAATGTCTACGGCATGCCCAGCCAGCTTTACTGATATTCTGCCGTCTTGCGGAATGCGTTTTTCCGCGATGTCTAATTTCGCCATGACCTTCAAACGGGAAACCAGCAAAGGTGCCAGCATACGCTTGGGCGACAACACTTCGGCTAACACGCCATCGATGCGATAGCGAATACTCAGGCGATCCTCAAAGGTTTCAACATGAATATCAGAGGCCTTCTCTCTGACCGCCTGAGACAAAATGGCGTTGATCAAACGAATAATAGGCGCGTCGTCTTCGGCGTCCATCAGATCGCCCATTTCCGGAATCTCATCCGCCAAACGACTCAAATCGACATCTGAGCCGATGTCCTCTGCCATCTGAACGGCTTCGTTATTGCCGCGTTGATAACCTAAGGTCAGGCGGCGTTGAAACTCCGCATCCGCGACGGGCTGAAGTTCAAAGGGCTCACCCAAATAGCGTCGAAGTTCCGCCAAGACATTCGCCGAGGGCAATCCCAAATGAATTATCACGGGGGTTTCGCTAGAAGAATCCAATAAAACGCCGTATTGCTTGGCGAAAGTGAAGGGCAAGTTCCCCGCAGCGGGCCTCGGCACAGCATCCACTACAGATTCGTTGAAACCCGGGGAACGATCCCCAGTCTGATCGAGAACAGAATCAACAGCGTCCATCAGGGACCACTCTTCTGTTCGGGATTTTTAGTGGCAGCTTCAACCTCGCGAATTTCTTCCAACTGCTGTATTTGTTGCTCCCACTCGGGCAGCAAAGGCGTGTTCTCATCATCCAAGAACATAAGACCCTGCTCTCTGCGCAATAGTTGCTGCGCACGTATATACTGGTATTTATCCGCAGATGCACCCTCTAACTCGGCATCGTCGCGAATGATGGTGGGCCGTATAAAGATCAGCAAGTTTGTTTTCGTGACTTGAACCGCGTCGGTGCGAAACAATCGACCAAAGAACGGGATATCACCCAGAATAGGGATTTTCTGGACACCATTTTGCACATCATCTTTTATGAGACCGCCAAGCACGACCGTGCGGCCGTCTCCAACCAATACCTTGGTCTGGATTTTACGTTCATTGGTAATCAGATCCGAGGCGATGAACGAGACTCCCGTAAGACTGGAAACTTCCTGTTCTATATCCATCACGACCGCATTCCCCTCGTTGATGTGAGGAGTGACGGTCAGAGTAATACCTACGTTTTGACGCTCGATAGTCTGGAAAGGATTTTGGGCGCCATCACCACCAGAACCCGTATTAGTAAAAGAGCCAGTAACAAATGGCACACTCTGGCCTACCGTTATATAGGCTTCCTCATTGTCCAGTGTGAGCAGGCTGGGTGTCGATAGTATGTTCGCGTTAGTTTGCTCTTTGAGTGCGTTGAGAATAACCGTCATCGACAAATCGTCAGCAACCGAGCCCCAGCCCAGGGAAAGACCCGGCGTGCCCGCCAGGGCAGCCGCGAGATCACCCAGGTCTGGATCGGGAGTTGATCCGTCTGTATCCCTACTTGGTAACACCGCCCCGGCAATATTGCCCGCCGAGTTATTGGTGCTGTTGTTAATATTACTGCCGTAGAAACCCTCGTTGTTGGCAAACAGCCACTGCAGGCCCAGGTTCTGCCCATCAATGACCTCCATCTCAACAATAATGGCCTCTACCAGAACCTGGGCCCTGCGAATATCCAGACGGCGAATGACAGCCTCAATGGACGCCATTTCGTCGGTAGCTGCCGTAATAATCAGGGCGTTAGTACCCTCATCCGCTTCTATCGTTGCTGAATTTCCAGCTTTAGCGGCCTTCCCTGTATCGCTACTATCCAAGCGGCTGATATTTTGCATGACACGACTCAGAACCTCAGCGATTTCAGTAGCAACCGCATACTCGAGATAAATCACCTTTACATTTCCGCTTTGCTCAAGCGGTGTATCAAGATATCGAATCAATTTGCCAATACGCGCGCGCTCAAGCTCATCGCCACTGACCAGCACACTGTTGGTTCTAGTGTCCGCTACCAGCAACACTTCAGATTCAGTACCGCCGCTTTGCTTGGCCTCTGATTTATTGAGTTGATCCAGCATGCGAACAACGTCATCGGCCACCGCATATTTAAGCTTTATGATTTGACTCTGCTGCTGGGCTGATCGGTCCATTCGCTGAATAATGTCTCGAATGCGATCAATATTGGCCGACACATCGGAGATAATAATCGCATTACTGGGCGCATAGGCTGCCATATGAGCCTGCTGAGGAACTAAAGGCCGCAGTACAGGAATCAATTTTGCGGCAGAAATATTTTCAAGCCTGATCACTTCGGTAACGTACTCGTCCGAGCCACTATCTCCAGCGTTTTCCCGAACAGTGACAGGCGAGGACCGGGCATCCTTACTTTGAATAACCCGGACGATTCCACCCGAGCGAACAGCGGTATAGCCATGAACTTCTAAAACAGACAAAAACAGATTGTACAATTCGCTGCGCGAGACTGGCTTGGAGGACACTACTTTGACCTTACCCTTTACCGCGGGGTCCACCACGATGGTAGTGTCCGTGGCCTCGGCGACGAACTTGATAAGCTCCTGAATGTCCGCTTCTTTCAGATTGACGGTGTAATCCTGTGCCACCGCGGAGGTAATCGCCAGCGGACACAAGGCTACTGTGGCAAGCAATATCTGATTCTTAAACAAACGGGATAGAGCAGTTAGCAAACTTGCGTCCTCTGTGTAACGACATGTGGAGAAAAAACTATATCAACCGCCATCAGCGGCTCCATTCAAATCAACGGTCAAGGTCAGTATTTCCGTGCCGCGCTCGACATCAAAAACTGCCTCGGACGCCGACCGCATCAGTTGGTAGAGCGCCATAGTATTGGCGGGGTTGTCCAGATTGATACCGTTAACACTGATGACGACATCACCCGATTCGAAACCCAGCTGAGTAAATTGAGCTCCACTTTTCCCAGGGTCGACTCGGTAGCCCTTTAAAGTATTGTTTTCCCTGACCGCACTCACTCTGACAACCTCTGCGAGAGACTGAGGGTCGTCATACAGTTGCCGCCGAATGCTTTGCGCGACCACCGCCGAATTGCCATCCACAGAAATTTCCCGGGCGGCAGAGGGCCCCACTTTTCTCGGCGGCGGAGACGGTGCAGAAGACCTGTCCGGAATTTGACCCAACAACGAAAACTCTTCAAACAACCTTAATAACTCATAGGTTCCACGGTTATCAAGAACGACACCATGGGGCATCACTTTTGCGAGGATAATACCTTTGCCAACAGGGAGCTCATCGCCAACGGCATACCCTTCCTGCCTGGCTTTGTGTTCAATCATGGCGTGACCTAAGCCGTCTTCGGAGACGGAAATAACGCCCCTCAATTTAAGATCCAGGCGAGATACCTTCGCGCCGTCTTCAATTCCATCCCGATCGGAATTTGTTTTGATGTCCTCGACCACGGCTGTGGCAGTGGCAGTGCCCCCGCTTCCGGCGACACCAAACAAATGCAAGTTTTGTAGTTCCTTAATATCAACCGGTTTCGCCGCAGTACTGCCAGCACTATTCTCCACGGGATTGAGGATCACCGCACCGGAGGGAATCGCCGCACTTGAATCGGGCACCACAAGCCATATGAGCTTTGCGATAGCGAATATTGCCCAAAAAACCAGCACATACACGCAACCCCTACGTATCCGGGACAGGTGCTGCGGTTGGGTTAAAACCGCCCAAGCTCGCAAAAGCGCGCCAGACGCTCTTTTAAGGCTATCGCTGGAAGGTTGGTGCCACTGAGCCGACAAGCTGCTCTCCTGTTAAGCGCTTAAGTAAAACTCTAATAAAATCAGAAATATTCCCGATCCGATTATAGAGGCGGCCGGAGCAAGTTAAAACCAATTGCACGAAATGAAGGATGGTAATTTTGGGTGATCTATTTGACCCAAAACCAAGCAAATAGTTCGGATAAGAGGTCGATGCCGGGGCGACAGATCTTATCGATTTAGGATGAATTTCACCCGATACTCTTTAAATTGATCTTCTAAACTCGACTCAGCAAGGCCGTATTGCTCCAAGGTGTATTCATGAGACGGGCGCAGTTCGCGCCGATTGAAATCCTGCCATTGCTCCATCTCGGCAACAGCGGCTGGGGTCAACTGCATCCCCAGGAAATCATAGACCTTCTGAATTTCCACCAGAGGTTGGCTCACAGTATCCCGAAACCATAAATCCAGGAATCGATCATCATCCATTCGGCTTCTGACTTCCATGGTATGGCGCATACCATTGGCAAACTTTCGCGCCCACTGACGCCCCGCTTCTCGAACGTCTGCAACATCCGAGTATATGACCCAGACACCGCTGATCAAGCTGACTAGAGACGGGATGGTGTCTACCGGGTCGCGATGGGACTGTACCACCTTGGCATCGGGAAAAATTTTGAAGATCAAATCCATATAGTGGAGATGGTGCGGGGCTTTCAGTGTCCAGCGCTGGGCTTGTCCGCCACTGCGCCTTTTTTGCCACTGCAGAAACTGCAGTAACAGCTTGAGGTATTCATAACCTGGGGTGTGATCTTGCTCTTCAAGCCAGGCATCAAAGCTTGGCACATTGGCACTAGATTGGGTCATAAAGCTGAAGAATGACTGCTCCAGCAGCATAATATCTTCATCGGGGCCCATAGCATCCATGGGGTGAATCGCCAGAAGATCGGGGTTCGCATCGAGCATTGCCTGCATCTCCGCCTTGGCCTCGTCGATGCGCCGATCACCTTCGCTAGTGAAATCCCAATCCAGCGACGGGCAGGGAAAGCGTACTTCGTACCACAGTGGAGCGTACATCCTGTGATCCGCCGCAATTGTTCTGTGCAGCATTGTGGTGCCTGTGCGAGGCAAACCGACAATAATCAACGGGGCTTCGATCACTTCTTCGAGTATCTCGGGATAGCGCTTTAGATATTCATTCACACGCAGACGTGTGGCAAGAATGTCGACCATTCGCTGCTGCAGAACACTCGCACCCACCTGATTCAGGTTTGCTTCGTTAGCCAGAGACCAGAGCAGCCTTTTCAGTGGCTCTCGATGACTATCGTCACCGAAATCCTCAAGGCCGTCCACAGCTTTGGCAGCGGCTATAATGGACTCGGGATTGAAATTGTAGCTGCTCAACAAAGGGGCCCGGAAGTCTGTGACGACAGCTCTGAAAATGGCAGGAGACGTGTTGTGATAGGTGGAAAATCCTCCGCTTCAACATACCTAAGTAACATTCCACCGCAAACGTGATCAGCTGTAGTTACCCAGTTAGGAAAGGCGCTTCCAGGATCGCTATGAGCAACAACAATGCAAATACTGCCATCGGATTCACTCACCGCGTTGAAGTTGCTAAAACTGATCTGATGATAACGATAGTCAAGGGATTCCATCCAATAGTTGGAGAGCTGAAAATTCCACGTCCGACAGCGGCTCGGCGGTGTAAAAGTCACTAGCAGTGCTCCATCGCGTTCTACACGCCAAAAGCTATTATGGTAGTAGATTGAGGGATCACCACCGGCCTTAAGACACATCTCCTGGTCGTTTGGCGGCAGCTGATTTATATGTTTACTGAACTGTTGCATCCACTGATGAAAAAGGCTGGAAGTACCCGTAACAAAAGGCATGACAGTTGCCAATTGGTCGGCAAATTTCCCCGACCTTAACACTGTTTCACCAAGAGGGTTGAGGCACTTTATAGAGAGCTCAGCGCGGCGCTCTGCGCTGCGATTGCCGAAGGTTTGGCGCACTAAAAGGTTATCAGAATGACTTGTCATAGGCAGCCAATTGCCTTCGCAAGGTGTGGCGCTGACCATCAGCTCGAAATTCCCCTGAGCATCTATATCCAACTCGCCCAATTCCACATGCCCGGTGGGAGACATATCTCCGCCTGAGGCGAAAGAGCCAGCCTTGGACTCAATGCTCAGATAGGCGACGGTACCGCGGTTGCCTTTGATCAAGTAATCCCTGGTACCGCAGACAGCGCAGTTTTGATAAAAATTGTCGGGATTGTCGTTGCCAATCTTGGCGGTCTCATGGGACAGGGAATAAAACTGTGGATACTGCGCATCGGCAAATTCAATATTTTTTTCAAGACTCAACCTGAGCAACCGTGTCAGGTAGCGGTAACCCTCTGCCCTGGTAAGTGTATCTAGAGGTACGTCTGGGTTTGAAATTAGCGCTCCCGCGGTTTTGAGCTGATCGCAGAACTGCGACCAGCCGGCGCCAGATTGTAATTTTTCGAGCTTGGAAGTCAAAGCAGTGATCCCTAGAAAAAAAACTTAAATGCCGATAAAACCAACATCAAACCGACCAGTGGCATAATCCAGCGCTGAACCCGGGCCATTTTTTCCGGGTCCTGGGCTTTACCAAACCGATCGCCCAACACGACCATTAGTGCTACGCCTCCAAAAACAAACAACAATATGATCAGTAGATTTCCCACAATTACCTCTCCGTTCCATACGCTTTACTGGCTCTTAAGCAAATGCGGCGCCAGAGCCTTTACCTGACGTGCGATTCCTTCCTTCCACGAAACACTTGTGGGACCAATAAGCTCATGCATTCTCGCAGTGTCAATGTTGAGACTGCCAAAAGCTTTGGGGTTTTCCTTAAACATGGGCTCAAAGCCCGTTAATTCTGTCAAATAGGCACACCACTGCTCAATGCTCGTTTTGTCAGAACCGCCAAAGTTGACTGTGGTGACCTCCGGCGTCGCCGCTGCCAACAGTCTGGGCAGCTTCTCGAGGTAGTCGTCTACGTGTAACAGGTTATAATTGTTGGGGGCATCCGGGTGAACGTCAATGGGAATTCCCTGCTCCATCATCAGCAGATGAAAATAGGGCCAACCGCCATTGTCGCCATAGGGAA
Organism: Cryomorphaceae bacterium; assembly: GCA_047612385.1. Classification (GTDB taxonomy): domain Bacteria; phylum Pseudomonadota; class Gammaproteobacteria; order Pseudomonadales; family Halieaceae; genus JBALVT01. The sequence goes on along the minus strand of JBLGAR010000003.1, from coordinate 72,965 downwards.
CACTCAGCCTTGCAACAGTCGTCGGAATATCAAACTGATGAGCGGCAAACCGACAAACGGTTTCCGCCGCAATTTTACTAATACTGTAGGTGGGAAACATGACACGGTGATTATCTCCAAGAGGAGAGTTTTCCTGGCGGGCGTCATGCCCCGCATACTCATACACCGCGGTAGAAGACAGATGCAAAAAGGCTTTCGCATTGCAGCAGTGCAGCATTAAACGCCCCACTCCTTCACCATTGGCGGCCAAGTCATAGTCAAAATCACCCGTCTTGACAACGGCAAAATTGAGCACGTAGTCAAAATCTGTGGGGACATCTGCGAGCCCTTTAGGGTCCGCAAGATCGACTTTCAAGCAGGTGGCGCCGAGCGCTTGCATACGCTGCAGATCCTCACCTTTTGAAAACCGGGCTAGAACATAGACATCAGCTAGCGATGCCCAGGCCGCAACAACCGGTTCCGCAACTTGGCCGGTAGGGCCCGTTATCAGAATTTTACGTCCCGCAATTTCTACTGGAGCATGCACATTAAATCCCTCACTGAAATCCTCATGGTGACAGAGATAGGAGTTTAGCGCTGTGCCGTGGAACGGCTGAGCAACAAAAAAAGCCCATGAGACTAATTATTTGTCCGCGGACCTAACCCGATACACGCCTTCAATTTGATCTGCGCTATTCACAGAACACTTTAAATCCTTAAGAAGCCCATCACGCAAGCTGTATACCCACCCATGTACCTCCAGAGGTTGACCTCGATCCCAGGCGTTTTGAGCAATCGTGGTGTGACAGACATTGGAGACCTGAGTCATCACATTGAGCTCACACAATAGATCCATTTTGGCAGCCTTGTCAGGCTGAGCAGAGATCAGAGCCGCATTGTTATGCAGAACGTCTTTAATGTTCCGAAGCCAGTTATCAATCATGCCGTTGTCTGCGCCTTCATAGGCTGCGCGGACCCCACCACAGTCATAGTGCCCCACGATAATCACGTGTTTTACTTTGAGTACATCCACGGCATATTGCAGCACAGTCAAACAGTTAAAATCCGTATGCACAACCATATTGGCCACATTGCGATGGACAAAAACCTCACCGGGGAGCAGGCCCACAATCTGATTGGCAGGCACACGACTGTCTGAACACCCGATCCACAGATACTCCGGACTTTGCTGCGAGGCCAGTTTTTCAAAGAAAAGAGGATCGCTAGTTTTAATACTGTCGGACCAATCACGATTTTTCTCAAACAGGTTTTCAAGACTACTCAAACTTAAATCCTCTCACACCATCAATGTACTGAGTCGAGCCATATTCATGCGGTTTCCACCTTCGGAATGGGCGCGCTGCAAGCCCTTGTCGGCGGCAGTGTGCATCTGAATAGCCAATCGCGGAAAATCTACGGCGGGATAGTGTGCGGGCTCCCAGGTAACCAAGCCCAAACTCAATGTGACATGTAAAATCGCGCCCCTGCCATCATCAATGGCAAAACCTTCGATGTCCATACGTATGCGTTCTGCGACCTCACGGCCCAGAATCTCTCCACAGCCGGAAATCAACACAGCCATTCGGGAACCCGAAAAGCGCGCCATACTATCGGTTGCCCGCATGTCAGACGACACCCGCTCCGCCACTTTTTTCAACACGAAATGGCTTCTCACATCACCGTAGTGCTCCAGGAGCTCGCCGTATTCGTCAATTTCCAGCATTAAAACTGACACTGGCTGTTTCCCGCGCTTGGCTCTGGACAACTCTCGGGTAAGGTCGGCCTCAAAGCCACGGGGATTGCTGACGTGAGTCAGGTCGTCCAGCATCGTAAGCTGATTAACCTGTTGCCGGCTAATCGAGTTTTTTAGGCACAGCGAAATAACCGAGGCCAGATGAGCTAGCAGATATTCCTCTGTATCTCCGACAGTAAAAGATAACTCGGGAGCACCCACATGGAAGCTCCCCACTAGTCGACCCGAGTCCATAATGGGCAATAATAAACATTGGTCGACGCCGTGATCGGTTTTTAGGATTTCAAACATTCGCGAATCGGTGGCATCGAGCAGCAAAATATCAGGGTCTACTGCGTACAACTCCTGAATCGCAAAAACATCATCATGCAATTGCAGATGATGTTCGTAACGGTGTGCACCCGAAAGCAAATCAGACAGAATATGCTCGGGGTCAAACATCCAGAGCTCGGCTACACGCAAATCAAAATGGCGAGGTAAGCTCACCAAAAGAATCTCAAAAAGAGAAAAAAGGTCGGCCGATTGCAGCAGCATCAGTTCGAGCTGGTGGATTTGTCGACTCAAATAGCTATTGACCGTAAGTTGTTCACTAAGCCATCGTTCGCGTTGTTCCGTACGGGATGAGGCGGGAGGAGCTCCCTGCAGATCTTCGTCCCCAGAATGTTCATCTTCCAACATAGCAAGCACCCCACTGCCCAGTTATTGTTTCGAAAAATTTCCGAGTTATTGTTATTGGATTGTTAGTGTAAGCACCCTATACTCTGGATGCAAACCTGAGGGGCGGCTACGGCCTGAGACACCAGCATTGGTGAACCCTTTGAACCTGATCCGGTTAGAACCGGCGTAGGGATAGGTCTTTTTGTACTTAGTCCAATGCGCACGCCCAACCGGTTCTCTAATCCACTCACGTGAAGAGAACCACCATGAAGTATTACCAAACTTTGGCTTTCATAGCACTTACCCATGCCAGCTCCGCAACTCATGCACAGAAACCGCAACTCGAAGAGATCATAGTCACAGCCGAGTTTCGAAAGACAACACTGCAAGATCAGAGCGCCAGCACCAGCGTCGTTTCAGCCCATTCGATCGTGCAGCGCTCCGCACAACACCTTGAAGAAATCCTAAACCTTGTTCCCAATGTCAACTTCGCCAGTGGTGCTTCGCGCGCTCGCTTTTACCAGATCCGAGGTATCGGCGAGCGCAGTCAGTTTCAGGAGCCCCTGAACGCATCTATTGGCTTCGTGATCGACGGCATCGACTTTAGCGGCTTGGGCACTGCAGGAACACTCTTCGACGTGGACCAAGTTGAGGTATTAAGGGGGCCTCAGGGCACTCTGCATGGAGCAAACGCCTTGGCGGGTCTGATTAATATCCGCACTGCGGCTCCAACAACCGAGCCCTTTGCAAAAATTGAACTGAGCGCATCTGAGTACGACACATGGAGTGCAGGTATTGTTGGCAGTGGCCCATTAATGGCTGACGAATTACTTTACCGACTGTCGTTCAACACAGTGCGCAGTGATGGATTTATCGAGAACGATTTTTTGGCAAAAGACGACACCAACAATCGCGATGAGACGACCGTAAGAGGAAAGCTGCGCTGGCTACCCAACGATGACGACAGCGTAGACCTTAGCGCCATGTACGTGGATATAGACAACGGTTACGACGCATTTACCCTGGACAACAGCCGGAACACCCTATCGGACGAACCAGGTCAGGACATCCAGGAGACTTTGGCGCTGTCTGTGGCCTGGAACGGCCAAAGAGAAAGGATGAACCTGGAGGCGACCGTCACCGCCGCCGCCTCTGAAACCGACTACGGCTACGATGAGGACTGGACCTTTGTGGGCATTGCGCCAGAACTGGAATACTCTTCCACTGATCAGTATTTGCGCGATCGTGACAGTTACAGTGCCGAATTCAGAATGCTGTCGAATGAGCAATCACGGGTGCTCGGGGGCACATCAGACTGGGTTCTTGGCCTTTACTACCTGGGCGATCGTGAGGACTTGAGTCGCCGTTACACTTTTAATGCTCAAGATTTCGAAAGTACTTATGATACCGATACCTACGCCGTTTTTGGCCAGCTCGACTCACAACTATCGGAGCGACTAACGATTGTCAGCGGCCTGCGGTTAGAAAGCAGAAAAACACAATATAGCGACAACAACGCTGTTGATACTGACCTGGACCGATCGCTGTGGGGCGGCAAACTCGTATTGGAATACACGCTGGATAGCAATCGAATGGCCTACGCCGGAGTATCTCGCGGCTACCGCGCCTATGGCATCAATGCACAGATTCTAGCGAGTATCAGCAGCACAGACGACCCCACCATTGGCAACCAACTGCGAGGCGTGCAGGACTATGATGACGAGCATCTCCTTAACTATGAGGTAGGTTATAAAGCCAGCTATAGCGAGAATCGCGTACGATCACGTCTGGCAGTGTTTTATATGGACAGGCAGGATCAACAACTGAAAGGTTCGTTTCTGGTAGAACGAGAAGATGGCAGTACTGCATTTATCGACTACACCAACAACACTGCAAAGGGGAACAACTATGGCCTCGAGCTGGAACTGGAATGGTTAGTCAACGAGGAACTCAACCTCTATGCGAATGTTGGACTACTCAAAACTGAATTCGAGGATTACATCACCGCCGATGGGCTAGATCTATCCGGGCGGGAGCAGGCGCATGCGCCAGCTTATCAGTATGCGATTGGTGGGAACTATAACCTGGGGGGCGGCTTCTTCATCAGAGCAGACCTCGAGGGAAAAGACGACTACTTTGTCTCCGACAGCCACGACTCCAAAGCGCCATCTCATAACTTATTGCACATGAGAGCAGGCTACGAGGCGCAAAAGTGGTCCGTCGCTCTATGGGCGAGAAACCTCACAGATGAGAAATATTTTGTCCGCGGCTTCCGCTTTGGTAATGACCCACGCAAAGGGTATGCCTCCGATTCTTACTATCAACTCGGCGACCCCCGGGTTGTCGGTGTCAGTTTAAATTACACATTTTAGATTTGAGGTACTCACACGATGAAATTGACCGCCGAACTCAGCCTGTATCCGCTCAATGAAGAGTACATCCCAATTATTCAGGCATTTATTGATGCGCTGAATCTTCACTCCAAGCTAACCATCATCACCAATGCCATGAGCACGCAGGTATGCGGAGATTACGAAGTGGTGTTCCGAGCAGTACAGCAAGAGCTCGCTGCCAACTACCAACGATTCGGCAAACAGGTGCTGGTGATAAAGTTCATTGTGGGTGAGCTGGATATCAGCCCCAGTGATTGATCAGCTAGCCCCTGCCATTCAACAGGCTCTCCAGGCAATGTCCCTTTGGGAACTTGCGGCGGTTGTGCTGGGCGTCGCCTATCTTTTGCTGGCCATGCAAGAAAGCCGATGGTGTTGGTACGCCGCTTTCGCCAGTACCGCTATTTTCCTGTTCATCTTTTGGGACGTGAGTTTGTTGATGGAATCGGCACTGCAGGTTTACTACCTGGGAATGGCGGTCTATGGCTGGCAGCAGTGGCAACCCGGAACTGTTAAGCAAGAACCATTAAGGATTTCTCGTTGGAGTCCACGCCAACACCTCTATGCGATTACTTCCATCGGCCTCCTCTCCGCGCTGAGCGGTACCTTGCTGGCACAGTACAGCAGTGCGGAGCTACCATTTCTGGACTCATTTACTACTTGGGGGAGTGTCGTCACCACCTGGATGGTAACGCGCAAAATACTTGAAAACTGGCTCTACTGGATTGTGATCGATGGTGTTTCGATATTCCTATACCTGGATCGCGGGCTGCATCTGACTGCGCTATTATTCATTATCTACTTGGTTATCGTCGTGTTTGGATACCGCAAATGGTTGCAGCACTACCGCACAACATAAAGCAAAAACTCCACCAAACCATCGCCCAATGGCGCAGTTGGCATGGCGATACCCTGTTGCTGGCGCCACCTGTCGTAGTCCGGACCCTCTCGCCAGGACTTAGCAACTACAGTGTTTTGGTGGAATCAAAGCGGAAGTTTGTGGTTAGGATCGATGGGCTGAACCCAGCTGTTATTGGTTTGAGCAGGGCCTCGGAATGGCGCGCCCTTCAATGCGCCAGCGCTAGCGGAATCGCCCCTGTTCCGCGTTACTTCAACCCTGATTTGGGCTCGCTAGTTTACGACTATCTAGCACCCGATAAAGCCTCAGATCTCAGTCTTGAATCTGTAGCTGCACTGCTGCGGAAAATCCATCAACTTCCCCCCATTCATTTTCGAATGGATCTCCGGGAGCGGATTTTGCGCCACGAAAAACATATTGAACACGCAGGCTCAAAGTTGCCCACGGTTCTAACGCGTTCGCGAGAATCCGTTTTGAGCTTGATTGACAGCGCTAGCGCAGAGTTAGCAAGCCCAGTGCTGTGCCACAACGATCTACTGTCGGCTAACCGGATTACCAGTGGCGGCCGACTTAGCGCCATCGATTGGGAATACTGCGCAATGGGCAGCCCATGGTTCGACCTCGCGGTAGTTTGTGTCGGAGATGAACTGAGCGCCTCCGAGACTGAGACCTTGCTCAGTAACTACCTGCAACGAGTACCGCAATCCAGGGAACGGCAATCACTGGCTAAACATCAATGTATCTATCGTTACATCGAGTTGCTTTGGTTTTGCGCGCTAGAGGACATCAGTGAGCGCGAAGCTCAATTAACCGAAAGTCGCTTTCGCGGGCTCGAAGATTGCATCGCAGCACTCCGGTAAACCGCACTGGAAGGCAGTGCCGTATTTCTAATCCCTGAAATTATTAAACTGCAAGGGCGAACCAAAGTCCTCCGCCCGGAGCATAGCCATAGCCTGCTGCAAATCGTCGCGTTTCTTCCCGGTTACGCGCACTTGCTCACCTTGAACCTGTGATTGAACTTTGAGCTTGCCCTCCTTGATTTTTTTGGTGACCTTGCGACACTGATCACTATCCAAACCATTGCGTAGCTCCACAGATTGCGTCACGGTTTTCCCCGAGGTAACGGGCTCAGCACAGTCCATAGCCCCCGGGTCTATACTGCACTTAATCAGCGCAGCACGTAACAGGTCCTCCATTTGAGTGACCTGAATCTCCGCCTCTGCGCTAATCATTACCGTGTGGCCATCGCGCTTAAAGGAGGCGTCCACCCCCTTAAAATCAAAGCGATTTGTGACAATTCGCTGCGCCTGATCAACGGCGTTAGTCAGCTCGTGTAAATCCACTTCCGAAACCACGTCAAAAGATGGCATAGTGCTTACTCCTAGTTCGACAAAAATATTTGTATTGGCAAGAGACACATACTAATGAGCTCCCGGAAGTTTACAATCCCCATAAGCGTTGATAGCTAACCCTTGAAGACCAGCTGGCATATATTGGGAGCGGGATCTATAGGATGCCTCTTCGCAGCAAAACTTGATAAAGCCGGCTGCAAAACTACCCTAATATTCAAAAAACTCGTCGATTATCGGGCATCGAGGCCAACAAGCTTCAGCTTCCAGTTGCACACCCCGACGGAAACTCTCAAGCTAACAATGCCCGCCTCCTACGCAGAAGATATAGACCCTATAGGGCATTTACTGATTACCACCAAGGCGTACGATGCGATTGACGCTGTAGCAAGTATCGCCCACCGACTGGATACAAACAGCCACGTTGTACTCCTGGTGAACGGGATGGGTTTGCTAGAACAACTTGAAGAGAAATTTCCACAGCTTAGCTTCTATGTGGGCACCACAACTGAGGGCGCCTACCGACGATCAAGGCGCGATATTGTTCATGCCGGAACAGGTATCACAAAGCTTGGCAGGCGAGACACTACGCGTCCACCCCCATGGTTTAGCGCCTTCAAGTCGTTGGAAGTTTCCTGCAGATGGGAGAGTGAAATTGACCGTGCTCTGTGGCAAAAACTGGCTATAAATTGTGCTGTAAACCCGCTCACGGCAGTGCATAGATGCCTTAACGGCGAACTTAAAACCCGAGCAGATCTGGCTGAAAAGCTCGGCCACCTTTGTGACGAAATCGCTGCTATCGCAACTGCGGCCGGGCAGAGTGAACTGGCAGTCCGCCTGCATCAGCAAGTGAGCAAGGTTGTTTCAGACACCGCTGCAAACCGCTCATCGATGCTACAGGATATCGATGCCAAACGCCGAACTGAGATTGACTACATTTCCGGCTACTTAATCCAAACAGCAGCAGAGCTGAATATTCGGGCCACCCTGAACGAAGAACTACTGGCTGAAATACGGAAACTGGAATTGAGTATGCCTATTGGTAAAGATCTCGGGTGACATCTTGAATAGTTCGCCGCCAATGGTCGACAGACATATCTGACAGTAAAACTGCCTGCCGACTAACCGAAATATTCTCTGCACTCCTGCGCAAAGAAAACAAGCACCATTGGCCCTGGCATCTCAGCGAAACTGAGAGTTGCTCATCGGCAGCACGCTCTTGATGGGCGGCGGACAGAGTGCGAACCGGTGTTGCGCCAACAGGCCCAGTAACAAAAATTTCTCCCAACTCGCTAACGGCTGCGTGTTTAATCTGCTCAATAATCCAGAGCTCGGATACTTGGGACGGCGTTACTACTTCGTTGGAGAACTTCGTTTGCGGCTGTTCAATATGTACTCGCGTCTGATTTGGAATCAATAATAACTGAACCACTGCCGCAATCGTTAAAGCGGCACCGAGTAAGCTAGCCGCTCGAGCTAACAAGGAATCGGGAATGATACGAGCCAAGCTGAATCTTTGGTCACGGGAAAAATGGGACCGACCTCCACGATGAAGATCAGCTGGCATTATGAGCGGTAGATCTGAGGCTGATTCCTCGCGAAAAAAAGGACGCGATTCCAACTGTAGACTACCCGACACCGACAGCGGTATGCCTCGAGAAATTTCTCGCAGAGCATAGCGTACCTGCTGAGTATCCGCTGGCCTATCCTCGGGGTCTTTTTGTAACAAGCGGTTAACGAGTTGGGCGAGACCAGCCGGTAAATCCGGGGTCAATGTATCAAGCAATGGTGGATTGTGGCTGAGAAGTTTGTAGGGATCGAGTCGGCCTTCAGATATAAACGGGTTGACGGAAGTGAGCATGCGATACAGTAGGCAACCCAGGGCAAACAGATCTGATCGAAGATCTACATCCCCACCTAGATATTGCTCAGGTGACACACAGCTTGCACTAGCTTCGGCGCGCTCGCGCGAGCGGGATGAGCTCACGCTACTGGCGATTCCAAAGTCAGTCAACTTTACACGACCGGAGGTCGTAACCAGGATGTTACCCGGCTTTAAGTCCTTGTGAACAATACCCTGAGCACGCGCTGCTGCTAAAGCCGCTGCTAGATCGGTGGCAATGCTTAAGACGCTGGCTATTGATAGCGTGGTCTCATTTAAAACGTGCTGCAGGTCGCAGCCTGAAACATACTCCATAATCAGAGCTAGGTTTTCGTCCCCGACAATAACGTCGTAGCACTGCACGACCCTGGAGCTTTGAATACTTGCAACCACCTGCGCTTCTTTTAGCAGCTTTTTATGCCGCGCGCGCTCCTCTGGCAGTCGATACAGCTTAATGGCTACACGACGCTGAAGGCGGCTATCATAACCCAGGTAAACACCGCCCTGACCGCCCTTGTTGATTAGCCTCAATACACGATAAGGACCAATTCGTGCAGTCATGGACATCGAGGCTTACTGCTTTGCTTGCTTAATTGATCGAACGCGAAACCTCAGGCCCACGCGGGAGACACGCAAATACAAAGCAGCCTTGCTTACATTGCCGTCAAAAGCATCGAGCGCGCGCTGTAATTCGCCCTCTGGAATATCTCCCGCTATACGCAAGTGATCGGACTCGTCGATACGCCGATAAATCGTTGTACGAGACATTCCAAGAAGAGCCGCCGCTGGTTTTGGTTCGTAGTGCGCCGCTGCCATGGCATCCTCAAGTTGCTGCTCACTTATGTCTTCGCTTTTGGTCGCAAGCGTCACCATAGCCTCTCGCTTTACATCCAAGCTCTGCGGATCTGACCTCAGTTCATCGCGTAGGTGGGCAGGAAAAGCCAGCGCGGATCTGCTGGCCAGGGATATTTGCCGCGCGCAGTTGGCAAGTTGGCGAACATTACCCGGCCAATTGAAGCGCACAAAGACATGGAACAACTCTGCCCAGGCCGCCACTTCGCGACCATCACTATCTGGCTCGGGCAGAGAAATTGTTACGCCCTCCTCCTGAAGATAATTGCGGATAAAAAACCACAGGAGCTCACCAATATCCTCCGGATGCTCTCTGAGAGGGCGAAGGATAATTTCACATTCCGCCAGCCTGTGACGCAGGGCTGTTTTAAAATTACTGCCTTGATCTATCGGCGCATCGGTGGCGGCGATGACACGACAATCGATACTTTTGATAGCACCGCCGACTGGCTGAATCTCCCGCTGCTGCAGTGCGCGCAATAGTTGCGCCTGAATCTCCAGGGGTGTGTCACCAATCTCATCCAAAAACAAAATACCGGTCTGGGCCTGTTCGAAATACCCAGTGCTACTGGCAGTAGCTCCAGTAAAGGCGCCCTTGGTACTACCAAACAAAGCGGAAGGAGCCAGCGCAACGGGGATGGCAGACATATTCACTGTCACCATATCAACTGCGGCACGGATACTGTTCTCATGGATCGCCTTAGCGACCAATTCTTTACCCGTCCCGGTCTCCCCTCTTATGAGGACGTCGGCGTCACTAGCAGCAGCTGCCGCTATCTGTTTTTTAAGTGCCGCGATATAGGGGCCGCTCCCGACTAGCGCGCAGGAGACGTCCGCCCTAGGTCTCGAACAGTCCTCGCTCACCACTTGTCTGAGTACCAGCAGTATTCGATTCGCGAGAAACAGTGGAACTCCGGCGTTCAAGCTTTCGCCCGAAAGCGACAAGCTGCTTTCCAGTTCAACCCCCCCGACCTGACATCGGCAGGCATCAGCATCTCTGCCCAGAACCCAGCTACCGTTTGAATAATCCAATTGCAGTGCTTTCCGGCTTATATGCCTGTCATCCAGAGCACGAGCTGAACTGTGCTCTTCGACATCTTGCAGTCTTGAAAAAAGAGGCGCGGCGCGACCCAGGTGCAACTGGGTAACGCCTTGACCCCCAGATAATAAAACGCTTTCACCAATACGATTAGTATCCGGATGGAAGGCAATAGTTAGCATCAAAGCGGTGCCCTGATAACTGCCCACCAGATTGGCAACCACTGAAGGTAAGGTCAAATCGAGGTCAGAGCTTGCACTCATGCGGCATCTAACATTCGAGCTTTTTATTATTATCTTCGTTCACTACTTAAGCGTAGCAGGTATTACAAGTCGTGCTGACTATTAAAGAAATCTGCTATTGGACCTTAGAAAAACAAAACGATAAGAGAGATTGCTATCAACCAAGCCCCAGCGCTACGCGACATTAAATCGCGAAGCTCACCTGCCTCTATGGCAGCAGTTTCAAAAAAAGGCTGTTGATCTTGTGCCCCATCTGCATTAGCCCACGCATTCGCCCCACCAATCGCCGCCCGACCAACAGACAGCAAAACGGAACCTGAAGCCTGGCGAGCTTCGGACAAACTCGCCATCAATCGGTCTCGACTGCTCAAAAAGTTTCCGGTCAATGCAAAACCAGAAGCTAACAACCGAGTGGGTATCCAATCGATATAGAAAAGAATTTTCGCTGCCAACTCCCCCTCCGGTGTTGGCCGGCTAAGCTGCAACAGACGGTAAGCCAAGGAAGCCAGGGGACCCAGCAGAACAAAATAAAATAGTACCGCAAACCAGCGCTGATAACCCAAGTAAAGCAACTGGGTTTGAATCGCCTCATGTGTCTCTTCAGGTGAATCAACGTTCAGTGTTTCAGGGTCAATATCGAGCTCCTCTTGCGCATACAAATAGGCGGCCTCAAAGTCACCGCTCATGCAGTAATTTCGATAGCGCTGCGCCAGGGAGTCGAAATGCTCGCGACCGAAGGAGTACAAAAGGATCAGCGTTGCGCCACCGATCCACAGTAACCCAAATAACCAGGAGTCAACGACGCTCAATATAAATCGAACAACAACAACAGGAACGACGATGTAGATCACCAAACTCACGGTTGGGTTAAAACCAAACCCCCTAGACCTACGCTGCGCCGACACAAACCAATTGTCATTATGTACCGGATTTTTTTCACCGTACAGCTGAATGAAAATAAGCGCTACTATCAATGCTAGGAATGTCATTAAAGCTCCCCTGTTTTCCCTATTAAAGAACGATAATATACCCAGTCAAAACCGGGACCTGGATCTGTCTTGCGCCCGGGCGATACATCGCTATGCCCGACAATTCTCGAACGGATCAAAGGTTTGTAGTGCTCGAGTAAAATACGTGTCACGCCGGCTAGAACCTGATATTGACGCTCAGTATAAACGTCATCGTCGGTGCCCTCGAGCTCGATACCAATACTGTAATCATTACATTCTTCGCGTCCGTCAAAGCAAGAGCGCCCCGCGTGCCAGGCACGATCATCCAGGCTCACAAACTGCACAAGCTCGCCATCGCGGCGAATTAACAAATGTGAAGAAACCTCTACCCCTTGTATTTCACGGAAGAATGGATGCTCTTCCCAGTCGAGCTGATTGCAAAAAAACTGCTCTATGCAGTTCCCATGGTAGTGACCCGGTGGTAGTGAAATATTGTGGATGACGAGCAAATCCGTTTCGCCACGTTCTGGCCGAGGACCAAAGTTAGGAGAGGCAACTTTTCTTGCCTGCGCTATCCAACCATCATTAAGCGCGTACATTATTGCGAAGTCGTCACTTGTGACACTCAAACTTAAGCTTAAGCAAACTGTGGTTAACCCCTTTGCGATTAACAGTCCAATGAGAGAGCTGCTACAATCTAACACCGAATCGAAACAAACCCCAGTGACATGCGCCAAACCCAACCGAACACCGTAATGGTCTTGCCCGAAGATATTCGCAGTAATGTACGCAGTGCGTTAATAGAGGACATTGGCAGTGGGGATATCACCGCCCAATTGATTCCTGCGCAGGCTACCGGTAAGGCCCGCGTTATTACCAGAGAGGCTGGGGTAATGTGCGGCCAGGAGTGGGTAAACGAAGTATTCAAACAGGTCGACTCCACCGTATCCTTGGATTGGCATGTTACCGATAGCCAACTGATCTCTGAAAATGACATACTTTTCACTGCCCAGGGGTCGGCTCGCGCGTTACTGACTGCTGAGCGTGCGGCACTCAATTTTCTTCAGCTACTGTGCGGTACGGCGACGGTCAGCAATTATTATGCCGAATTGGTCAAGGATACGGGCGTGCGACTCCTGGATACCCGAAAAACCATTCCCGGACTTAGAAAAGCCCAGAAGTATGCTGTGAGTTGTGGCGGCTGCTATAACCACCGTGTAGGCTTATACGACGCGTTTCTAATCAAGGAAAACCATATTAATGCTTGTGGAGGAATTTCTGCTGCCGTGGAAACCGCCAGAACTCAATCTCCCGGAAAGCCAGTGGAAGTAGAAGTTGAAAGTCTCAAGGAGTTTCAAGAGGCACTTTTGGCCGGGTGCGACAGGGTGATGTTAGACAATTTTACTCTGACGGATTTGATAACCGCCGTTGATATCAATAAGGGCCGCGTCGAACTGGAAGCATCAGGTAACGTCACTGAAAAGACTCTGTTAGCGATAGCCCAAACCGGCGTTGATTTCATCTCAATTGGCGCGCTCACGAAAGACTGCAAAGCAATGGACTTGTCGATGCGACTGCTATAAAAGTGCCACCTTACTCACGAGCACCCCATTATTGTCCGCGTAGAGAAAATCCCCAGGGGCAATAACAGCGCCACCGAAGTGCAGCTCCACATCGCGCTGACCCACACCCAGCTTTTCGGTTTTTAACGGGCAGTGACCCAAGGCTTGAACCCCTAATTCAGTTTGCGCTATTTCATCCACGTCGCGAATAACACCATTGATCACCAGCCCCGACCAGCCGTTACTTGCCGCCTGCTCAGCGAGCATATCCCCCAGCAATGCCCGTCGCCGAGAACCACCTCCATCGACCACTATCACCCTACCGTTACCGGGCTCGGCAACAGCCTGCTTCACCAGCGAGTTGTCTTCGTGACATTTAATGGTAACGACCTGACCACAGAATTTCTTTCTAAGGCCATAATTTTCCAAGGTCAGTTCAAGTGCTCGGACTGCTGGAAACTCATCACTGAGGTCCGGGGTGGAGATGTCCTGCATGAGTGTTTCTCTAATCGTCAAAATTCATAAGTGTAAACTACACCAGCGTGACTCCATAGGGTTCCCTTACGCTGCAACTCCAACGTGGGGATGCAATTCCCAAGACTAATGCTTTGCGATATCATCATTCGTGTTGTGAATAACCGAGAATGCCACCGTGAACACAAAAAGGATTGATCTCAACCTGTTGGTCTACCTGGATGCACTATTGAGAGAGCGGAACGTTACACAGGCAGCAAACCAGTTAAATCTGTCGCAACCGGCCATGAGCAACGGGCTCCGGAGGCTGCGAGAAATGTTTGACGACCCTCTATTAGTCAGGACGAGTGAGGGTATGACACCGACAGAGCGAGCGCTGGAGCTGGAGCCACAGGTTCGCGAAGTACTCTTAAAAATCGATACCGCGGTACAAGCTCGCTCGGCCTTCGACCCAGCCAACGCGCAGCGAGTTTTTCGTATCATGGCCAGTGATTACGCAGAGTCGACCCTACTGCCAACGGTCCTGGGCCACCTCAGAACGCTGGCACCGGGTCTGACTTTGGATATCATGACACCCAGCGACGTAAGCTTTCTCGATGTAGAACGGGGCAAGGTGGATATGGTCATCAATCGCTTCGATTCAATGCCACAGTCCTTTCATCAAATCCACCTCTGGAATGACACGTTCACCTGTGTCCTAAGCCCCGAAAATCCGGTTCTGGAGGATTTCAGCTTGGAGAACTATTTAAAAGCAAACCACGTGTGGGTGAGCAAAACGGGCATGGGCGTCGGCGTTGGGGTCAACCCCGACGACGTCCAACGCTTGGGCTGGGTAGACGCGGCGCTGAACAAGCTGGGGAAAAAAAGACAAATTCGAGTTTTTACACGACACTATCAAGCCGCCATGACGATGGCTGAACAAAATGATCTCATCGTGACACTACCCAGCAGGGCAGCACTGTTGAAGGTGGACAATCCAAGAGTAGTACTGAGGAAACCTCCGCTGCATATCCCTGAGCTGGAATTGAAAATGGCCTGGAGTCCCTTATTGCAACACAACCCCGCAAACAGATGGCTCCGCAAACTCATCGTGGATACAGCAAGAGCATTGGACGGAAAGGAACCGACTCCAGATCTTACCAGCTAATCGAGATAGCTAGACATACTCACAGCATTCACCAAAAGAATCACAGTGATAGTTTCTATAAATTAGCTAAATGGGGGCATTGCCCTTAAAATCTTCAGCAATTGGGCGGGATGAACCCTGGCTTCGAAATCGTCACCTCTACTTGAGAAGGAAAACACCATGACCGATCGCATTCGCGAAGGCGGCCTAGATATCGCTAAAGTTCTTCACGAGCTATTAAAAAATGACATTGCGCCCGGAACCGGCGTTTCCGAACAGCAGTTTTGGCAAGGGCTGGAATCAATACTGGAAGAGTTTACTCCCAGAAATCGCCAGCTGCTTGATATCCGAGATGAGCTTCAAGGTAAGATTGATCAGTGGCATCAGGCCAATCCAGGCAAAAATTACGACCGCGTGGCCTACAAAACCTTTCTTCAAGAGATAGGGTATCTACTGCCAGAAGCTGAACACTTTCAAATAGAGACCACTAACGTGGATGAGGAGGTCGCCTCTCTGGCCGGCCCTCAATTGGTTGTTCCGGTTATGAATGCGCGATATGCGCTAAACGCTGCCAACGCTCGGTGGGGAAGCCTGTACGACGCACTGTACGGCACTGATGTAATCCCCGAAGAAGACGGAGCTGAGAAGACTGCCGGCTACAACCCGGTTCGCGGTGCAAAAGTTATCGCCTACGCACGCAATCTGTTAAACCGATTTTGCCCACTTAACGAAGGTGACCACAGTGACGCTAAAGCCTATACGGTAGGCGATGGCGCACTTCACGTCGCCATGCTAGATGGCAGCACAAGCATACTGGCCAGACCGGATCAATTTCGAGGCTACTTAGGTAAGCCCAATGCACCGGACAGTATTTTACTGCGCCACAACGGTTTGCATATTGAAATACAAATTGATCCTGGCAGCCCTATCGGCAGCACAGACGCGGCGGGTGTAAAAGATTTAGTGATGGAATCTGCTCTGACAACCATTCAAGATTGTGAGGATTCTATTGCTGCTGTGGACGCCCAAGACAAAACCGAAGTCTATCGAAACTGGCTTGGGTTGATGCGCGGTGACCTGAAGGAGGCCTTTAGCAAAGGCGGCAAAACACTGCACCGAACACTAAACGACGACAGAGAGTTTATCGCTGCCGACGGCTGCTCGCTTGTTTTGCCGGGACGGAGTTTATTGTTTGTGCGTAATGTGGGTCATCTGATGAACAATGACGCCATCCTTGACGAACAGGGAAGGGAAATACCCGAAGGCATTATGGACGGTGTATTTACCGCCATGATCGCATTACATGATCTCAAGCGCAGCGGTGCACAGCGTAATTCCCGACGCGGCAGTGTTTACATTGTCAAACCCAAAATGCACGGTCCTGACGAAGTGTCTTTCACCTGCGACTTGTTCGACCGAATCGAAGACCTGCTTGGAATGACACGGTATACTCTCAAGCTCGGCATTATGGACGAGGAACGCCGCACCAGTATCAATCTCAAAGAGTGTATTCGCCGGGCGAAGCAGCGTGTAGTTTTCATCAACACAGGTTTTCTGGATCGCACCGGTGACGAAATTCACACCAGCATGGAGGCCGGCGCTATTACAGCCAAAGGTGCGATGAAGACTGAAACCTGGATCAACGCCTACGAAGATTCCAATGTAGATATTGGCCTGCGTTGTGGTCTGCAAGGCAAAGCGCAGATCGGCAAGGGAATGTGGGCAATGCCGGATCTCATGAGCCAAATGATGGAAACAAAAATAGGTCACCCACAGGCCGGTGCAAGCACCGCATGGGTCCCATCGCCCACAGCGGCAACACTCCATGTCATTCACTACCACGAAGTAGATGTTGCCCAGCGCCAGGCAGAACTGAGCCTCCGAACTCCAGCGAGCGTAGATGACATCTTGAATATCCCGCTAAAGGGTGCTGAAGGACTTTCCGATCATGAAATTCAACGAGAGCTGGACAACAACGCCCAGGGAATTTTAGGCTACGTCGTGCGCTGGATTGACCAAGGTGTAGGCTGCTCTAAAGTGCCGGACATCAACAACGTTGGACTCATGGAGGATCGGGCAACACTGCGCATTTCGAGCCAGCATCTGTCGAACTGGTTACACCACGGAATTTGCAGCGAAGCCCAGATACTGGAAACGCTACAGCGAATGGCGGCGATTGTGGACACACAAAATGCGGGAGACCCTGCTTACCGAAATATGGCGCCAGATTTTGACGACAGTATTGCCTTTCAGGCGGCATGTGAACTGGTGTTTGCGGGGCGCGAACAACCCAACGGCTATACAGAGCCGGTACTGCATTCGCGTCGACGGGAAGCTAAAGCAAAATACGGCTAATCGAAAGCGCTACGAATGCGATGAATCAATAAGGCCGCAAACCGTGTTTGCGGCCTTATTGAAACTGATGAGGTATCAGGCTGATTGTTTCAATTCTGTCATGCTTAGGGCAGCAAGTGCGTCCACATAATCGTAACCCAGGGTCTCAGCGACAGCGCGATATGTCACCATGCCAGCGTGAACGTTCAAACCATTTCTCAAATGCTCGTCATCAAAAAGCGCCATAGTAGCGCCCTTATTCGCCAGGCTAACCGCATAGGGAAGCGTTGCATTCGTCAACGCTATCGTCGACGTTCTCGCGACGCCACCGGGCATATTGGCGACGCAATAGTGGACCACCCCATCGACGATATACGTTGGGTCCTGATGTGTAGTGGCGCGGCTCGTCTCAAAACAACCGCCTTGATCGATTGCCACATCAACTAAAACGGCACCCACTTTCATTCGACTGACTAAATCACGCGAAACAAGTTTTGGGGCAGCCGCACCGGGGATAAGTACAGCGCCCACCACCAGATCTGCCTGCAGAACATACTGTTCCAGAGCATCTGCAGTGGAATAGATGGTTTTCATGCGTCCACCAAAAATCATATCCAATTCTTTTAGACGCTCCAGAGAACGATCCAGAATTGTGACATCGGCCCCCATACCCATTGCCATGCGAGCCGCATTAATTCCCACGACGCCGCCTCCGATCACTAGTACTTTGGCGGGCTCCACACCTGGCACGCCACCTAATAAAGTTCCGTTACCGCCCTGAGCCTTTTCCAGGCTATGGGCGCCCGCTTGAATCGCCATTCTTCCCGCTACCTCACTCATGGGAGCCAACAACGGTAGACCGGGGCCCGACTGCGTCACTGTTTCATAGGCGATACAGGTCGCACCGGATTCCAAAAGAAGCTTGGTCTGCTGCAGATCGGGAGCGAGGTGCAAGTAAGTGAAAAGGACCTGCCCGGGGTGCAGCATCTTGCACTCTTGTGGCTGGGGTTCTTTTACCTTGATAATCATATCGGCACGGGAAAATATCTCGGCTGCAGAGCTAACAATCTCAGCGCCTGCGTCCCCATATTGATCGTCGTCGAAGCCGATGGCAAGGCCACCATTGTGCTCAACCATAACCTGGTGCCCGCACCCACACAGCTCCTTAACCCCAGCTGGGGTCAAACCCACTCGATACTCGTGATTCTTAATTTCCTTAGGGACACCAATGAGCATTTTCCACCTCCACATACCGGGTTAACTTAGTTTATAAGGGGGATTCTAGCGTTCATTTTTTGTCTTTTCCTCTATATAATTACACATCTACTAGCTGAATCGACTAAAAAACCTCCCTTTTCAATACTTTTTTTAAATGAAAAGATATCCACAAGAACGCCTACATAGCTGCCCGCTGAGATAGCAAGGAATACCTTATGGAAAGAAAACTTCACGAACTTAAGCGCATCGATCGAAACATCTTGAGAGTCTTACAAAAAGAGGGTCGGACAAGCTACGCTGAGCTGGCCAGACAGGTAGGGCTGAGTACAACGCCGTGCAAAGAGCGAGTAAAACGTCTGGAGCGTGAACAGATTATTCGAGGATACCAGGCTATTCTCAATCCGAAATACCTGGATGCGGCATTAGTCGTGTTCGTGCAAATTCGCCTGAATAGAACCTCCCAGGACATCTTTGAAGAATTTACCCAGTCGGCCTTTGAGTTGCCAGAAGTACAGGAGTGCTATCTCGTGTCCGGGAATTTTGACTACCTGATTAAAGCGCGAGTAGCAGACATGGATGCCTATCGAAAATTTCTGGGAGAAACTCTGCTGAAACTGCCCGGCGTTCTGGAGTCCACCAGCTATGTCGTCATGGAACAGGTCAAAGAGACACTGGCACTGAATATACCTTACTGAGCAGGCCCAAGAACGCTAGAGTGTCTCGGAATCGGTATCTTTATATTGCAGGTTTGTTAACTGCTCTGATAATAGACCCATTAAAAATATGATAACTCCACCGAGCAGAAGCATCGTGCTCATATTGGTAAATCGAGCAGATCCGGATGCAAACGACATCAGATAATTCACTACGCCCAGACCAGAGGTCATAACGGATACAGGAAAGTAAATCTTTAGCGGCGAATAAAGGGTACCAATTTTAAAAATGATTAGAAAAAAACGTATCCCATCACGCAGCCAATTGATATGGCTTTTACCAAAGCGTTTTGACACGGCTATAGGGACGAAGCCCACTGAGTACCCAGCCCTGAAAAATGCCATAGTAGAGGTAGTGGGATAGCTAAAACCATTTGGCAGCAAGTATAAAAAACTCAGGAACTTTTTCCGATTGACCGCGCGGAAGCCTGAAGTCAGATCGGGGATATCACGGTTTACCATCCAGCTGGCGAAACGATTATAAAAAGCGTTAGCACTCCAGCGCGCAATACTAGCCTGCGAATCAAGGCCGCTACGAGAACCCACAACAAGATCAAAACCCTGCTCGAGCATTTCCATCATTTTCTCAATATCGGACGGATCGTGCTGCCCATCCCCATCCATAAACAAGAGGTAGTCAGTTTTAGCGGCTCTGGCGCCAGACTTAATGGCGGCTCCATTACCCTTTGAATAGCTATGGGAGAGTACGGAAACTCCCGCTTCAGTGCACGCGCTGACCGTGCCATCAGTAGAGCCATCATCCACAACAATCACTGGCGCATCAGGATAGGATTCCCTGAGTCGCGGCAGAAGTAGCGCCAGACCCTGCTCTTCATTCTTCGCAGGTATAATTATCGTTACGTCCAACATCTAGTTCTCCAGATACAGTTCAAAGGTCTGCAAGTCAACATTCGACAACGTTCCCCCGTCGCGCTTTTTTTGTAACATTTTGATCGCCTCGCCAGCATCACCTACTTTACCTAATGCGGTGGCGAAATGCAGTTTCATTAATAGAGCCCGCGTATCATCTGGCGTCTCAGCCAAAGACAGCTGTATATAATCAAATGCATTGCCGTAACGAGATAAATGATTCTCAAAACTGGCCAGGAGTATAAAAAGATTTGACGAAGCTCGAGAATTTTGCGGATCAGACAAGAAAATTTCAACAAGTCTATCTGCTAATTTCAGTCTGTCAAAGCTGGGACAACCCTCGCCTTGCAATAGCTTAGTCAATCCGTGAAAAATACTGACGATGGCGAATGGTCTTTCAGGATTTGATTGTCCCAGCACATCGAAGGCATCTGCAGGCACGGCTTCATTAGCCAAACAATACAAACTCAGGTCTCTCAGCTGCCGGTCGCCTATTCGCGCACGCCAATCCAAATCACCTGATTTCTTTGAGAACTCCAGGGCAGGCGATACAGCACCTACACCCGCCAACTGTATGGCCATCTCCTCGTTAGCGCGAGCTGACTCAGGATGATGAATGACATGATTCAACCGAAGCATTGGGGTACTGGACCAGATTTGTACCTGCGAACTGGTTTGCAGCGCCAACCAAAGAACGTAAAAGCCAAAAATAACTAGAATCGGCGCCGTAAGCTGTATATAGCGCTTACATAGCATGCCCGCTAGACAAAGAAGGAGTAAAATTAAGCCTATTCCAGGAAAATAATTCCGATGCTCAAAGTAGAGTTCCAGTGCCAACACGGTCGATTCTATACTGTGCCCAACCAGAAACCACGACACGGCGAACACCAATGTCCAGGCAATTCGGGCATAGCACAATACCAGAACACCAACCCCGAGCAGCGCCCATGCAACAACGGAATACAGAGTGGAAATTGGAGTAAACAAAGAGCTTGAAACAACGATGTCGTCATGAAATAAGCCCATTCGAAGGTTTTCGGGCATATACAATTGGCCAACGTAGTCCCAAAGAATTCTACTTTCAGTCAACAGTCGTTCGGCCAGAGAAAAGTGACGTAGCGTATAGCCCGCCTGTATCCAGTCCGCCAGGTAGAACAATGCTCCCACTGCACCAAAAGAACCGGCCGCAAGCAATATAGCGCTAAAATTATGAAAACCTCGGTGCACTGTACCGACGCTATCGCGCCCCTGAAACCAAAAAACTTCCATGGCAATGGCAACAGGTAGCACTATGACTGCGTTTTCTTTTGAAAAGATAGCAAGCGCTGTACAGCATCCAAACCCTATAAGGTAATGCCATGAAAAGCGTCGAGACACCACGGCATCGCGCCAATAAACATATAAGACAAGAGCGGCAAGCATAAAGAGCGCCGCTAGAATGGTCATTCGCTGCACCATGTACAAGACAGTGCTGACATACAGTGGAGACAACAGCCAGATAGCCGCTCCGAGCAGCGAAAACCAGCGGTAGGCGGGGATTTTCTGATGCGACAGGAGCATGCTAAACAGCCAAACTACAAGTGCTCCGTTGAACAGATGAAGACCCATGTTAATGAGTTTGGTGCCCGCGGTGCCGCGATCCCAATACAGCTTTTCAAGCACAAAACTTGCCATAGAAACCGGACGACCCAAAAAACCAGATTTGTCTCCAAATATGTATTCACGCGCCCGAGTGGGATCCTCAACAAGCGTCTCCAGCTTAGTTAAGCTTCCTCTATCATCGAGTAAAGGTGGACCATACTGACCAGGCCAATAGACCCATAGGGTGAACAGCAACAGCGCTAAGATGCCGGAAAACTGCGCGACGACTAAGATTCGTTTGCGACTAATCATTTGATACTCATCGGCCCACTATGTGGAAAACAAAGTTTTTAGCCGTAATATATCTCGGCGAGCTGTATCGGCGGCCATCCAGTGTGAAACGACATCATACATTGCACCGATATCTCCCTGACGAATTCGAAGCGACAAGAGTTTGGCAAGAAAGTCTCGACTTGCAGGATTAATTAGCAGCGCTTTGTTACAGATTTCTTCAAGCTCCGCATCGCTGGCTCCGCTGGCTTGAATATAGGTATAGAAGCTCGACAAAAGAGGCAGCGATCTGGGATAACGTTTTTCAAGCATTTTAAAAATGGATATCATCCGACCATAGTCCACTCGACACCCACCCTCAGCGACGCAGACTACGAGAGCGTCTATCGCATTATAGTCGGACGCCTGCAACACCCGATCACTAAGAAGAATCTCCAACCTCCCCAGCCAATCTTCTTTTTCTCCGAGTTTGGGGAAATACTGTTGATCAATGTCGTACAGCATAATAAGGGCAGCAAGGCTGCGAGAATCCAACTCCCAGGTTCTTTGGAAATAATAACGCGCTGTAATCAATTGTTCTTTTGCCTGCTCTTGTTCCACCGAGCCAGCCAATGCCCCGTGGTACTTTTGCCACAGGGTTTCAGCATATAAGAAGTTAGTCCTGGGCGAATCCGGATGGTTCTCAAGATTCACAAAGTTAAGCCTCTCACTGTCAGACCAGGCCGACACCCGAACCAGCATTAAAACTAACAAGATCGCGCTCACACAGCCTATCGAGACATACTGATTAAAATTGAACCGAGATGCCACCCCAACAATACCAGCACCGGCAAGTGTGCAAAAACCCACTATGGGCAAATAGTTCCTATGCTCATAAACCATCTCCAGAGCGAGAACACCGGACTCCATGCTGTGCCCGACTAGATAAAACAGTAGAGCAAAAATAATCAGGGGGAAACGTTGTCTGTAAAAATACCCCGCTGACAAAACTATTAGCCAGGCAGCCAACGACAAGAGGGTCGTCACTGGATCCAATAATCCTCTCGAAAGAGGAATATCATCATGTTGAAACCCCATCGCGCTAACATCTGGCAGGAAAAACCAACCGAGATAGCTCCAAAGTACTCGCAGCTGCGTTAAAGCTCGCTCCTCCAAGGTAAATTCTCGAATTGTGTAACCGGCCAAGATAAAATCAAAAGCGTAAAAAAATATCCCAAAAAACGTAATCGCAGCCAAAACCAGTATGAAATTGACGACTACTTTGTTCGGCCAGATAGTCCTACCCGCCCACTGCCCTTTAAAGAAAACCAATTCTATAACTAAAACAAGCGCCGGTAACAAAATACCATTTTCTTTACTGTATACCGCCAAAGTGGTGATTATTCCCAGCCACAACAATGCCGCCAGGACATCTCCCGGATTCGCACCTTCACTCGCCCATTGTTGTCGATACCTGACAAACACTAGCAGGCCCAACAGCACAAAAAACGTAGACAGTTGCGCCATGCGCTGAACAGCATACAAAACCGTAGAGACCTGAAGCGGATGCAGTAGCCAGATGGCCGCGGATGCAAGCGCTATCAGCCCAAGCTGGGAGTCGTCGAATCGCCGGGGGTGAATTTGCAGGAGTTGGCGTGACAGGAAGAACACTAGCCAGGCTATGGCGACGTGAATAACGGTATTAGTCAGTTTTAAGCCGTAAGCAGAGATGTCTCCTGAGACAACACTATTCACAGCAAAACTGAACATCGGGATTGGCCGCCCCGTTACACCGGCATTGGAGCTTAAAGCCGCTACTCTCCATGCGTCGACAACGGTGCCATCAAACCTTAACGAAGAATTTGATGCCAGATTAGGAAGATCGTCAAAAAGTAGCTCTCCGGAAAAGCCCAGACTGTAGACACCAAAGGTCAGTAAACTCAAGGCAACCAAGTATCGAATATAAAAACGCGAACTTTGGATACTTGTACACCTTAGAATTTTTCTGTTTTGAGAAAAAAAAACAGTAGCTTACGGGAGTGGAGATAATAAACTATTACGAGAAAAAAAAGCTAAAAAAAAGCCCGGCAGAGCCGGGCTTTTCATGCATCGTGCGATTAGATGCCTCTGCAGCTCGAAGGCAAGTACTTAGCATCAACGTTTGAGGTTACACCAGAAGCCTGAGAAGTCGTGCCGCATATCCAGATGATAGACCCATCTGATCTAGTGACAGCGGAAAGCGAGAAACCTACCAATGCGGCTGCTCCTGGTATTATGCCTTCTTCAATGGTTACGCCAATACGGCCCACGCTGTTCGTATACTTAATAGATGCAGCAATTTTCTTACCTAAGTCAGTATTCAAACCTGAATTTGCCAAAGTTGGGAAGGTATTGCTTTGCGTCGCATAGTATTCAGAAATCGTTGTTTTTGCTTCAGCCAATGCAGCCATAGGCTCTGCCATTTTAGCTCGGATTGTATAATCCTGATAAGCAGGCAATGCGATGGCTGCCAAAATTCCGATGATCGCAATAACGATCATCAGTTCGATAAGGGTAAAACCCTGTTGTGTGTTCTTCTGTGTGTTCATAATTCCTACTCCAATTTTAAGTTAGCGTTCTTGCGTACCGGGTTGTTGAGCGGACCGATGCAGGCACAGTCCGTGTTGCAGTTACCGTGCCACAAATGAACTAGCCTCACTGCTTTTTATAAAACTTGTTTTAATACAATGACTTATATGGATACTTTATTTTTCTTACTACCGAGAAACCACCTCCAAGACAAATTAAGAATGACACGCTAGTTACAATAGTGACAAATTTTGTCACTGAAATATCAAAAGTGGTACCGCACTGTTATGCAGAAATTTTGTTGGCGAGGACACTGGAGGGAACAAATTCTTATGCGGTCCCGCAGGTAGGTGTGATACAGGCAACAACTAATCAAAAAATCGTGAGAAATCATTACATTACTGTTGTTCAAAGGTATTAGCCCGACCATGGTATGCGTATACTCGAGCACAAAATAGCCAAAAAACCACTTCGCAATAGTATCGGCTAGACAGGGACCTAGTGAACATGAATGACAAAGCGGTTGGACAGCTTAGCGGGTTAGCAGGAAGACTTGTCGCTGAAGGTTTAGTTTCAGCACAGGAAGCTAGCGACGCTCAAAAAGCGGCGTCCACTGATAAGATACCCTTTGTTCAATACCTGGTTGGCAGCAGTAAAATTGACAGCCAACGGTTAGCTGAAGTCGCCTCACAGGAATTCGGTGTTCCCCTATTTGACATCACCGCTTTCAACCAAGCCAACCTCCCGGAAGGGCTAGTTGATGCCAGCCTTATAAGCAAGCACCATGCGCTGCCGCTTTTTCACCGCGGCAACCGACTATTCATTGCCGTTTCAGATCCAACGAACCTGGCGGCACTCGATGAGATAAAGTTCCATACGGGTGTTAACACCGACGCGGTCTTGGTCGAAGAACACGCCCTCAACAATGCCATAACACAATGGATGGAATCACAGGATAATTTGGGTGACGGACTCGATGACCTGGATTCTGGTGACCTCGATGATATTGATATCCAGTCAGGCGTCGACCAGGCGGACGAAGACGACGGCACTGCGGGAATTGATGAAACCCCCATCGTGCGCTTCGTCAACAAGGTGCTTATCGATGCCATTAAGCAAGGTGCATCGGATATACACTTTGAACCCTACGAGAAAACTTACCGGGTTCGATACCGTACTGACGGTATTTTGAAGGAGATAGTAAGGCCACCCAAAAATTTAGCACCGCGACTGTCGGCACGATTGAAGGTTATGTCGCAGATGGACATCTCTGAGCGACGAGTTCCTCAGGATGGTCGCATACAAATGAAGCTCTCCCGCAATCGCTCCATCGACTTCCGGGTGAATACGCTCCCTACGCTGTTCGGTGAAAAAATCGTCTTGCGTATCCTCGACCCATCTAGCGCGCAAATGGGTATTGACGCACTCGGCTATGAGCCCGATCAAAAAGCCATGTACGTGAATGCGCTGGAGCAACCTCAGGGAATGATCTTGGTAACAGGTCCTACCGGGTCGGGTAAGACGGTTTCTCTCTACACGGGCCTGAATATGCTCAATACCCCGGAACTCAACATTTCCACGGCAGAGGATCCAGTAGAGATCAATCTAGAAGGTATCAACCAGGTTCATGTTAATGCCAAGGTGGGACTGAACTTTGCCGCGGCGCTGCGCTCTTTCCTGCGTCAGGATCCCGACATTATCATGGTAGGTGAGATTCGAGATCTTGAAACGGCGGAAATTGCCATAAAAGCGGCACAAACGGGCCACATGGTAATGTCTACTTTACACACCAATAGTGCGGCAGAAACCATTACCCGTATGCTCAACATGGGCGTACCTGCTTTCAATCTGGCGACCTCCGTCAACCTTATTATTGCACAACGTCTCGCCCGGAGGCTTTGCAAGGAATGTTGTGAGCCTGCAACCGACGTCCCCAAGGAAACCTTACTCAAAGAGGGCTTTACCGAAGAGATGCTCGAGAGCGCAACCTTGATGAACCCCGTAGGATGCAAACTCTGCAATGACGGTTACAAGGGTCGCGTTGGCGTTTATGAAGTGGTGAAAATTACTCCGGATATCGCCAGGATTATTATGGAGGAAGGAAACTCCATCGAAATAGACAAGCGCGCTAGAGAGGAAGGTTTTAACGATTTACGGCGTTCCGCATTACAAAAAGCGGCCCGGGGCGAGACCAGCCTCAAAGAAGTCAATCGAATCACTACCGATTAACCCCGAATTAATGAAAACACAGGACATTGGCGGATAGTATTATGGCAACAAGTGCAGTCAGAGGCAGTACGTTCACCTGGGCAGGGACCGATAAACAGGGCCGCACCAGCAAAGGCGAGATAGAGGCTGTAAGCTCATCGATGGCCAAGGCCCAACTGCGACGCCAGGGCATTAAGCCCAAGAGCGTACGCAAGAAATCCAAACCGCTTTTCGGCAGCAGTGGCAAAAAAATCAAGCCTATGGATATCTGTATTTTTACCCGGCAGATGTCTACGATGATGAAGGCAGGTGTACCACTGGTACAGAGTTTTGAAATCGTGGCAGATGGCCTGGAAAACCCCAGCATGGGATCTCTCGTCAACACGATTAAAAATGATGTCGCGGCGGGTACCGGCCTGGCTGTATCGCTGGAGAAACACCCGAAGTATTTCGACGATCTATTTTGCAGTCTCGTTAGTTCAGGCGAGACATCCGGAACACTGGAAGTGATGCTGGATCGCGTGGCAACTTACAAGGAAAAAACAGAACAACTAAAAGCAAAAATCAAAAAGGCTATGACCTATCCAATTGCTGTTGTGGTAGTTGCAATGGTTGTAACGGGAATACTTCTAATTAAAGTGGTCCCACAATTTGCTGAGACCTTCAGCAGCTTTGGTTCAGACTTACCCGCCTTTACTTTATTTGTTTTGGCCATCTCTGAATTTGCCCAGGCTTGGTGGTACATAATAGTGGCCGGCATAATCGGCGCGATTTACTTATTCAAAGAGGTGAAGGCACGTTCGGTCCCATTTGCTGAGTTTCTCGACAAACTGGCGCTGAAAGCCCCCGTAATTGGAGACATTGTTTTCAATTCGGTCATTGCGAGATTCTCGCGCACACTTGCGACGACTTTTGCCGCCGGTGTACCACTGGTTGAAGCACTTGACTCTACAGCCGGAGCCGCAGGTAATTCGGTTTACGCCAAAGCGATTAGACAGATCCGCGATGATGTAACAACAGGTACAACCTTGTATAACGCCATAAAATCCACAGGCCTGTTTCCAAACATGTTGCTGCAAATGGTTTCTATTGGCGAGGAAGCTGGCGCCCTGGACGAGATGTTAGATAAAGTGGCCAATCACTACGAAGACGCTGTCGACAACTCGGTAGATAGCCTAAGCTCCTTGATGGAGCCTATTATCATGTCGATTTTGGGTGTGCTAGTCGGTGGCTTGATGATCGCTATGTACCTACCTATTTTCATGCTGGGCTCAGTTATTTAAACCCTGACGAACGCTGAACTCTACTGGGATTATTTCTGATGCTCGAAGCACTGAACCAACACCCCTGGATGTTGGCCACAGCCCTTTTGTTTATGGGCCTTATCGTTGGCAGCTTTCTTAACGTCGTAATTTATCGACTTCCTATCATGATGGAATCGCAATGGCGAAAAGATTGCTGCGAACTTCTAGAGGTTGAAGAAAAGCAGGCAGAGCGAAAGATAAACCTCGCAGTCCCAAATTCTCACTGCCCGAAGTGCGGCGATGCAATTAAGGCCTGGCAGAATATTCCCGTATTGAGTTACCTAGTGCTGGCTGGCAAGTGCTACAACTGTCAGGCAAAAATATCGATCCGATATCCAATTATCGAATTGATTAGCGGGGTTATGACGCTTTCCCTAATGTTGTATTTTGACGCCTCCCTCGCCCTGCTCGGGGCAATGCTCTTCACATGGGCGCTTATCACTCTCACAATGATAGATGTCGATCAACAACTACTGCCAGACGACATCACCCTTCCACTGCTGTGGCTTGGCCTACTACTTAATGTTAACGGGACTTTTGTAAGCCTTGAGTCTGCTGTCATCGGAGCAGCGGCCGGATATCTCTCACTATGGTCGGTGTTTTGGCTGTTCAAATTACTGACTGGCAAGGACGGCATGGGTTATGGCGACTTCAAATTACTGGCTGCGTTGGGCGCCTGGATGGGATGGCAGGCAATTCCGTTAATTGTCTTACTGTCATCGGTAGTCGGCGCAATCGTAGGAATCGCACTGATGGTATTGCAACGACGAGGCAAGGACATACCCATCCCATTCGGACCCTACCTGGCGATGGCCGGTTGGATAAGTTTGCTATGGGGCGACGAACTGATAGCGCTCTATCTAGGCGCAACAGGCATAACAGCGTGAGTTTTGTTGTCGGAATTACTGGTGGCATCGGGAGCGGCAAGAGCGCTGTCACTGAGCGCTTCGAACGTCTCGGGATAACCGTGGTGGACGCTGATCTCGCTGCGAGAGTGGTTGTTGAAAAAGGAACGCCCGCACTAAAGACTATTGAAGAACACTTTGGCAGCGAAGTCATTTCCAAAAATGGCGAACTCGATAGAGCGGCGCTGCGCAGTAAAGTCTTTGCCACGGAAGCAGAGCGCCTATGGCTCGAAAAACTTACCCACCCTTTGATCGGCGCCGAAATATTGGAACAACTTGCCGTCTCAAAATCTCCGTATACCATCCTCAGCTCACCCTTGTTGCTAGAAACCTCGCAAGGCGAACTCGCTCACTGCACGGTCGTTGTGGATATACCTCAGGAATTGCAATTAGAGCGCACCATGGCGCGCGATGATAATGATGAAGCTCAGGTCAGGAGAATTATGGCAGCTCAAATGTCGAGGGAGGAAAGACTCCAACGGGCCGATATCGTGGTAGATAATTCGCGCAGATTGGAAGATCTCGATAGTGAAATAGCCAAGCTTCACAAAAAGTTTTTAAGCACAGCTGCGGAACACCGAGCTCAGTAACGCCTTAGCGAATACCCATTTTTGTTACAGCAGCAACAATGGGGGCATTTGCCTCAGGGAAATCGTATTTTTGTAGGTCACTCACACTAACCCACAACAGGGGCTGCCCCTCGCAGCCGGTCGCGACGCCGGAAAAATCGGCGACCACCCAGACATCCAAACAAACGCTTTTGTCCTCGTAGTCATGGGATACCACGGTCAATGGCGTGGCCGGACCAATATTAATTCCCAACTCTTCGGATAATTCTCTCGCCAAAGCAGTTTGTACAGATTCTCCGGATTCAACTTTGCCGCCGGGAAACTCCCACAAGCCACCCTGATGAGACTGGGTAGATCGCTTTGCAATCAGAACTCGATTGTCAGAATCAAGTATCACGCCAACCGCTACGTGCACCACGCCCATTCAGGTTCGATACTCTGCATTGATGCGCACATAATCGTAGGAAAAATCTGTCGTCCATACCTGTTCACAGCAGTCGCCACGGCGCAACTCAACTCGAATGGCAATATCTTCAGGCGCCATCGCAGCTACACCAAGCTCCTCAGTGTAACTCGCCGCACGACAACCATTTTCTGCGATAAGCACATCATTCAGAAAAACAGCGACTCGATTCACGTCGAGTTCTTTGAGTCCCGCGCGCCCTATAGCTGCGAGCAGGCGCCCCCAATTCGGATCGCTGGCGAACAGAGCTGTTTTTACCAGGGGAGAGTGCGCTATCGTGAAAGCGACATCCAGACACTCCTGTGTAGTTGCACCGCCGATAACAGCGACGGTCACAAATTTACTAGCGCCCTCTCCGTCCCGCACAAGTCCCTGTGCCAATGCTACACAGACTTCTTCCAACGCTTGCTGCAGTGCTTGGTATTGCAGCGATGTAGCCTGGGTGACCATATCGTTGCCGGCGGCTCCAGTTGCCATCAGTACACAGGCATCATTGGTTGAAGTATCACCATCGATAGTGATGCGATGGAAAGATGACTCCATAGCAACACTTAACATCTGCTTTAGCTGCGTTTGCTCCACTGCCATATCCGTTGCAATATACGCAAGCATGGTCGCCATATTAGGTCGAATCATACCCGCACCCTTGGCGATACCTGTCACTGTGTAATTGCGCTCTTCACACGAGAAATTTACGGAAATACCTTTTGGCTTTGTGTCAGTGGTCAGTATCCCCTCGGACGCATCAGACCAACCGTGCTCAGAAAGAGCAGCGAATGCAGCGGGGATGGCGCTGGTAATTTTATCGACCGGGAGAGGCTCACCTATCACGCCGGTAGAAAAGGGCATTACGTCTTCGACGCCAACACCCGCAAAGTCGGCGGCGGCAGCGCAGCACGCAGTGCTTGCCCGAATACCAGGTTCACCCGTACCTGCATTTGCATTTCCAGTATTGACCAAGAGATACCGCAACCCCGTCGTTTTCGAAGCCAACAAATGCTCTTTAGCAACCGTGACGGGCGCTGCACAAAACGCATTCTGCGTAAACACCGCAGCACAGTGTGTACCAGCTGACAGTTCGATTAAAACGAGGTCGTTGCGACCCTCTGTTTTAATGCCCGCCGAAACAGTGCCCAGCCGCAACCCTTCGATTACATCCAACTTCAGTGATGTGTTCACTCTGATGATGTCCTTATTACTTCTTAGCTGTGAATTTATAGCTTCCCGTGGCACTGCTTGTATTTCTTGCCACTGCCGCAGGGGCAGGGCTCATTGCGGCCAACCTTTCGCTCTTCACGGGTAAATGTCTGGGGAGGGACTACCTCAGCCCTGGAATCTTCCCTTTGCTCGCTCGGCAATGCCGAGCTGGCGGCGTGTTGAAAATCCAATTTTTCCCGCTCAGCGACTTCACGCCTTTTTTGCTCAATCAACTCGGCTTCGTCAGGGCGCTGAATTTGAACATGGCTTAAGAATTTAATAACTTCATACTTGAGACTGCTCAGTAATTCTTCGAAAAGCTCGAATGATTCACGCTTGTATTCCTGCTTCGGATTCTTCTGCGCATAGGCGCGTAGATGTATTCCCTGGCGAAGATGGTCCATCGTTGCCAGGTGTTCTTTCCAGAGCGTGTCGAGCACCTGTAGCATAATTTGTTTTTCGATCTTGAGCATATCAGGGCCAACTTCTTTACCCTTTTCGTCATAGGCGCTTTGAATCGATTGTTGAATTTTTTCGCGCAACGCTTCTTCGTGAAGTTTGTCGTCAGAATCAAGCCACTCCTGTATTGGCAGTGCTATCGCAAACTCTGCTTCAAGCTGATTCTGCAATCCGGGTATATCCCATTGTTCTTCTACACTCATTGGCGGGATGAAACTAGTAATTGCATCGTTAACCACATCTGCACGAATATCCGTGATAGTTTCAGATATATCAGATTCGCCAAGAAGCTCGTTGCGCTGCTGATAAATAATCTGGCGCTGATCGTTGGCAACATCATCGTATTCCAGCAATTGTTTGCGGATATCAAAGTTGCGCCCCTCAACTTTACGCTGCGCCTTCTCGATCGCGTTGGTCACCATCCGGTGCTCAATGGCTTCGCCTTTCTCCATCCCCAGCGCTTGCATGAAATTTTTCACCCGCTCAGAAGCAAAAATTCGCATCAAGCTATCTTCTAATGACAGATAAAATCGAGACAGACCTGGGTCACCCTGCCGTCCAGCACGACCCCGCAACTGATTGTCAATTCTGCGTGACTCGTGACGCTCTGTTCCCAGAATATGCAGGCCACCCGCTTCGATAACCTGATCGTGGCGAATCTGCCACCCCTTCTTTAACTCTTGTTCGTTAGCTACTTCAGGGCCTCCAGCGGCGGCTAGCTCCGCTTCAAAATTTCCGCCCAATACAATATCCGTGCCCCGCCCCGCCATGTTGGTAGCAATGGTAACTACCCCTGGACGACCGGCCTGCGCAATAATCTCTGCTTCCTGTTCGTGGTATTTAGCGTTCAGTACTTTGTGTTCAATTTTGCTCTGGCGAAAACGCGTCGAAAGTTCCTCGGAGGTTTCTACAGAGGCTGTACCCACTAGAACCGGCGCACCATTACCCATGCATTCGACAACATCGGCGACAATGGCATCAAACTTTTCTTCGCGCGATAAATAGACCAGGTCATTTAGGTCGTTGCGCATCTGCGGCACGTTAGTGGGAATAACGATGACTTCAAGCCCATAGATCTGGCGAAATTCGAACGCTTCAGTATCGGCAGTCCCTGTCATTCCGGATAGCTTGCTGTATAACCTAAAGAAATTCTGAAATGTGGTCGAGGCCAAAGTTTGGCTTTCGCTCTGAATATTGACGCCTTCTTTGGCCTCTATCGCCTGGTGCAGGCCTTCAGAAAGACGGCGTCCCGCCATGGTTCTTCCAGTGTGCTCGTCAATCAGAACAACCTGTCCTTCCTGAACAATATATTCAACATCTTTGTGAAACAAAATATGAGCACGTAAAGCGGAATGTACATGGTGTAAAAGATTCAGATTTGTTGCCGCGTAGAGGCTTTCCCCCTCTTCCAGCAGCTTCTCTTTGATCATTACGTCTTCGATGTGCTCATGGCCTTCCTCTGTCAGCTCTACCTGCCGCTGCTTTTCATCTACCGTATAGTGGCCGCCCGTTACCTCATCTTCAACGATCTCACCCGGCTGCAGAGCGGGAATCAACTTGTTGATTCGTCTATACAGTTCCGAGCTATCCTCAACAGCGCCAGAGATAATCAACGGAGTTCTGGATTCGTCGATGAGAATTGAATCGACTTCATCGACAATCGCAAACACCAGTTCTCGCTGCATCCGGTCCTCGGATGAAAACGCCATGTTGTCGCGCAGGTAATCAAACCCAAACTCATTGTTCGTGCCGTAAATAATATCGGCGTTGTAGGCGTCTCTCTTTTGCTCCTGAGCCTGACCCGAAGTCACAACGCCAACTCTAATTCCCAAAAATTCATACAGCGGCGCCATCCACTGAGCATCTCGGCTGGCAAGATAGTCATTGACGGTAATCAAATGAACGCTGCCGCCAGTCAGTGCATTAAGGTATGCCGGAAGCGTCGCTACTAATGTTTTACCTTCGCCGGTTCGCATTTCGGCGATTTTACCTTCGTGCAATACCATCCCACCTATCATCTGCACGTCAAAATGGCGCATTCCTAACGCCCGCACACCGGCTTCGCGCACCACGGCAAACGCTTCGGGTAACAAGCTATCCAGAGTGCTACCATCAGCCAACCGCTGCTTAAATTCAGTAGTCTTTGCGCCTAATTGTTCATCACTGAGCGCTTGAACTTCCTCTTCAAAGGCGTTGATCTTTACAACCACCTTTGTCATCCGCTTAAGCTGGCGGGAATTACGTGTACCAAAAACTTTTTTTGTCAGATTAGTAATCATTGATCTTCAACATTTTCCAATAGGGGAGAGACCGCTAATGCAGATTTAAACCGCTGCGGTGCGTAGCATATAGATCTAAAAATCAGCGCTGAGTGCGGTTGACGTAACTTGCAGGATCGACCGTGCGGCCGTGTCGAAATACCTCGTAGTGAACATGCGCCCCTGTGGAACGACCACTGGAACCCATAAGGGCTATCGCCTGGCCCTTTTTAACCATATCGCCCGGTTTAACCAGGTTTTCTTTATTATGTGCATAGCGAGTAATAAAGCCCTCACCATGAGAAATTTCGACCATGGAACCATAGCCGGACTGAGCGCCCGCCCAGGTTACAACGCCCGCTGCTGAGGCGATGATATCGGAACCGTCCTTACCGGCTATATCAATGCCTTTGTGCATCGCCGGCTTGCCTGTAAAGGGGTCCTTTCTCTGCCCGTAGTAAGAAGATATCCATCCCTTCTTGGTGGGTCTTCCAGAGAGCCACGTTTGATCCTCGAAATTGCGACCACTGAGCAGCGACCCAAGCAGATCGAGTTGTTGTTCACGATCGTTGAGCTTGGCCTCAAACAGATCCAACTCACTGGCTATTCCAGTTGAGCTAAAATCAACGTTAAAGTCGCCGGCCATAGGCCCACCCACCGCGGGTGGTCCGCTAAAATCGAATTCGCCCTCTTCAAGGTCTGCGATAACGGTCAGGTGCTCGCCCAACGCATCGAGACGTATCATTCTAGCCTGCAGTTCGGCCAGGTTCAGGGAAAGGGCTTTTAGTTTTCGCTGGGCTTTGGCGCGAAATCCAAGCAGCTCTTGCGATTGATTGTCCAGTTCTTCCTGCATTTCGCCCAGAGCAACGTCACTCACCGAATGGGTGTCGGCCTCCACTGCTGCAAAATAGCCAACGGCAATCATGCCTATGGGTAAGCCCAGGCAACAAAGAGAGAGAACGGCACGCGACCAGCGCCCTAATTCGATAGAACGTGATCCGCCGTGCTTTTGATCAATGAGGATAACTTTCATTTAATTCAGCAGGCACGAAACGAGCGGAAGACTATGCCACAATTGATCACAATGTTCCACGGTAGCGGCCGATCACCGTGCTATCGGTCACACGTTAAGGGGGAATGGCGCTGTTCCAACTATTAGGCAGCGGCCACCGGATTCGTCAAATAAGAGACTGGCGCAGCGGCGTCATCTTCAAAAGTGACCATTTCCCAGCATTCGGGCTGGGCGATAAGGGCTCTCAGAGAGGCGTTATTGAGAGCATGCCCTGATTTATGTGCGCGATATTCGCCGATCAAGCCATAACCTAGTAGGTATATGTCGCCAATAGCGTCTAAAATCTTGTGCTTTACGAATTCATCATCATAGCGAAGGCCATCCTGATTGAGAATGCGATATTCGTCAACCACGATGGCGTTATCCACGCTGCCGCCCCTGGCGAGGCCTTTGGAGCGCAAGTACTCGATTTCGTGCATAAAGCCAAAAGTGCGAGCTCTACTCACCTCCTTGACGAAAGAGGTACTGGAAAAGTCCAGCTCCGCATGGGCTGTGCGATCGCGAAACACCGGGTGGTCAAAATCGATAGTAAAGGAGACCTTGAAACCATCAAAGGGGAGGAAGCTGGCGACCTTGTCTCCATCTTTTACCGTGACCGGATGTTTGATACGAATAAACTTCTTAGGCGCATTTTGCTCTTCAATACCAGCGGACTGAATGAGAAAAACAAAGGGCCCCGCACTGCCGTCCATAATGGGAACTTCGGGTGCACTGACATCGATATAGGAATTATCGATACCCAAACCCGCCATGGCCGAGAGTAGATGCTCTACCGTGGACACGCGTTCGCCCCCGGCAACAAGACTGGTTGAAAGCGTGGTATCACCAACGTTCTCGGCCCGGGCAGGAATTTCCAACACTGGGTCGAGATCGACTCTGCGAAAAACAATGCCCGTATTAACCGGAGCCGGATTGAGGGTCAGATAAACCTTCTCACCGGTGTGCAAACCCACACCCGTGGCCTTGATCGTGTTTCGCAATGTACGTTGTGGAATCATAGTCTCTACCGTCTATATGTGCCGATGCGATTCATCCCAAAATTACCGAGGATGAACGTATCCAGACTTGTATTGCTGTCGTTTAGTCAGCCTGGCGACGCAAAAAAGCGGGGATATCAAAGTAATCCTCGCCGCCAGCAGCGTCTGGCGAAGCGGGAGTCGCTCTTCCGTCGAGCGCTGCGCGTCTTCGCCCAATAGCCGGACGATCAAGATCCTTATAATTTGGCTCGTGATCAATTTCTACCGACTTATTACTTTCTACCACTTGCAAAGGTACTCGGATAACTTCACTGCCCAGGCCGGTGGCCACAACCGTTACCTTAAGCTCGTCGGTCATCTCAGGATCGATGACAGTACCTACTACTACCGTAGCTTCTTCAGAGGCGAATTCTTCGATGATATCGCCCACTTCTGAGAACTCTCCCAAGGAGAGATCAAGACCTGCGGTGATATTGACCAATATGCCTCTGGCACCTCGCAGATCGATATCATCCAACAATGGGCTGTTGATGGCTTTTTCGGCCGCCTCACGAGCTCTATCTTCGCCTTTGGCACTGCCCGTACCCATCATAGCCATTCCCATCTCGGACATTACTGTTCTCACATCTGCAAAATCCACGTTAATCATACCGGGCCGGATAATCAGATCTGCGATGCCTTGAACTGCGCCCAACAATACATCATTGGCTTCTTTAAAGGCATCTAATAGACTGGTATTTTTTCCCAGCACTTCGAGCAGTTTTTCATTGGGAATAGTGATCAGCGAGTCTACGTGCTGCTGCAATTCAGCAATGCCTTCACAAGCAATTTTCAGACGTTTTTTACCTTCGAATGGAAATGGGCGCGTCACTACTGCAACCGTAAGAATCCCTAATTCTCTGGCGACTTCAGCGACCACAGGTGCAGCACCTGTTCCGGTTCCACCGCCCATACCAGCGGTGATAAAAACCATATCGGCGCCGCGGAGCGAATCCGCAATTCGATCCCGATCTTCCATGGCGGCAGCGCGACCAATTTCCGGGTTTGCTCCAGCACCCAGGCCCTTGGTAATTTCACCGCCAAGTTGTAAAACGGTTTTGGAATCAATATCAGACAAAGCCTGCGCATCGGTATTGGCACAAATAAAATCAACGCCTTGGACGTTGTTTTCAATCATGTGCTTCACGGCGTTGCCACCGCCGCCCCCGACACCCACTACTTTTATCACTGCGGTTTCTGGTACGCTATCAATCAGCTCAAACATGGTGTATCCCCTTGGTAATAATATTGCCGCTTGTAAAGCGACGGTTCACTGCAAAAAACATTTAAAAATTGCTCTGTATCCACGACTTAAATCGACCCCACATACTCTCCCCCGTCGCGGTGCTGCGCGCCGCCACAGAATAGCCATCTGCCTGGTGTTGACTGCCATACAACAACAGACCAACGCCCGTTGCATAAATTGGATTGCGCACGATATCGGTCAGCCCGCGAATAGAATGCGGGGAGCCAACTCGAACTGGCATATGGAAAATTTCTTCGGCCAACTCGACAACACCTTCCATTTTCGAAGTCCCGCCGGTCAAGACGATGCCCGCTGGCACCATGTCCTCAAAACCACTTCTGCGAAGCTCCGCTTGCACTAACGTAAAAAGCTCGTCATAGCGCGGTTCCACAACCTCTGCCAGCGCCTGCCTTGACAAATCTCGAGGCGGTCTGTCGCCGACGCTAGGCACTTTTATGGTCTCGTCTGCGCCGGCTAATTGCGTCAGAGCGCAGGCGTACTTAATTTTAATTTCTTCGGCGTGTTGAGTGGGTGTGCGCAGAGCCATCGCGATATCGTTGGTCACCTGATCACCAGCAATTGGTATGACACCTGTGTGACGAATGGAACCGTCTGTAAAAATGGCAATGTCCGTCGTGCCGCCGCCAATATCAACCAGACAAACTCCCAGCTCTTTTTCATCCTCAGTCAAAACGGAATAGCTCGATGCCAGCTGTTCCAGTATTACCTCTTCAACTTCCAGGCCGCAGCGACGAATACACTTCTCGATATTCTGAGCTGCGTTAACTGCACAAGTGACAAGGTGTACTTTGGCCTCCAAGCGCACGCCAGACATTCCCAAGGGCTCTTTAATACCCTCCTGGTTATCGATCACATACTCCTGCGGAAGAATGTGTAAGACCTTTTGATCCGCCGGTATCGCCACCGCCTGCGCTGCATCAATTACCCGCTCCAGATCAAGGGGATAGACTTCTCGGTCGCGTATCGCAACAATGCCGTGGGAGTTAAGGCTGCGAATATGACTACCTGCAATACCAACATACACCGAGTGGATCTGGCAGCCGGCCATCAGCTCCGCTTCCTCGATAGCACGCTGAATGGAATGCACCGTGGATTCAATATTAACCACTACACCCTTCTTCATACCCCTGGACGGATTCGAGCCAATACCCACCACTTCAATCGAACCTTCGGAGTCAATTTCTCCGACGATAGCGACCACCTTGGAAGTACCGATATCCAAACCCACAATCATTTTTTTGTCCTGCACGCTGCCCATGGCAGTCTCTCCTAAAAAAACCGTCCGTTCGTTTTATAAACCTGCCACCGCAGGCGGCTCGCTAAACACCACCGCCAACCCACTTTGATAGCGCAAATCAACACGTTCAATTGCGGTGTTCATTGTCTCGCCCTCGGCGCGGTAAAGAATCGCAAAACGATCTAACCTTTCAGAAAAATCCTTGCTTCCTAAAAGCAGCTCGGTGCCACCTGAGATAACTGCACGCAGCTGCCCACGGTTATTGCTCGTCAATTCAGTCACTGTCAAAGCCAAAGGCCGCAAGGATTCAGAAATAAACTGGTAGGCCTTAATAAGCTCCCGCTCTTGCCCGTCAATACCTTTAAGCACGGGAAGGGAATCCCAGTTGCTCTCGATAGCTGGATGGAATGCCTCTCCTTCGTGATTGAGAAAACTACTCTCACCCCAACGCGCGATGGGGAGCTGTTCAACAACGTTAATCTCCAGCGCGTTGGGCCACTGTCGCTTTACAATCGCCCGATACACCCACGGCAACTGCTGCAACTGGTTTTGAATACGGCCTAAATCAGCGCCTATGAAACCGCCCACCAACACCGGCTGAACCATTTCCTGTAAAGCCAATTTTTGTGTGTGCTCTAGCTTTCCGGTGACTATGATTCGCTCAACTGGAATGGCGTTGAGAACTAGCGCAGCCTTGGCAGTAGCAGCTAACACAACACCTAGCCCAAGTAAGACAAAAAGCCGGTTAACCCACGCAAAAGATCGTGGTCGGCTCTCGCGAACCAATAACTTACGCGTGGCGCCATTCCCGCTGTTGCGCTTGCGAACTGCGGTTGCTGAGCTTGAGATGGTGGCCCACTCATGCGTCATGCTTTTTCTCCAGACTATGTTTGACGATTCTTTCCACCAAGGCCTCCATACTCATTCCCACGGCCGCAGCGGCCATTGGAACCAAGCTGTGTGATGTCATTCCCGGTATCGTATTTACCTCCAAGACAAAAAAGGAACCGTCACTGTCGCGCATGAAATCGACACGCCCCCAGGCGGTACAACCAAGCGAGCTAAATGCGTTCAAGGCAGCTTCTGCTAGCTGGCCTTCCTCATCCTCACTAAGCCCACTGGGACAGTGATAGGTAGTCTCGTTAGAAAGATACTTCGCCTCGTAATCGTAAAATTCGTTTTGAGTCTCCATTCTTATAGACGGCAGGGTTTCATCCCCCAAAACTGCGACCGTATACTCAGGGCCATCGATAAACTGCTCGGCAATCACTTCGCCGGCATAGGCCGATGCATTTTCAAAAGCGATGCGCAGCTCTTCTGCGGAGCTCGCACTGGACATTCCGATACTGGATCCTTCACAGGCCGGCTTAACAAAAACTTTTCCGAGTCTATCAATGACCTCTTGCCAATCGGTTTTTGAGTCAAGAGTGACAAAATCGCCTGTTGCAAGACCTATACCCTGCCAAAGTTGCTTACTGCGCTTCTTATCCATCGCCAAGGCTGAGCCCAGCACGCCAGACCCTGAATAGGCGATACCCAAAACTTCCAGCGCACCCTGCATTACCCCGTCTTCACCACCCGGGCCATGCAGTGCATTAAAAACAAACGCTACACCCTCAAGCGCCTCGCTCCAGCCATCCTGGGCAGGGTCTACTGCCAACACCGTATACCCGGCAGATTTAAGAGCTGAAACAATCGTGGCACCCGATAACAACGAAACGTCGCGTTCAGCAGATTTCCCACCTAACAACACGGCGATAGCTTCACTTTTGAGTTGCTCAAGATTCACGGTGCAAGCTCCGCGATATTCAAGCCGTTGAGCTTTAGAGACAACGCAGTAATATTGCCTGCCCCCTGCGTCACAACAACATCGCCCGGCAAGAGAATATCCCCTAGCAGTGAAGGTATTTCATCAATCGATTCAACAAAGAGAGGTTCAACCTGTCCGCGCTGCCGAATACTGCGCGTCAGGCTTCTACCGTCCGCGCCCGGAATCGGATTCTCTCCAGCGGCGTAAACCTCCAGTACGATAAGCACATCGCATTGCGATAACACAGAGACGAAGTCTTCGTACAAATCTCGTGTACGGGTGTAGCGGTGAGGCTGGTATATCATCACAACGCGCCGCTGCGGCCACGCTTGCTTTAACGAATCCAAAGTTGCAGCGACTTCTGTTGGATGATGACCGTAGTCATCTACAAGCAGAGCGCTACCCTCACTAAGCTGAATGGAATCACGCTGCTGGAAGCGGCGGCCTACTCCCCCGAATGTTTTCAACCCTCTAGCGATTGCAACATCGTCCAGACCTTCATCCGTGGCTACTGCGACGGCGGCCGTGGCATTCAGTACATTGTGAATTCCCGGCATATTCAAACACACTTGCAGCGGCGCCAAACCGTTGGGTCTGTGAACCAAAAACTCAGTGGTGAGCCCGGACCTCAGCAACGCATCGATTCTATAGTCGGCAGCTTCAGAAAAACCGTAGGTCACCACAGGGCAGATTACGTCGGGCAGCAAGCTCGCGACAACTTCATCGTCTACACACAGCACGGCCAATCCGTAGAACGGCAGATTGTGCAAAAATTCCAGAAAGGTACGTTTGAGAACTGAAAAATCGCCCCCATACGTGTCCATATGATCAGCTTCGATATTAGTCACCACAGTGACCATAGGCTGCAAATGAAGAAACGATGCGTCGCTCTCATCAGCCTCGGCGATAAGGAATCGGCTCGCTCCAAGCTGCGCATTGCTGCCGGCACTGTTCAATTGACCGCCAATAACAAACGTTGGATCCAAACCTGCCTCACCAAAAATAGAGGCAATAAGGCTGGTTGTCGTGGTTTTGCCGTGGGTACCTGCAACCGCAATACCATGGCGATACCGCATTAACTCAGCCAACATTTCCGCCCTGGGAACAACCGGGACACGCTTTTGCCTGGCCGCAACAACCTCTGGATTTTCGGTGTCGACTGCGCTGGAGATAACAACCACATCAGCACTGCCGATATTGCCCGCATCGTGGCCTATAAAAAGCACAATATCCAAATTTTCCAGGCGCTGCGTCACAGCGCTGCGACGAACATCCGAACCCGTCACCTTGTATCCCAAGTTAACTAGCACTTCGGCAATACCGCTCATACCAGCCCCACCGATACCAATCATGTGAATACCTCGCACACGACGCATTTCAGGGATTGAATAGTTAGCGTTATCACTGAGCATTCATTAATCCCTCGCAATAATCGCTGACAGCCGCGGTCGCTTCAGGAACTGCCAGTTCGGCAGAAGCGGCGGCCATAGCGCACAAGCGTTCAGGGTGATTTAAAAAGCTCTCGAGAACTGCCAACAAAGAAGACGCTGTCAATTCGGATTGAGGCAGTAAAACACCACCGCCAGGAGCAACCAGAAAACGAGCATTGGCACTTTGATGATCATCAATGGCATGAGGTAGCGGCACGAGAATCGCAGGGCGACCCATAATTGCAAGCTCCGATACCGTTAGGGCTCCCGCTCTACAAAGGACAACATCAGACCACGCATAGGCCTCAGCCATGTCTTCAATGAACCCATTAACGCGCACACTCGCTCCGACTAAAGACCCATAGGATTGCAGTAAGGCCTCAAGATGCTTAGCCCCAGACTGATGAAGAATCTCTACCTTGTCAGCTCCGTGCGCAGCTTCCAGTTCCCTGATAGCGACAGGAACGACATCGTTAATTGGCTGAGCACCCAAACTGCCACCGACAACCAATAGGCGCAAAGGCCTTGAACCATCGAATTGATATGGACTTGCGGCCGCACGCTCCAACAGCTCACGACGAACTGGATTGCCTACAACCTTGGACTCACTATCGGCCTTAAACGCTCCTGGAAAGCCTGCCAGCACAGTAGAAGCCAACGGCGCAAGCAGGCGATTTGTAGTTCCAGCAACGGCATTTTGCTCGTGAATCAGTAGCGGCTTGCGGAGTATCCAGGCCGCAAGACCAGCTGGCCCCGAAGCGTATCCGCCCATGCCAACGACGCAATTGGGTGATAGACGCAACAACAAACGAAGTGCCTGTAGAGTAGAAAGCAGTACATAGAACAGGCCTGCCACTCGCGCAATGACATTCTTTCCGCGTAGTCCACGCACCACCAAATGATGCAGTGTAATTCCGGCCTCTGGTACGACGCGTGCTTCCAGTCCACGATCTGTACCAACCCATTCCACCCGGAAACCTCTAGACAACAACTCCTTGGCCACTGCCAGCGCGGGGTAAACATGGCCGCCGGTTCCTCCGGCCATCATCAGTACTAGAGGAGAGTTCAGCGCAGTCATTTTCTACTGCCTCCCCTGAC
The DNA here is from genome assembly GCA_047612385.1 of Cryomorphaceae bacterium. GTDB lineage: Bacteria > Pseudomonadota > Gammaproteobacteria > Pseudomonadales > Halieaceae > JBALVT01. Next base: position 30,004 of record JBLGAR010000003.1, on the reverse strand, counting down.
CACTCCAAGCGGAGTATCGCGCTCAACGCGAAGTACCAAGGCTAGCAGTGCGCAACATGCAATAAGACTGCTGCCGCCGTAACTGATAAATGGCAGCGTAAGCCCTTTGGTTGGAAGAAGGCCTGTGCTTACTCCCATATTAATAAAAACCTGACCGGAGAATACCAATGCGGCTCCATAGCAAATATGAGCACCGAAAAGGTTTCCTGCGTTTCCTACACGACGGCCAATCCACAACACCCGGCCTATCAATGCTGCATAGAGCGCTATCACGGCAATTGCGCCAAGCAATCCTGTCTCTTCAGCCCAGATTGAAAATACGAAATCCGTGTGAGCTTCCGGTAAATAAAACAACTTTTGCACGCTGTTGCCAAGACCCACCCCAAACCACTCGCCGCGACCAAAAGCGATCAGCGATTGCGTCAACTGAAAACCGGAATCGAAGGGGTCGGCCCAAGGATCTGTATAGGCTGTTAGTCGTTTCATCCGATAAGGCGCGCTAACGACCAGCACCAGCATCGCAGCTCCGCTTCCCAGCACCACCAGTAGAAAGTGCCCCAACTTCACGCCGGCCAGAAAGAGCATGCCAAAGGCTGTTGCCACCACAATAACGGTAGCGCCAAAGTCCGGTTCGATCATCAGCAGTAGCGTAAGCGCAAACAGCACTGCCATAGGTTTGAGAAAACCCCGCCACTCGCGTCGCACTTCGCGCTCTCTTCGAACCAGATACCCGGCCAGATAGATTACCAGTGCGACTTTTGCAAATTCTGAAGGCTGAAGTGTAAACCCGCCCAGGGGCAACCAACGCTGGCTACCATTAACTTCTTTGCCCACACCTGGGATTAAAACCAACAACAACAAAGCGAGAGCTAAAAAAAGCCACACCCATCCGGTCGACTGCCAAATGGACGTGGGCACATTATATACGGCGACGGCGGCGGCCAAAGACACTGCGATATACATTAGATGTCGACTTGTGTGATACCAGGGATTGTCGTAATGCCATTGGGCGTACTCGATCGAGGCCGAACTTATCGCAACAAGGCCCACCAATAAAAGAGCCAGCCCCAGAGACATCAACAGAACGTCCATCGAAAGCGGACTGCTGGCAGTCACTGTTCGAGTAGCGCTCAAGAGGGCTCACCCTGAACGAGCAACTGAACTGTTGCAGCAAAGCGATCGCCCCGCTCTACATAGCCTGAAAACATGTCGAAACTTGCGCACGCAGGTGACAGTAAAACCAGATCTCCAGATCTAGCGCTCTTTGCTGCCTCAGCTACTGCTTCCTCCAGAGAACCCGCTATGCACACTTCAACGTGCTCACTAAAGCTATCGCGCATCTTCTCCGCGTCCTCGCCAATCAAAACCACACTTTTGCAGTGCTTCTCTAAAGCGCGCTTCAAAACCGAGAAGTCCGCTCCCTTACCTTGCCCCCCGGCAATTAATACTATATTTTTGCCCGACGCCAAACCTGTCAGTGCCGCTTCGGTCGCTCCAACATTAGTGCCCTTGGAATCGTTGACGTAGCGAACACCATCGATCTCTGCGACCAACTCGCAACGGTGAGGCAAACCTCTAAACTCGCGCAAGGTCTGCATCATAGATTCTATTGAAAAGCCCACTCGCTCACCAATGGCAAGCGCTGCAAGAGCGTTGGCGATATTGTGCCGCCCCTTCAGACCCAACTCGTCAGTCGGCATCAATAATTCGGACTGCCGACTCAAAAACTCAACGTCCTTCTCAACTCGCAAACCAAAGCCACGCAACTCTGGCTCGCCCATTCGCCAACTGGTGACAGTGACATCGCCCGAGAACAGCGGAGTAGTTAGAGAATCATCCAGATTGACCACCGCCGCGCTACAGCCTTGGAAGATACGGTGTTTGGCACGTTGATAAATCGACATGCTGCCGTGACGGTCCAGATGATCTTCGCTAATATTTAAAACGGTGGCTACAGCGAGATTCAGTTGCCCCGCTCTTTCCAGCTGGAAGCTCGACAATTCCAATACGTATAAGTCGACATCAGAGGAGAGTAGGTCTAGCGCCGGAACGCCCAAGTTGCCTCCTACAGCGACAGCAGTGCCGGCATCTCGAGCCATTTGCCCCACTAATTCAGTCACTGTCGACTTTGCGTTTGAACCGGTAATCCCCACAATGGGAGCGGCAGCATAACGAATAAACAGATCAATATCGCCAATCAACTGAGCACCAGCGGCCTGTGCAGCGACGACCAAAGGATCATCAACGGGGACTCCGGGGCTGACAATAAATTCTCCCGCGCCGCTGAGAATCGATTCCGGAACCTCACCAACAAAGACCCGTACATCAGGAAATTCTCGTTGGAATTTTTCCAGACCTGGCGGCTTACTACGAGTGTCCACCATGCAGAACGAACGCCCATGACTTTGCAAAAAGCGCGCGCAGGACAACCCGGTAGAGCCGAGACCGACCACTACAGCATTATCACGATTTGCTATCACTTTTTGCATTATTGCCAGACTCACCTCTTTTTCACCTAGCGCAATTTCAACGTCGCAAGCCCGAACAGGACCAGCATTACAGTAATAATCCAAAAGCGGACAATGACCCTTGGTTCGGGCCAACCTTTCAATTCAAAGTGGTGGTGGATGGGAGCCATTCTAAAGATGCGCTTACCCGTCAACTTAAACGACGCCACCTGTAAAATAACGGAAACGGTTTCGAGTACGAAAATACCGCCCATGATAAAAAAGACGATTTCGTGGCGTGTAATTACCGCGACGGTACCCAGTGCGGCACCCAAAGCCAGAGCGCCAACGTCGCCCATAAATACCTGAGCTGGGTAAGTGTTAAACCATAAAAATCCGAGCCCTGAGCCGGCCATCGCGCCACAAAAAACAGCCAACTCGCCGCTTCCGGCAACGTACGGAATATTAAGGTAATCAGAGAAAGCTACGTTACCGGTGAGGTAGGCAATGATCCCGAGCGCTGTTCCGACCAACACCGTCGGCAAAATAGCCAGGCCGTCCAATCCGTCGGTCAAATTAACCGCATTGCTGGCACCGACAATCACAAAGTAAGCGAGAACCACGAATAATGGGCCCATACTCCAAGCAAAATCCTTGAAAAATGGCAGATACAATGCGGTTGTAACCGGCGTATCAAAGGCCAGGTAGAGGTACAAAGCTGCAGCAAGGCCGGCAAGCGACTGCCACAAGTATTTCCAACGGGCCGGTAGGCCTCTGGAGTCTTTCTCAACGACCTTACGATAGTCGTCGACCCATCCAACGGCACCGAAAACGGCAGTCACCAGTAGGACTATCCAGATATACACATTGCGAAGATCTGCCCACAACAAAGTGCTTATCGCGATTGCTACCAATATCAATGCGCCGCCCATTGTGGGCGTACCAGATTTGCTCAAATGAGATTGAGGACCATCCGCTCGAACAGACTGCCCAACCTGGTGAAAATTTAACCGGCGGATCATGACTGGGCCCACCAACAATGAAATTGCCAGAGCGGTGCCTGCAGACAGAATTCCACGCAGCGTTAAATACTGAAACACCTGAAAACTGGTTTCAAATTGTGTAAGGTACTCTGCCAGTAAAAGCAACATGCTCAGTTTTCACCCTCTGTTGCATCGCTCTTAAGACCATTCAGAAACAGATCCATCGCTGTGCTTCTAGAACCCTTTACCAGAACAGTATGATTTTCTCCGAAGGCACCGGGCAGGGAATCAATGGCATCATCTCTGGTGGCAAAATACTGCCCCCCATTCCCGAAAGCAGCCACGGCAACCTCAACTTCCTGACCTACACCCCATAACTGGTCGACACCTGCATCTTTGGCGTAGCCACCTATTTCTCTATGCATTGAGTCACTTTCGGAGCCCAGCTCAAGCATGGCACCAAGCACCAAAGTTCGGGTACCTTGGCAAGCAGCCAAAACATCAATAGCTGCTCGAACGGAACCCGGATTAGCGTTGTAGCAGTCATCGATAACATCTGCGCCACTGCTGATTCGTTCCACCGACAATCTTCCCGCGACTGGAACAACAAGCTCTAGCCCATGACGAATCTCGTCCATTGATAATTCACAAGCAACACCGGCGGCCACCGCAGCGAGGGCATTGCTGACATTGTGCATACCGGGAAGCTGTAATCGCAGAAGAGCTTCTCCAATAGGAGTCACAACCGTGAAACTCACCCCTTTAACTCCGTGAGAGCGAATCGATGTGGGCCATACAGCCGCCCGATTCTCCAAACCATAATCGATAATCGAAGCGGGAGCAGCTCTGCCTCTCCACTCGTCAGCCCAAGGCTGATCAGCGTTGATAATCGCAAAACCATCTTGTTTCAAGTCGTCAAAAATTTCACCCTTAGCCTGTGCGATTTCCCCTACGCTTCCAAATCCTTCCAGATGAGCTGGAAGCACATTCAATAAAAGGGACACCGATGGTTTTCCCAATTCGCACAACCAGGCGATATCGCCTTGACGGCCGGCACCCATTTCAATCACCGCGAATTCGTGTTCCGGGTCGAGGCCGAGTAAGGTGAGGGGAACTCCAATTTCGTTATTCAGATTGCCTTGTGTTGCCAAGGTGTTTCCGCGCTGGGATAACACCGATTGCAGCATGTTCTTGACCGTAGTTTTTCCGCTACTGCCCGTAATACCGATCAAAGTGCCGGTAAATTCCTCGCGGTTGTAAGCACCCAGTTTCCCCAAGGCCCGCTGCGTGTCCGCGACTCGCAATAAAGGTAGCGAACTATTGACATCCGCGCTGACCAAGGCCGCAACTGCCCCACTTTTCTGCGCCTGGCTGAGAAAGCCATGGCCATCGAAATTCGCCCCTTTAAGAGCGACAAACAAGGACCGATCCAAAGCCTGACGGGTGTCAGTGCACACTCCAAGCACTTCGCAATCAGCGCCAGTGAGCTGACCATCAAGCGCAGTTTGCAACTCGGACAATGACCAGGGCCGCATCATAGTTTGGCCTTCTTTTCGAGCGCGAGTTTCACCCGCTGCTCATCACTGAAGTAAAGTCGTTCGTGGTGGACAATTTGATAGTCCTCATGTCCTTTACCCGCAATAAGGACACAATCTCCAGCCTTTGCCATCTCAATAGCTAGATCTATCGCCTCGCCCCGATCGGCCACCAATACAAATTCCCCGCTGCAGCCTGATTCAATATCACCGAGAATGGCGAGAGGATTTTCACTCCTGGGATTATCGCTGGTCACCACAACGAGATCCGAGCCGGTGCAAGCCAGACGCCCCATAATTGAGCGCTTGCTTCGATCGCGATCACCTCCACAACCAAATACTGTTATCAGGCGTCGCTCAACATGAGGTCGCAAGGCTCGCAATATTTGCTCCAGCGCGTCTGGCGTATGGGCATAATCGACTACGACCTGCAGATTGAATGTATTGGGAATTAACTGCATCCGCCCAGCAACCGGCTCGAGCTGTGAAGCTGCTGCACAAAGCGCATCGAGGTCCTCACCTGCCAGCAGCAAGGCGCCCAGCGCCGCAGCCAGGTTCGAAAGGTTAAACTCACCTCTCAAAGGACTCGAGCACTTCGCGCTACCCCATGGCGTGCGCAAAGACGCCCGCACACCCTCGGCATGGAATGTGGTGTCGTAAAAAAAGAGGTCCGCCGAGGCATTGCCTGCCACTGAGTAGGTCACCACTTTTACGCCGGCCGGTATCGATGCCAGCAGTGTCTCGGCGAAGTCGTCATCGAGATTAACCAACGCGTGCTTCAGCCCATCCATGGCAAACAGACGCGCCTTGGCCAGGCCGTAGGCCGACATAGTGCCGTGATAGTCCAGATGATCCTGAGACAGATTGGTAAAGACTGCCGTCTCGAACTGCACCCCACAGACGCGACCTTGCACTAGCGCATGTGAAGATACTTCCATACCCACAGCAAAAACATTCTTATCTCGCCATATCGCGAGCTGCTGTTGCAGAGAAACTGGATCCGGCGTTGTGTTTGTGACCAAAGAAATTGAGCCATCAAGGCTTGACCCAAGCGTGCCAATCACCCCGCAGCTTTTACCGACGATACGGCTGAGTTGCGCCATCAAATGGCTCGTCGTAGTTTTTCCATTCGTGCCCGTCACACCGACCATGTGAATAGCTTTACTCGGACAGGCAAAGAACCTTGATGCTATAGGACCGACCTCATACTGCAATTCAGGTATTTCAATAAGCGGAACTGCAATGTCATCGACAAATCCAGCGACGGGTGCCTCAGCAATAATTGCCGCTGCACCATTGGCAACAGCCTGTTCAATGAACTGCCGCCCATCATGAACCTCACCGCAAATCGCCAAAAAAAGATCGCCGGGAGTGATCTTACGACTGTCCAGTGCAATACCTGAAATGTCTACTGTGTCCAATTCCGAGCTATCGCTGCCGAGCAAAACTGAAAGCTTCACTCCGGTGTGATCTATCTGCATAGCCGCCATCACTACACAGCTCCTGCGCGGTGCAATGCGCTGGCAGCTATTACTGATTCAGGATCGGAAGGAGGTACATTTAATATACGCAGTGCGCCCTGAGTAACGCGAGAGAAAACCGGAGCAGCAGCGGAGCCGCCACCATAGGAATCTCCTTTGGGTTGATTCAAGACAACAACGGTCACTATCCGTGGGTTATCAATTGGTGCCACACCTGCAAAAAGGGCGACGTACTGATCGTCCTGATAACCACCAGGGCCTACTTTATGCACCGTGCCAGTTTTACCCCCGACATCGAAACCCATTACCTGCGCTTTCTGCGCAGTACCGTTCACCCCAGTCACGCGGTGTAGTATTTGCAAAATTTCATTCGCGATTCCCGAATCAATGACCCGCCTTGACTCGGGCAATTCATCGCCCAGTGCCAGCAATGAAACCTGAGGCTGAAGACCGCCATTCGCAAAAACGGTATAGGCATGCGCCAACTGCAGAGGAGAAGCTGTCAGTCCATAGCCAAAGGCCAGAGTCGCTTCTTCAATCGGATGCCACTTGGGACGATTGGGTAAAATACCGTGGCTCTCTCCTGGAAAACCCGTACCCAGAGACTGTCCCAATCCGAAGCGGCTGAACATGTCCCAGATCGGCTCGTGACCTATATCCAGAGCAATTTTGGTAATGCCTACCTGACTGGACTTTTCAACGACCCGAGAAACGGATATAGCACCGTAGTTTTTAGGGTCTGGTAAAACCTTTCGACCGATACGAATCCGCCCGGGAGAAGTATCAACGATTGTCGCCGGGGTGTAGCGTCCAGACTCCAAAGCCGCTGCAACGGTAATAGGTTTCATAATAGAGCCGGGCTCATACACATCGGTCAGCGCTCTATTTCTCATACTATAAGCCTTAACCCCGTTGCGATTATTGGGGTTGTAGACGGGAAAGTTGACCATAGCCAAAACCTCTCCGGTCTTGCCATCAAGAGTTACGATAGTTCCCGACTCCGCACCTGTAATTGTCATAGCGCGCTGCAGCTCGGCGTGCTGAAAATGCTGCAATCTCAAATCGATACTCAACCTCAGGTTATTACCCGGACTCGCCTCCTGCATAACACCGATGTCGCGAACTACATCTCCGTGTAGATCTTTGATAATTTTTTTCTTACCTGAATGCCCGCGCAACCACTCGTCATAGGCCAGCTCTAGCCCGGTAATGCCCTCGTCGTCGACATTTGTAAAACCAACCAGATGGGCCGCAACTTCGCCGGCGGGATAGAAACGCTGATACTCACGCTCTCCATAGACCCCAGCAATGCGCATTTCCAAAATTTTCCGAGCATCCACAGGCACTCTGTGGCGCTGCAAATACATGAATTTTTTATTACGATATCGCTCCAATTTATCCTTGAGCACAAGGACATCCATCCCCAAGCCATCGGCTAATTCTTCCAATCGACTCGAGGTCTGCAGCACTGCCGGGTTCGCCCAGATGGAGACAACCGGCGTGCTGACCGCCAGAGGTATTCCACGGCGATCAGAAATGACGCCGCGGTAAGCAGGAATTTCAACGGTGCGAACCGTTCGCATATCCCCCTGCCCCTGCAGAAATTCATGCCCGCGATCCATATCAAGAACTTGCAGAGACAGAATTCGACCAACCAAAAGAACAAGCATCAGCAACAACATTAGAGAAAGCGCGTAGAAGCGCCATGCTGCAACAGGATGGGTTTTTAAGGCTTTCACTGCAAAACCACGCGCTGAGAACCCGCTTCAGGGGCACGCATACCTAGATCGCGTGTCGCAACCTGCTCAACTCGATAGTGGGATGCCCAGGTGCTGTGCTCCAACACTAATCGCCCGTGATCCTCCTGCAGATACCACTGGGAAGCTTCCAAGACTTGCAACTTGGCATAGGCTTCCCGGCAGGTATGCGTGGAGAGAATAACGGCAAATGCAGACGCCAAAACAAGGGAAAGAGCAAACGCGTTGAGGCACAGATAGCGGCGATTCACATCACCACTGCCTACCCCAACCACTTTCACTGAGCCATTCCCTGCCATACCAATCCACCCGACACTCTGTCAGCTTATTTTTTCTGCTACTCGCATAATCGCACTGCGCGAACGAACGTTTTCCGCCACTTCCTCAGCGCTTGCTTTTACCGGCTTACTCACCAGCTTCATTCGCTTATTCAGATCGCTATCAAGCACTGGAACGCCCCGAGGAATAGCATCTCCACGGGCCATGTCACGCATATACCGCTTCACTATGCGGTCTTCTAATGAGTGGAAACTAATCACTACCAACCGCCCCCCCACTTTCAATACGTCGATCGCAACGCTCAGCAGATCCTCCAAATCCTCAAGCTCCCGGTTGATCTTGATCCGTATCGCTTGAAAGGAGCGGGTTGCGGGATGCTTGTGCTTCTCCCATTTTGGATTGGCTTCACTCACCAACTTAGCAAGCACAGCAGTAGTAGTGATGGGCTGCTCATTTCTCGCCGCGACTATCGCACCGGCAATACGACGGGAAAAACGCTCCTCGCCATACTCTTTAAGAACCCATGCAATATCTTTCTCATCGGCATAAGACAACCATTGTGCTGCGGTTTCGCCTCGAGTCGTATCCATACGCATATCGAGCGGCCCGTCATTCATAAAACTAAAGCCCCTGTCCGCCTCATCCAGTTGCGGACTGGAAACACCCAGATCCAGAAGGATTCCATCCACAGCCTCGACATTCATTAGGACAAGCTGCTCGGGTAGCTGCGCAAAAGAACCGTGAAAAAAATCAAACCTCGATTCGGTCGACACTAAATGCTCAGCCTCTCCCTTTGCAGATAAATCCTTGTCAACACCCAGCACCCGTCCATCCGGCCCAAGACACTCCAAAAGATGCCGACTGTGGCCTCCGCGACCGTAAGTCCCATCGATATAACAACCATCGGGCCTGGTTACCAGAGCCTGAACCGCCTCTCGCAACAACACCGTTTTATGAATACCGCCCACCTAGAGGTTAAGCGCCATCAGTTCTTCGGGCAGCTCGGCTTCAGGGCCGGATTCCGACAGTGCCTTTTCACGTTCTGCATACCACCCAGACTCCGACCACAACTCAAATTTGTTCCCCTGACCCACCAGAACAAGCTTCTTATCCAGCTGAGCGTATTCTCGCAGCGGAGCCGGCAGCAGCATGCGACCATTGCCGTCCAGCTCAATATCGGTCGCATAGCCCAGCATGAGTCTTTGAAATCGCTTTACAGCGGGCTTCAAAGCTGGCAATTTTTGAATCTCAGCAGCTACCCTTTCCCACTCGGGTAGCGGATAGATCACTAAACAGGAAGATTGCGTGTCGATCGTTAACACAATTTGGCCATCACACTGGGACAACAACGGCTCACGCTGGCGCGCTGGCATAGCCAGGCGACCCTTCGCATCCATGTTGATGTGCTGTACGCCTCGAAACACGTTCTTATTCTCCACTCATCTGGCTAAATATCCACAAAACACCAGAATTATCCACTTATTCCCACATCTCGACACTATAGGTGCGATGTAGGAAAACTGTCAAGGTGGGAAACAGGAAAAACACTGTAATTTCATGTAATTAGAGCGGTTTTATGCTCAAGCTAATCACAGAAATTTAGAGAAAAAGAGAGAAATACCTCAACAAAACATCATAGTATGAACGCTTGTTAAGGCTTTACATTAAGTTTGAAGGACGAGGCTATCGTTTTTGTCCGGGTAGATTTATAAAAACCCGCGATTTGTAGCTCGGAATATGACAATCAGTTGAGCTTTTGCCTCGATAGGTGACTTCCAAGGCCTCAGAAAAAGGTGGAGTTGGTCGATAAGCCGGGTTCTGTCGTGGACGATCATTCATCTGCGACAAGCGTCGCCGCTTGCCTGTAGCAACCTACCCGAACCCACCGCGGGCAGCGGCTAACGGGTTCCTATTTGGTCTTGCTCCGAGTGGGGTTTACCATCGCCACGCCTGTTACCAGCCGCGCGGTGCGCTCTTACCGCACCCTTTCACCCTTACCCGACGGTTGCCCGTCTGGCGGTCTACTCTCTGCTGCACTTTCCGTAGGCTCTCACCCCCCAGGCGTTACCTGGCACTCTGCCCTATGGAGCCCGGACTTTCCTCCGCGCAAAAAAACTTACACGGCGATCGCCTGACCAACTCCGCGCACAGATTAACGCCGGCAGAGCCCAACAGCAAGATGTACAAACAATGAATCCACTATGATTTTTCATCCAGCAAGAACTGATACAGCACTTTCTTACGCAAACCAGTGAGATCTGCCACCACTGCAGCAGCACGCTTTGCCGGAAGCTCTTCGGCCAGCCTGCGCAACAGCACCGCCGTAGATTCATCTAGCTGGGCGTCAATCTTAGGTTTACCAGCTACAACGAGCACAATCTCTCCGCGCTGCTGATTGCTATCCTCGCGCACAAAGCCCACCAATTGCGATGCAGTGCCATGCTTAATCGTCTCGAAAGCTTTGGTAATCTCCCTAGCCATCATCACTTCTCTTTCACCTCCAAAAATACACTCGAGGGATACGAGACTGTCAAGAATTCGGTGGGGGGCCTCATAAAAGATGAGCGTTGCGGACTCCGTCTCAAGCGCAGCAAGGCGATTCTCTCGGGCATTTTTCTTGGCCGGTAAAAAACCCTCAAAGTAAAAGCGATCGGTTGCCAACCCGGACACACTGAGCGCCGCAATAGCGGCACAAGGACCCGGAATTGAACGCACCGGATAGAAATGCTCGTGGGCAAAACGCACAAGCCGATAGCCCGGATCTGAAATAAGCGGCGTTCCGGCGTCACTGACCAACGCAACAATTCCCCCGGTACGCAGGCACTGATCTATCTTGCCAACAGATCGAGAATCACTATGATCATGGTAGGCGATTAGCGGTGTTGCAATCCCGAAATGCGCAAGCAAGCGCTGGCTATGTCTGGTATCCTCGGCCGCAATGAGATCCGCTTGCTGCAGTATTTCTACGGCGCGAGGAGACATATCGCCCAAATTACCAATGGGTGTGGCGACAACATAGAGACCGGATTCCACGAATCCCCCTTTTTTTAACATTATTTAACAGGACTCGGTGGCGCGAATGCCGCCCACCCGAGACAAGCAGCGAAGAATAGCATGAGACTCGGCTTTACCAACTACCCAAAACAGCACCCAAAAGCTCTCCAATTGTTATTCACAGTAGTGCTCGCCGCTTATTTGTCTGCATGCGGGGGCACCCCCAAAAAACAAGAATCCGCCGAGGAGCTCCCTGAGAGCGCCTTAGCCGGGATAGTGTATCAAGCAATAGAGCTTCCTCCGTCTGTGTATAGCGATCTTTTTCGCCAGATCGAAAACCAGCTTCTCCAGTTCGATTGGGCAAGAGCCAGCCAAACGCTGGAACAGATTCCCATCGAACTGGCCAGCGCCAGCGACAGGCAGTATATAAACTACCTGCGGTCCCGTATCTTCTACACCACAGGCGCCCAGGAAGAGGCCGAGGCTGTTTGGTTCTCTGACGATGTGAATGGCTCCCAGGGAAACCTGGCGCTGGATATCAAGAGCACAAACTTCAGGCGACATATGCTGCGACTGAAAGGGCAGACCTTGCGCAGCGCTGACCTAGGCGACAAAATAGCGCTCAGAATCCAGGACGACAGGCCAGTGGACCCAGCGCTAATGCGCAGTATCTGGCACGACTTACAACGAACACCAGTCCACGAATTGCAGCGGGCCTTAGGCGAGGCCTTAACTAACTCTACAGATGCTCGATGGACAGGGTGGCTGAAACTTTCTCTCATCAGCGCCAATGCTATCGGCGCAACCCAACTGAGCCAAGACCTGAATAATTGGCTGATCGAAAATCCCGGCCACCCCAGCGCAGCCAGCCTCCCGGGTGGATTGAACTACATGCTGGACACAGCACCCGCCACTCGAAAAGTGGCATTACTATTACCTTTAAGCGGGCGCCTGGCGCCAGCAGCAAAAGCAGTCAGAGATGGGTATCTATCGAGTTTCTACACAACACGAGAAGTCGAAAAAACAATTAACGATGACCTGCAAGTTATAGATCTCGATCGTTACAATTCCGTCACGGCCGCCTACGATGCAGCTATAACAGGCGGCGCGGATTTGGTCATTGGCCCGCTCGGCAAACGAGATGTCAGCTCTCTGGGCCATTATCCTGAGCGTCGTATACCCGTGCTGGCGCTCAACCGCTCCGATGAAGTACTCCCACATACTGATATGGCATTGATACAGCTGTCTTTGGCGCCAGAAGATGAAGCAATACAAATCGCCCAGCTAGCTTTCGGAACAGGTGCCAGACGAGCGCTGATCATACGCCCCCTCGGGGAATGGGGTGAGAAAATGGAACATGCCCTTAGACACAGCTGGGAAAAACTGGGCGGGAGGGTGAGCGCGGTGGCCAGCTATTCAGGCCGAGATGAATATTCCAGCAGCATCGCCGGCGCTTTAAATCTCCCGGAAAGCGAGCAACGTGCGAAAGAAATTCGCGGATTACTCGGTGGCAAACTGGAGTTTACTGCCCGTCGCCGTGAAGATGTGGATGCGGTTTTCCTGCTGAGCCACTCTGGTGCTGAAGCGCGCTCTGTGAAACCACTGCTTGCCTATCACTACGCCGGCAATATTCCGGTTTACGCCACATCCAGTATCTACAGTGGTGTATCCGATGATCGAGACAAGGATCTCAACGGAATCCAACTGCTGGAAACTCCCTGGGTTCTGGGCACAGCGCGCGCGGGAAACGACCCTATGAACAAACCCACTGCGAGTGATCGATACTCCAGCTTGCGGGCGTTGGGAGCAGATGCTTTTCTACTGCAATCCCGAATGAACCAGTTCCAATCCGGACCGGAGCTGATGATTAGAGGCAATACGGGGCTACTCAGCCTGGACCCCAACCTTAGAATCGTTCGGCGGCTCCAACCCGCCACTTTTGATAGAGGTGTTTTGAAAGCTCAATAGCTAAACTCACAGGCCTAAATTCGCTCTGGAGAGCGGGAGATGAGATCTATAGGGGACGACTTCGAGGAAAAAGCGATAGCGCTATTGCGCGACAATGGGCTGGAGATACTCACCAGAAACTACACAAGAAAAGCAGGAGAAATAGATATCATTGCGCGTGATGGCCAGTATCTTGTATTTGTTGAAGTAAGAGCACGCAGTCACAAGGCTTTTTCAGGTGCCGCAGGGTCAGTGGACTATCGCAAGCAGCAACGCCTCATCCGAACAGCGCAACTGTACTTGCAGTCGCATCCTCAGTGGTCGAATTCACCCTGTAGATTTGACGTTATTGCCTTTGAGCCGCGACAATCAGCGCAGCAACGACCACCGAACTGGATTCGATCCGCCTTTATCGCCTGAGATGTCAAAAAACAGGATTTTAACAATGGACCAATATCAACGCATCGCCGGGCATTTCCAACAGGCGATTGAGCTAATCGCCATGTCCGTCGACGTATTGGCAGAACCGATTGAGCGAAGCAGCGAACTGATCTCGCAGGCGCTGCTGCAAGAAAACAAGGTAATCGTATGCGGTAATGGCCCGGACCACGCCCTGTCGCAGCTATTCGCCAGCAACCTGATCAATCGTTTTGAGTATGATCGCCCCGGTTTGCCTGCGCTTTCCCTGGGGCAAAGCGGCAGCAACCTCAGTGCCACCTCAGACACCAGTAATATTAACGATATTTTTGCCAGACAAATTACTGCACTTGGACAGGCAGGAGATGTATTGTTCTGTATCAGCAGCGAATGTAATCATCAGAGCTTGCAGTATGCGATCCAGGCCGCCCAAGAGCGGAATATGATGATAGTAGCGCTGTCAAACAGCAGCAATCAACAGCTTGGCAATATGTTGCGACACAAAGACGTTGAATTGATTGTAACGGCGCAAAGACAACCCCATGTAGTCGAAGTGCAAACGATGGTTATTCAGTGTATTTGCGAATTGATTGAACTTAGCCTCTTCGGCGATTACGACCAGGAATAAACTATGAACAAAGCCCTACCGATCGCCATCGTATGTGCCAGCTTGCTCCTGAGCGGTTGCGGCAGCCTCCTGGCTACCCTGCAGTCCAATCCTCTAAATGATGACCCCGGCCAGCGGACGATGGGGCAGCAGCTTGAGGATGAAAGTATAGAAACGAAAAGCATTGTGAACATTCATGCTGCGAACAAGGATTTTGATCAGGCGCACCTTGTTGTCGTAAGTTACAACGGCTACGTTCTATTGGCCGGACAGGTACATAGCGAGGCCCTCAAGACTCAAGCCACGGAGGTCGTGAGGAAGGTTCGTAACGTGCGCAGAATCTACAATGAATTGGAAGTTGCTTCACCTAGTTCAGGAATAACACGCTCTAGCGACACCTGGATTACCACTAAAGTGAAGAGCTATTTATTGGGAAGCTCCGGCATCGCAGGTGGACGCGTAAAAGTCGTGACCGAAGATGGCGTAGTCTTCTTGATGGGGCTTGCCACACAGGCTGAAGCAGATCGTGTTGCCGATACGGCAGCGGGTATATCGGGTGTTCAGAGGGTCGTTCGCATCTTCGAAATAATAGACTAGAAGTACACGCTTCCTACTTCTATTTAACCACTTTTAGAGAAGGACGACCTTCCGGCCGACTTGGTGAAGGAGTGCCATCATCCGGCGGTGTGTCGCCATCAGAATCATCATCGACATCAAATACCATTCCCTGGCCATTCTCGCGGGCATAGATTCCGATCACAGCGGACACAGGCACGTAGATATCGCTGGCCACGCCGCCGAAGCGTCCATTAAAACTAACCGCTTCATTAGCTATATTAAGATCCACAACAGCACCAGCGGAAATATTGAGGACAATCTGACCGTCCTTAACAAATTGCTGAGGCACCATGACATCTTTTACCTTGGCGTCCACCAACATATAAGGGGTACATTCATTATCGGCTATCCACTCATAGAGCGCGCGCATAATGTATGGACGACTAGGGGTCATCAAACCACTCCGGAAGTCAAATACGCCGGTTAAAGGCGCATTTCCCTCTCTTGCTCTGACAAACTAGCCTGGAAGGACTCCCGCCCAAACAGCGTATCCATGTAAGCCAACAGGGGCTTGGTCTGTTTGCTCGAACGAATATCAACACCCAGTGAAGGCAATCGCCACAATACTGGCGCGAGGCAGCAATCGACCAGCGTGAACTCTTCGCTCATGAAAAAGGGTTTATCACTAAAAATAGGAGCGATGGCAGTAATGCTCTCTCGCAGCTCCTTAATGCTTTTCGTAACAACGTTTTCACTTCTGGAGTGCTGAATGGAATCAAGAAGGCTGCACCAATCTTTTTCAATGCGATGGATATACAAACGGCTCTCTGCACGTGCCACCGGGTAAACCGGGAGCAGCGGTGGATGAGGGAAGCGCTCGTCCAGGTACTCCATCATCACTTTGGATTCGTAAAGAATCAGGTCGCGATCAACCAATGTGGGCAGAGTGTTGTAGGGATTCAAGTCGGCCAGTTCGGCTGGAGGATGCTGCCCATCGGACTCGATCATCTCTACCGTTACGCCCTTCTCCGCCAGTACGATACGCACGCGGTGACTGTAATGACTCATGTTATCGCTGTAAAAGGTCATCGAAGACCGCTTTGCCACTACACCCATGGGGGTTCCTCAGTGTTAAATTATACAATTGGCACTGGGACAAGCTTTCGTTCCAGTGACGGGGTTGCTGCTCGTTTTAGTGAACGTCCTTCCAGTACTCTCGATTGAGTAACCAGGCCAATACAAAGAACAAAGTGACAAACAGCAGCACAAAGGTTCCAATACGTTTTCGCTCTACTGCGACAGGATCTGCGGTATAGGCTAAAAAGTTGACTAGGTTATATATAGCGGTATCAAACTGCTCAGCAGACATTGTGCCTTCTTGCTCGATAGCGAATTGTCCGCACGGCGCCTCAAGAATATCTTCCCCGGTCAATGGGTCGCGTTTCACACCCCCATTGCGGGCTTTTATCGCACCCATCTCGCATTCTTGCATCCCCTGAAGCTCAAGTAAAACATGTGGCATGCCAACGTCTTTGAAAACCTTGTTGTTCACACCGTAGGGACGACTGTCATCTTTATAAAAATTACGAAGATAGGTATATAGCCATTCAGGCTGACGTGCACGGGAAACGAGGGTTAAATCCGGAGGAGTTGCACCAAACCAGGTCTTGGCCATGCGCTCATCCATTGAACTGAACATGAGGGAGCCCACTTTCTGAGCGGGATCGAACATCAAGTTTGCTTGGAACAAGTCCTCGGGGATTTCCAGATCAGTGGCCACGCGATTGTATCGAGAATACTGCAGTGAGTGGCAGCCCAGACAATAGTTCATATACAGCTTGGCACCTTCTTGCAATGAAGCCTTATCCTCGGGCGCAGCAACAAACTCATCACAGGGGATACTCCCGCAGTTATAACCACCCTCAGCACCCACCGCTTTCAAGGGAAGTATTGTGAGCGTCCCAATAAGAGCGATACCCGCCATACTACCCCAAAAACCAATACCGCCATCTGTGGTGACTCTATCAGGAACCGGTTTAGTCTTTTCCATCGATGTCCAAAAAGGCATTAACAAGAAGAAGCCAAAATACAAAATAGAGCAAATTTGAGCCAGTAAGGTTCGCTCAGGCGTCGGAGACTTCACGCCCAACACACCGAGAATAAGGAATGAAGAGACGAATACGACCAATGTAAACTTGGTCATGTTTCCTCGATAGCGCCACGACCTTACAGGGCTCCTGTCCAGCCAGGGCAACATGAATGGAATTGCAACAGAGGCCGCGAAGGCGATAAAGCCCCAAAACTTATCCGGGACGGCTCGCAACACCGAATAGAAAGGCGTGAAGTACCAAACCGGGGCAATGTGTTCGGGCGTCTTAAGGGCATTGGCTTCCTCAAAGTTCGCAAACTCGAGAAAAAATCCACCCATTTCCGGCATAAAGAAAACAATAAAACAGAACACAAACAGAAATACGCCCAACGCTTGTAAGTCATGAACTGTGTAGTAGGGATGAAAGGCTACTCCATCTAACGGCACACCATGCTCGTCTTTGTATTTTTTGATATCCACCCCATCCGGATTGTTGGAGCCGACTTCATGCAAAGCCAATAGGTGCAATAGCACCAACGCCAAAAGAATAATGGGGAGAGCAACAACATGGAGGGCGAAGAACCTGTTCAATGTAATACCGGATATCAAATAGTCACCGCGAATCCAGGTAACAAGATCTTCTCCAACGACCGGTATTGCGCCGAACAAGGAGATGATTACCTGTGCACCCCAGTAGGACATCTGCCCCCAGGGCAGCACGTAACCGACAAACGCCTCCGCCATCAAAACCACGAAAATCAACATGCCGAAAATCCAGATCAGTTCTCGTGGCTTTTGATAGGAGCCATACAACAAAGCCCTGAACATGTGCAGGTAGATGACGACAAAAAATGCTGAAGCACCGGTAGAATGAAGGTACCGAATAATCCAGCCGTGGTCCACATCTCGCATAATGTATTCCACCGAAGCGAACGCTCCTTCAGCGCTAGGGTTATAACTCATGGTTAGCCAAATGCCGGTCAATAGCTGATTGACCAATACAAACAATGCCAAAAATCCAAAGAAATACCAGAAATTAAAATTCTTGGGGGCATAGTACTTGCCCATGTGGGTATCCCACGCGCGCATGATGGGTAATCGGGCATCCACCCAGTCGCGTAATCCTACTAGCATATTGATCATCAGGCCGCCTCCGTATCCACGCCAATTACCAAAATATTTTCTCCCTCGAACGAATAGGGCGGTACTACCAAATTGGCGGATGCAGGAACCCCTGCATAGACGCGTCCGGATAGATCAAACTTTGAACCATGGCAAGGGCAGAAAAAACCGCCAACCCAGCCGCCGTCAGCTTGAAATTCGGTGGGTCCAACTTCGGGCCGAAATTTTGGAGCACAGCCCAAGTGAGTACACAGACCCACAACAACCAACAGCTCGGGGCGCAGAGCTCTATCAATACCCGTGATGTAATCCGGCTGCTTGGAGATAATGGATTCGGGATCTTTGAGTTCTCCATCAAGGCCAGGCAATGCTTCAAGTTGAGAGGGAGTACGATTCAAGACATAAACCGGTTGCCCGCGCCACTCGACAACAACCATCTGCCCGGGCTCTAAGTTACCGATATCGTGCTTCACAGGAGCACCTGCGGCTTTGGCTTTGGCTGAAGGGTTCCATGAACCAACAAATGGCACCGCTATACCGACGGCACCAGCAATACCTACAGCGCTCGTTGCAGCGGTTAGAAATCGTCTCCTACCGGTGTTTACGCCATCGCTACTCATGCTTTTCTCCCCTAATTGCAAGTCTACAGTCTGCCGATTATGGCTTCCGGAGGCCAGTCGTTACAAGCGGTGCAAATGGTAATGATTTTACCCAGTTGTTACAAGGAAAACCCCTGATATTACTGACTTTCCGGCGGTTCAGTGCGGCTGTCCAGCCGGTGTCACGGACATAAAAAAACGCCCGGACTGCGCATAAACCCGGACGTTTTCTTGGCACTGACACATCTCGTGAAACGAGATCTGCCCGAAGATTACCGCTTGGAGAACTGAGGCTTCTTACGGGCCTTGCGAAGACCTACTTTCTTACGCTCGACTTGGCGCGCATCACGAGTGACATACCCTGCCGTCCTCAATGTGCCACGCAACGACTCGTCATATTGCAACAAAGCACGGGTAATCCCGTGGCGAATCGCACCGGCCTGACCAAAGCTTCCGCCACCGGCGACAGTGATATTAATATCAAACTTGTCACCAAGCTCAACGAGCTCCAAAGGCTGGCGCACGATCATGCGAGCAACCTGGCGACCAAAGTACTCATCCAGAGGGCGTTGATTTACAGTGACATTGCCACCACCGTTCTGAAGGAAAACCCGAGCAGTGGAAGTCTTACGACGCCCTGTTCCATAGTATTGAGTAGCTGACATATATTATATCCGTTAAATATTCAGAGCTTGTGGCTGTTGCGCCGCATGTGGATGTGTATCGCCAGCATACACTTTTAATTTTTTGAACATTGCGCGCCCCAGAGGATTGCGAGGCAGCATGCCTTTAACCGCGCTCTGGATCACTCGCTCAGGGGCTTTGTCGATCAACTTTTCGAAAGAAATTGACTTAATGCCCCCGATGTACCCTGTGTGGTGATAGTACATCTTGTCGGTAGCCTTTGCGCCGGTCACACGGACCTTCTCGCAATTGATGACAACAATGTAGTCACCTGTATCAACATGGGGAGTGTATTCCGCCTTGTGCTTGCCGCGCAGACGGTGAGCTATTTCACTCGCCAGACGCCCTAAAGTCTTATCAGCAGCGTCGACTATGAACCAGTCGCGGGCTACATCTTCTGCCTTGGCACTAAAAGTTTTCATCTGAATCTGTCTCGTGGATGTGTCCAATTTCAAGGACGCGAATACTAATCAATGCTGAGACCTATTTCAAGCTAATCTTCACTGGAAATAGCAAAGAAAAATCAGCACTTAGGAGAATCACATACAATATTTGGCGACGCCTCTATCACAGGCAGAATATCAGGGCTTGTGCTCCCTGGCCAAATACTCATGAGATTGCATTTCTTGCAGCCTGGAGACCGTTCTCTGGAACTCAAATTCCAGCCTTCCACCGGAGTAGAGATCAAGCAGAGAAACCGCGGCGGTAATCACCAGTTTAACACTCCGATCATAGAATTCGTCCACCAAATTGACAAAGCGACGCGCCTGATCGTCACTGTCTACGCCCATTTGGGGCACATTGGCAATCAAAACTGCGTGATAGACCCTGGCGAGTTCAATGTAGTCATTTTGCGAGCGAGGCCCATCACATAATTCTGCAAAGTCGAACCATACAACGTCATCGGCCAGGCAAACGGTGCTCAAATATCGGCCGTTGACCTCTACTTTCTCCCAGCGCTTGCCCGGTTCAGGAGCCAGACGCTCGAAACTTGTTTGCAAAGACACTGTGGCCTCATCGTCCAAAGGGTAGTGAAACAGCTCGGCCTGCTCGAGAGCACGCAGGCGATAATCGACTCCCGCATCGACATTAACGACCTTGGTATAACGTTCTATCAAGGCGATCGCGGGCAAAAAACGCTGCCGCTGCAAACCATTTTCATACAGATTCGCAGGCACAATATTTGATGTCGCAACCAAAGTAACTCCACGCTCGAACAAGGCTTCCATCAAACCACCTAATATCATGGCATCGGCAATATCCGTAACAAAAAACTCGTCAAAACAAATAACCCTGGCCTCGGACGCAAAGATGTCCGCAACACTGTCCAAAGGGTTTTTCTGCCCCTCCAGCTTCGCCAGCTCGGACTGAACTCGCTGCATAAATCGGTGGAAATGGACTCGCAGTTTTTCGGGATAGGGCACGCAGTCATAGAATGTATCTACCAGGTAGGTTTTCCCACGCCCTACCCCACCCCACAGATACAATCCGATCTCGGGCTCTAGGCGCTCCTTTTTGAAAAACCTCCGCAAGCCACCCATACCGATATTCCGCAGCTGCTCCTTTGCCAGCAACCGCTCGTAAAGATCTTGCAGCAGCGCCACCGCTTGCTCCTGAGCGACATCGTAAGAGAAGTCCTCGCGCTGCAAGTCCAGCTGATATCGCTGCAACGGAGAAAGGTTGGAATCGCTCAAACTGCTAAAGCCCTCATCAAGTTGAACCTCCGGCCGCCCGGAGGAAATGTGGCACACTTTAGCGATTGCCCCAAGGCTTGGCAACGTCGGACTCTTCACGGAGGGGTATTCCACCACTGCAATGCCGGTGCCATTTAAGTGCTATGCAAATGCTATAGTCATGAGCATATTTTGGGTATAATCCTCCACCTGTTAAAAGCTTTCGTGGGGAATCATCTGTGTACAGTTTGAATGCGGTCTTGCTAGGCGGCGCCATTTTACTCTTTGTCAGTTTGGGCCTGGGAATATTGACCGGCCGCCGTATGTCTCCCCAGGGCCAGAAAAACCGTGAACTTGAGACCAAGCTCGACCAGGCTTTACAGGACAAGAAATCTTACGAAGATGATGTCGTGGAGCACTTCAGTGATACCGCGGTATTGCTGAACAAACTCACCGAAAGTTATCGCGACGTTCACGATCAGCTAGCAAAGGGTGCTGCCACCCTCTGCGAGGGACACGGCCCTGTATTTTTGGAAAAGATTGATGGCTACAATGCAAGCACAGAAATACCTGGGCGCTTAGCCGACATTCAACCGCCGCTTGATTACGCCCCTAAATCCTCACCCAACGAAACCGGCATGCTTAACGAGGAGTTTGGCCTGGAGAGAGTCAAGTCAGAAGCGGCTGCGGCAGCTGCGCACGCTCCAGAGAAACCGTAGACTCGGTTGAACTGCGCAAAAATCCTGAATTGACAGGCTTACACTGGATTGTCTATATCCACAAACCGATGTTCAAGATTAAATGCTTGCGCCAGATGCTCGCCAACGGCTTGGACACCGTACCTTTCAGTAGCGTGATGGCCCGCAGCGACGAAGTGAATCCCCTCTTCTCGAGCTACATGAACCGTTTGCTCTGAGGCTTCGCCGGTTATATACATGTCGGCACCGGCTGCGACAGCTTCTTCGATATATCCTTGAGCAGCTCCTGTACACCATGCGATTTTACGCACTAGCTCAGTTGCATCGCCGATATGAAGCGGCTCCCGGCCTGTGAGCGCCCTTAGACGCTGCAGCATGCCCTTGGCGGTAATCGGCTCTGCCAGCTCGCCGACACTCACAAGGCCGCCAGCACCCACTGCAACCC
The DNA here is from genome assembly GCA_047612385.1 of Cryomorphaceae bacterium. Classification (GTDB taxonomy): domain Bacteria; phylum Pseudomonadota; class Gammaproteobacteria; order Pseudomonadales; family Halieaceae; genus JBALVT01. The sequence goes on along the minus strand of JBLGAR010000003.1, from coordinate 7,689 downwards.
ACTCATCAAACCCCATAAGCCTGCCCAGGCAAGCATTGTTGCCTAAACTCGGATGGGCATCGAGTGGAAGATGATAGGCCAACAGGCTGAGCTCATTTGCTAACAAGGCCGCCATTCGTCGCCGCTTCATTCCTTTGACGATAGGGCTTTCTCCTTTCCAAAAGAATCCGTGGTGCACCAATATGGCGTCCGCTTTCAATCGCACCGCCTCTTCAATCAACGCAAGACTGGCTGTAACACCCGTTACCAACAAGCGCACTTCGGACCGTCCTTCAACTTGCAAACCGTTGGGGCAGTAATCATTGAACTTCGAAGGAGTCAGTAGCTCGTCTAGAGAGTGTTGGAGTTCGATCAGGGTCGTTGTCATATTGCCAATTTCCAAAGCGTTAGCGTATCAGTACTGTTCGTCGTCGCCTTGCATCATATACAATGCCTCCGCAAACATTAAGCCCCGGAGGCGCTCGCAGCAGGCATGACCAAACACTCTATGGATCACCTATGAGCAGCGTCCTGAGGTTTATCACTTGGCCAACAATAGCCGGGATATTGGCCGCCTTAGTCATTCTGGATCGCCTGGCGTTGCCGGGACTCGATACCCGCACCTCGCAAAGCACTGGCGTGTCGAGCTATTCTCCGGCGGTAAATGCTGCCAGCCCTTCTGTTGTCAACATCTATACTAAAACGCTCGTACGCTCTACCCAGAACCCGATGTTGAGTGACTCGTTTTTCCGAAACATTGCACCCACTCAGACCCCTCGTCAGCGGACAGAGGATTCACTGGGCTCCGGAGTCATCATGTCCCCCGAGGGACATATACTCACCAATAACCACGTCATTGCAGGCGCTGACCAAATTCGCGTTCTACTAGTGGATGGGCGATCTACTAACGCGGTTGTCGTCGGCACCGATCAGGCGACTGACCTGGCAGTTCTAAAGATAGAACTGCCAGACTTGCAGCCCATCGTGCCCGGTGATTCAAATGCTATTCGTGTCGGCGATGTGGTGTTGGCCATAGGCAACCCATTAGGCTTTGGCCACTCCGTGACACAGGGTATTGTTTCGGCGCTGGGCCGCAGTGGATTGCAAGCAAGCACCTATGAAGATTACATTCAAACGGATGCCTCCATTCACCTGGGTAATTCCGGTGGTGCGCTGATTGACACAAAGGGAAGGCTTTTAGGCATCAATACGCTTATCTACACCACCCCCGGCCAAAGCAGAACAACTGCCACAGGTATTGGCATTGGCCTTGCCATACCGGCGAACCTTGCGGTTTTCGTAATGGACGATCTGATCGAATATGGTGAGGTCATCAGGGGTTGGTTAGGCGTAAGAGTAGAACCCGTACGACAAATTCAAAACGACAATACCCAGGGGCAAGCTCTCGTTGTGACGGCTGTGGCCCAGGGAAGCCCGGCACAAAAAGCGGGGATCGCTTTAAGCGATATCATCACACACATAGATAGCGAGCCTGTCATCGATGGCAGGCTAACGATGCACCAAATAGCAATGCTGCGCCCAGGAGATAAAGTCAGTGTGACCGTGCAAAGAAACCAGCAATCGATTGATTTACAAGCGATCGTTGGCAGCCTCCGACAATCTAGAAACGAATCCTAGCTAGAGCGGATCTTTTAATCGCAACTCCGCACTACGAGCGTGGGCCGTTAAAGATTCACCTCGCGCCAGTACCGACGTAATTTTGCCCAGTTTTTGAACACCGCTGTCGCTACACATGATAATTGAGCTGCGCTTCTGGAAATCGTAAACCCCCAGCGGAGAAGAAAACCGAGCTGTACGCCAGGTAGGCAGCACGTGGTTGGGACCAGCACAGTAATCACCAAGGGATTCACTAGTGTAGGGCCCCATAAAAATAGCGCCTGCATGCTCGACCAGGGAAAGCAGTGCCTCTGGATCTTCAACCGATAGTTCCAGGTGTTCGGGAGCGATGCGATTGCTCACGACTATGGCATCTTTCAAGTCCCTGGTTTTGATCAAAGCCCCTCTACCAGCCAAAGAGGCAGCGATCACTTCCTTGCGCTCCATAGAAGGTAGAAGGCGATCAATACTAGCCGACACAGCACTGAGATAATTAGCATCGGGACACAGGAGAATTGCCTGGGCATTTTCGTCGTGCTCGCTCTGAGCAAACATATCCATGGCAACCCAATCGGGATCAGTATTTCCATCGCAAACGATCAAAATTTCAGAGGGGCCAGCCACCATGTCGATTCCCACCTGGCCAAAGACCTTGCGCTTGGCAGTCGCTACATAGCTATTACCCGGCCCGACAATCTTGTCGACCTGGGGAACGGTCTCCGTGCCATATGCCATTGCTGCGACTGCCTGAGCACCGCCAATTTTAAACAGTCGGTCCACCCCAGCTATCTGTGCAGCGGCAAGTACCAGCTCGCTTAGTTTTCCATCGGGAGCGGGGACGACCATCACTACCTCACCAACCCTGGCGACTTTAGCCGGCAGCACATTCATCAAAACTGAAGATGGGTAACTCGCCTTCCCACCGGGAACATAAACTCCCGCGCGTGCAATCGGGGTCACTCTTTGTCCCAGCACATTGCCCTGCTCGTCGGTGTAACGCCAACTGTCCTGAACCTGATGCTCGTGAAAGCTTCTGATTCTGGCAGCGGCTTGCTCCAGGGCCTCTCTCTCACGAGGTTCTATAGCCTCCAAGGCCTGCAGCATCCGCTCGGCAGACACTTCCAGCGCAGCCACTGAGTTCTCGCAAACACGGTCAAATCTGGCAGTGTATTCCAGCACAGCGGCATCGCCTCTGGCGATAACATCAGCAATAATTTCATCCACCACTGACTCTACGCCGGCATCCATTGCTTCATGCCAATTAGTCAATTCAGCCAGCTGATCAAAGAACTGCGGCTCGCTAGTATCCAAGCGCTGTATTTGCATACCCAGGCTAACCTCTATTTACCTAAAATCTCGGAGAGCGTCTCTATCACCTGCATGACAGGCGCATGGCGAGAACGCATCGCCGCTTTATTGACGACCAGGCGTGAGCTAATTGAAGCGATCTCATCGATGGGCTCCATACCGTTGGCGCGCAAGGTATTTCCAGTGTCGACGATATCCACAATCAAATCACACAAGTCCATAAGCGGCGCCAATTCCATTGCCCCATAGAGCTTTATGACCTCGGCGTGCACGCCTTGGCGAGCAAAATGTCGCCTGGCAATATTGGGAAACTTGGTGGCGACGCGGACACGCGAGGAATTACTTCTCCAGCCCACAGGACCTGCGGTCATTAATCGACACCGCGCGATGCCCAGGTCCAGTGGCTCGTACAAGCCGTCGGCCCCGTGCTCAAGAAGAATATCCTTGCCGACCACGCCCATATCAGCCGCTCCGTGGCGCACATAGGTGGGCACATCTGTTCCTCGTATGATAACCAGCTGAATACCGGGAACGGTTGTCGCAAATATTAGCTTGCGGCTACTATAAAGATCCTCAGTCGGCTCTATACCGGCACTCGCCAGTAGAGGAAGAGTTTCTTTTAAGATACGCCCTTTAGTCAGCGCTATTGTCAGTTTATCCGTCATAGTAAACGCACCGGCGTTCCCGGCCCCATCAACCCGCTATTCGCTGAATATCTGCACCCAATAGATGCAGCTTCTCTTCTATGCGCTCGTACCCACGATCAATATGGTAGATACGATCTATGACCGTTTTACCATTTGCCACTAAGCCCGCTATCACCAAACTGGCCGAAGCTCGAAGATCAGTCGCCATCACTGGAGCACCTTGCAAAACTTCTTGCCCGGTAATAATCGCAGTATTTCCCTCGATGACAATTTTCGCGCCCATTCGATTCATTTCATAGGTTTGTATCAAGCGATTTTCAAACACGGTTTCAGTGACCGTGCTGGTTCCATCTGCAATGGCATTCATTGCCGTAAACTGAGCCTGCATATCGGTGGGGAAACCAGGGTAAGGTGCCGTTTTGATGCTGACCGCTTTGGGTCGGCGCCCCTCCATATCCAACTCTATCCAATCGTCGCCCAGGGTAATTTTTGCTCCCGCTTCTTCCAACTTTTGCAACACCACATCCAGATTGTCGGTGCAGGTATCTCGAAGTTTGATTCGACCGCGCGTCGCCGCTGCAGCGACCAGATAAGTACCTGTTTCGATACGGTCCGGCATGACATCGTAGACACAGCCGTGGAGTCGTTCTACCCCTTCAACTACGATTTTGTCAGTACCATGCCCGGAAATCTTCGCGCCCATCGCGATAAGGCACTTCGCCAAATCCACGACTTCGGGTTCTCTTGCAGCGTTTTCCAAAATTGTCTGACCCTGCGCCAAAGTGGCCGCCATCAGCAAGTTCTCAGTACCTCCGACGGTGACGACTTCCATAACAATATGCGCGCCTTGCAATCGGCCGTCTATCTCCGCATTGATGTACCCACCGTCAATCGTAATGGTCGCGCCCATTGCCTCAAGCCCCTGAAGGTGCAAGTCAACCGGGCGGCTACCAATGGCACAGCCACCGGGAAAGGAAATATGAGCTTTACCGTGCCTAGCCAACATCGGGCCCATCACCAAAATAGAGGCACGCATCGTCTTGACGAGCTCGTAGGGAGCAGAAAATTCAGAGATGGTGTTTGCGTTAACTTCCAAGCTCAACTTTTCGTCAATGACCAATTCCACACCCATACAGCCGAGCAACTCGATCATCGTGGTGACATCCTGCAGATGGGGTAGATTCCTGATGGTGATAGGTTCATCCGCCAATAAAGTGGCAGCGATAATAGGCAAGGCAGCATTTTTTGCCCCTGAAATACGCAACTCACCATCGATCCGCGCGCCACCTTGAATGACTAATTTGTCCACGATTTCTCCACGTATGGCAGCGCTCTAGGCGCCGCTTTTGACCCGCCATTCTTCCGGGGTATAAGTTCGTATATTAACAGCGTGGATAGATCCATCTGCAATGTGTTCATTCAGAGCAGCGTAAACCAGCTGCTGCTTAGCCACGGCGCGGAGCCCTGCAAAAACCTCTCCAATCACCCGAATATCGTAATGGCTACCCTCGCCTTCCACCGTGATATCGCAGTCTTTGAAGTGCGCATCCAGCAAAGATTGAACAATAGCTGCATCCATTTTTTTTCTCCTTAGCAATACTCCATCCCCGAATGAATGGAAAAGGCGGCATTCTAGGAGAAAACGCGTCGGATAGCGACCGATGAATGTCGCGCAGAGTGCGCAACGGTTGGTTCTAATCAGGTTTCGACATCAATAGACGCCCAGCCTTCGATGACTGTATTAAGGTCGCCGTCATGCTTGCGCGCCGCCGCTTGAAATTGATTCTTATAGATTTCGCCGAGATTGACAGTTTCTATTATGACGTTGCGCAACTTCCACACCCCGGATTTGTTTTTCCCCATCTGATACATCACGACATAGGGCTCTGGCTGGTCAGAATAGATCAACTGCTGCACCGTCGCGCGGGAGGAAGCGGCTTCCTCCTCGGGTGGCGCGACGACCTCGATCTTACTGCCACTGAATGCCAGTAGACCCTTGCCATAGGTTTTAACCAATCCTTTGCGCATCACCTCTATAAAACGTTCCAATTGATCACGCAACTCTTTTCGACCCTCCTCGTCTAAAGATTGATATCGCTCGGAACTGGCGTAGGCGCCCATCACACTGCGCGCAAACCCACGATAATCAATGACAGGATCGAGGACTTCATGAACCGCCTCGTAATATCGCTGTGGATCTGTATCGGCGTACTCACTCGCGGCTTCTACCACTTGCATCACGCGTTCACTCGCGTCACTGACAATAGCATGTGCTGTAAGAATGGGTTCTTCTGCTGACGCCAGATCCTGGGCAAATGATTGAGCACCCAACATCCACAAGCCTGCGATAATCCCAATTTTTCTATAAGCTGACATATTTAAAACTCTCCACTAACTCCAATTTCTGGTATCAAGACTGCCGTAGCTATGTATAATCCTGCCTCTCGTGGGTTATGCTACGCAAGCTATGATAATCGTAGCTACCGCACCCCTAAGACAACAGTAGTACGCCAGCAGTTCAATCATTCTGCAAGGAGCGTACTGTAACAGGAATACAGCGTATATGGTGATAGCCGCCCTCGCCATTTTGGTCGGTTTTGTTGTTCTGATCTGGAGCGCCGATTTGTTCGTGGCTGGCGCCGCATCAATTGCAGAAAACGTCGGTATGTCGCCGACACTTATCGGCCTGACCATCGTTTCACTTGGCACATCAGCGCCCGAAGTGCTTGTCGCTATTACCGCGACCATGGCGGGCGCGGGCGAGTTGGCAATTGGGAATTCCATCGGTTCCAACATTGCCAACGTCGGCTTAGTACTGGGTGTGGCTGTTCTAGTTGCGCCACTTTATGTGCACTCCAAATGCATGGCGCAAGAAATGCCCACCTTGCTCTTTGTCACAGCGGCCATAGCGCTGCTATTGCTCGATGGAGAACTTTCACGGCTCGATGGCTACCTGATGATCTCCGCACTAGTCTTTATTCTGGTCCAAATGGTGCGCAGCCAATCTCACGACAGCACTTTGGTCGAAGAGGCAGAAGACGAGCCTCTACCTCACTTCAAGCCCTTTAAGGCCTGGCTGATATTTTTGCTGGGGCTGACCCTGCTGATCATTAGCTCGCGTCTTTTGGTTTGGGGCGCTGTCGACGTCGCGGGCGAACTGGGTGTTTCTAAGATGGTGATCGGCTTGACCGTTGTTGCGGTCGGAACGAGCTTACCCGAATTGGCAGCCACCATTGCCAGCGCCCTGCGCGGTCATGCGGAGATTGCCCTTGGAAACGTCATCGGATCCAATCTTTTTAACTTATTGGGGGTTATGTCGATACCGGGCCTAATCGCCCCCGAGGTGCTGGACCCGGCTGTAATGACACGAGATTACCCGGCAATGTCGATCGCAATGCTGTTGCTGGCACTGGCGCTTTACGTGGGTAGGCGTCGCAGCATTGCCCCAGAGGGGCATTCCTACATTGGTCGCTCAGTCGGCTGGCTATTAGTCTCAATGTACGCACTGTACTATTACTGGCTGTTTCTCACGATATAGTCAGGGTCCCACCCCATGTCAGAGTCAAAAACTATTAGCTACATCACCTCAGCAAAACGCACCATTAGCATGGAGGCCGCAGCTGTCGCCGCACTCGAAGACAGGGTAGGTGATAGTTTTGTGTCGGCTTGCGAGATTTTGCTAAAGACCTCTGGGCGGGTCATCGTCATTGGTATGGGTAAATCCGGCCATGTGGCACGCAAAATTGCAGCGACACTATCGAGCACAGGTACACCAGCACACTTTGTCCACCCCGGCGAAGCGAGCCACGGTGACATGGGAATGATTACCGCACACGACAGCGTTATTGCATTATCGAACAGTGGTACGGTCGCCGAAATAACGAGCTTACTGCCCATGATAAAACGAATGGGCATCCCCCTTATCAGCATGACAGGAAACCCCCAATCGGTCCTGGCACTAGCGTCAGACGCGCATCTGGACACAGGGGTTACTACCGAAGCTTGCCCTCTTGACCTTGCGCCCACCTCCAGCACAACCACGGCCTTGGTCATGGGAGATGCTATTGCTATCGCCCTTCTCGAAGCGCGCGGGTTTACCGCCGAAGATTTTGCCTTTTCTCATCCTGGCGGCGCATTG